>CAYSJO010000290.1:0-10025 GCA_964431285.1 uncultured Planctomycetaceae bacterium
GTTCCGGGCGAAGGGCCAATTCAGCGCCGGTGTGGTTGAGCGTCTGAACAACAAGGCGAAAGTGACCATGAGAAAATCCTACGGATTCCGCACACCAGAAACGCTGGAACTCGCTTTATACCACAACCTTGCAAAACTCCCAGAGCCGAACTTCACCCACACATTCTGGTGAGGAGGCCAAAGCTGAGGGGAAGCGGGCGTGGCGTACGCAGGCGTGCGATTGATTCTATTGGGACGAAGTGTTGACGGGCTCGGCACCGGACGTTGCGCTTGTGTGGAGAGTTGTATCGATTGCTGGTCCGGCTGAGCGGTTGTTGCCGTCGCGGGATGTGACTCCGATTGCGTCGAAATACTCGCATAGTGGAATTGAGTGTTTACGTGTCATGCCCCACGCGTCTCGGAGCTGAGCGACCGTCGCTGTTTCCAGTTCGTTCAACGCCTGCCGGCATAGGACTCGTGCTTCTTCCAGTGCCTGCGGGGCGAAGAACAGGCCATCGGCAACTTGAATTATTAACTCGTCCTCAACCATCAGATTCAGAAGCTGGTTAATCTCCTTTGCCGGTTCGCCGATGGTCTCGGTCAGCTCCTTCGCGAGTGGTGGCGTCAGGCCTCCCGCGGTGACCAGTTCCAGCATGCTGTCGCGTGTCCTGCGCTGTCGCTTTGTCAGTTGTACCTGAAGATCGGCCGGTCCCAGATTGTCGCCGATGCGGACAACCTGCTTCTTGTGGATCAGTTGATCGATGACGGCTTCCAGTAGACCGAGCGACGTGATGTCTCGACAGGCGGTCAGCAGGGTCGGCGGAGGTAGAGATCGGCGTGGCTGATGACGGATCACCTCTTCCCGAATCGTCCGCAGAACTGACTTCGACAGACTCTCCAGTCGCCCTGTATGAACCTCGAACGAGCGATCACGCAATCCGATTTGCACGAGTTCGCCGGTCGACCTCAATTGTTCGAGCAGTCGATTCAGCTCGTCGGGCATGATTCCGACGGAACTGGCCAGAGTGAGATTACCGGAGTCGATTGCGTCCTGCTGCGTCAGCCGGACCGACAGACGCGCTTCCGCGGATGGGCTGGCAAGCTGTTCGGCCAGCGTTTCAATGTCACGGATGCGGCGCAGGTCCGAAATCGCCGGGTCAAGGACCGTCCCCCCACCGATCGTTACGGCCGGTGAGACTCTCCGTAGAATAAACCGCTGTCCCCATGCTGCGACGATTGGTTCGCTGAGACGCAGTTCCGCATAGTCTTTCTGGCCCGGCTCGAGTCGGCGGCCTTTCAGCACGACGCGGGTCTGGACCTCGCGCGTGCCGATGTGCAGGTTGATCTCGGTACGGTCTTTCAACGGAATCGGCGAACTGCTGAGTACTCGCAGGTCCACGAGCAGTCGGCGTGTTGTCTGCAGATAACCCGGCGTTGCCAGTTCACAGCCACGTGACACATCTTCATGTTTCAAACCAGCCAGATTGATCGCCGTGCGTTGCCGACTGCCGGCCTGATCGGATTGTTCGCCGTGGTGCTCCACACTGCGGACACGAAGTTCACGGCCCTCCGGCCAGAGCTGCAATGTGTCGCCGGCGTGTACGTCACCACTGAGGACCGAACCAGTCAGGACCGTTCCATGCCCGGTGATTGAGAAGACACGATCGATCGCCATGCGAAAGAGTGGTAGCGTTTCCGGCAATGTGATGCCCTGGCACACTTCCAGCAGTGTTGCTCTAAGCGTGTCGAGTCCCTCGCCCGTTTCTGATGACACCGGAATGACCGGAGCTCCTTCAAGAAACGTGCCGGCGACAGATTCTTCGACGTCGAGCTGTGCCAGTTCGACCAGGTCCGAATCAACGACGTCGATCTTGGTGACGGCGACCAGACCGGCGTTGATGCCCAGCAGGTCCATGATCTCCAGATGCTCGCGCGTCTGAGGCATAACACCATCGTCTGCCGCGACAACCAGCAGCGCAACGTTGAATCCGGTGGCTCCAGCGACCATGTTGCGCACGAAGCGTTCGTGTCCCGGGACGTCGACCACGCCGAACCGAAACCCGCCCGCTTCGAAGTGGGCGAACCCCAGGTCAATAGAGATGCCCCGCGCCTTTTCCTCAGGCAGACGATCCGTATCAATGCCGGTCAGTCGTCCAACGAGTCGAGTCTTGCCGTGATCGATATGACCGGCCGTACCAAGCAGAATTGGCTTCAGTGGAGTATCGGTCGACATGTCTATCCGCCCATCTTCCAGCCGCTCGCAAGACGGGCTGACAACGAAAAAGCCCGGCTTTCTTTAAAAGCCGGGCTTTAAGAAATCGTGTTGGAATAACACTCCAACCGCGTAGCGTCGCAACGGCTTACTGGAGTGATGATTGGCCGGCTCAGTCCCGTGTCACGATGTGTGCCACTGACTCACTGGGGATCACGTATTCGGAATTGACCACAACACTGCGTCGGCCAATCTGTGCACTGCGATAGTTCACCTGCCTCACCAGACGACGGTTTGGCACTGTCAGCTTCCAGCTTGTCTCACCGTCCAGATTCGCTGGTTTCAGTGCGTCGGGGGGCAACGTCGGCGCTGGAGTTCCTGTTTCTTTTTCGTCTGGTACAGCGCCCGGTTTTGGCGGAATAAACGAGCCGCCTGGCGTACCCGGAGCTGCGGGCGGGGTCGTCGTCGAAGCCGCATCTGGTGTCTCAGAAGTGTCAGGGGTCTCAGTGGTCGCTGCCGGCGGAGGAGTCGTGACGAACCCTGGATTGTCGTCCCCCGTTCCGGTGGTTGTCAGACCTCTGGCAGGTGCGGGCGTCTTGACCGGCGGCACGGGGGGAACGTTGATGTCTCCTGGTGCAGCCTCCGCGGCGACCTCTGCAGCCGTTTCGCTGGCCGACTCGGCGCTGTCCGCGGCTGTGCCGTTTTCCTCTGTGAATGTTGTTTTTGGCGCTGGCGGCGTGTCGACGGGACTGGGAGCACGCTTCGTGACTTCGTTGGCCTTGCGAGTCTGCACTTCGTCAGATTTCCAGCGAGTGACTTCGCGGCCAACCTCGCACGACGATCTGGGGCCGTAGGAGACATAGGTCGGGCAACTTCCACTTGAACACGGGGAGCACGGCGAAGGTCTGCAGCTGACTCGCACGGGCGTCCTGCATGGTCCACAACCAAAGCCGCCTGCCATCGGGTACGCGTATGGATAGGCGGGAGCTCCGTAACCGGCCGGCCCATAACCGACAGGCCCATAGAACACGTTGTAAACCCATGGAATAATGCCCGCCTGTGTCGAGCCGATCAGTGTGGTCATCAGCGCGACGGACAGGGCCGCGATTCCAAATCGCCGGGAGAGTGATCGCATGTCTCGATTCCTTGAACGAAGGGCCGAACCGGCTAACGTGCCGGGTAGATAGAGTTCTATCAGTCCACACGGCCCAGTTCAATGTGTGGACCAGCTTCACGATAACGGGGTATCGCATGGACTTCGCAGCCAGGTTTGAAACCGGCCTGTTGTACACAGATTTTCTGGACCGCTTCGGTACGGATCAGCATCGCAGTCGCTGGGCTGCCGTGCATGACCAGGTCTCGCTGAATGATGCTCAGACCAGGCTGCTGTCGAGCTTCACGCGAGACATGAAAGTGATCGTGCTGGCTGGAACGTGGTGCGGAGACTGCGTGAACCAGTGTCCTATCTTTGACCGCTTCGCCGCGGCAACGTCAAAAATCGACGTCCGGTATTTTGATCGTGATGACAGTGCTGACGTGGCGACGGAACTGTCAATCTGCGGAGGACAACGCGTACCGGCGATCGTCTTTCTCAGCGAAGATGGTCACGTCTGCGGACGCGCCGGCGATCGCACGCTGGCAAAGTACCGAGACATGGCTGCAACGCAACTGGGTGCAGCGTGCCCGTCTGGTGTCGGAGGTGCCGACCAAACTCTACTTGATAAAGTGACGCAGGAATGGCTCAATGAGTTCGAACGGATCCATCTCATGCTGCGGCTGTCCGGCCGCCTGCGAAAGTTGCACGGAGACTGACTGTTACTATGTCGCTCCGAGACCGGGACTGAGCAGTTCGGTGCCGTCGGTTGTCTGTGGATTCACCTGCTGGAGAACGGGACGTTATGTCAGGTGCCATTCGTTTTGATTTCGTGAACAAGGAGGACGCTGATCTTGAGCTGGACCAGGCCGCGGAATCTCACACCCCTGAGACGTTCCTGTGGGTCAACCTCTCTGGAGACGATGTCAGCCGCGCCTCGGAGTTCATTGAGATCTTTGACATCAACAACCCGCTCCTTGGTAGCGAGGATATGATCGGGACGCCTCGATTCACCGATCTTAGCAACTGCATCTACTTCTCACTGCAGGATATTTCCTTCAAGGACAATCGAGCGATCGTCGTGCCGGTCCAGATTTACTTCGGCAAGACCTTCATGCTGACCATCCACCGTGGCGAGACCCGTTTCATTGACGGCGTCTTTACCAGCTGCCGTAAGAGTTTTCGGATGCTCGCGAAGTCGCCAGGTTTTCTGTTGTTCGAAATTGCCGACCATCTGACGCAAGCTTATACGCGCACCGTTCAAGCGGTTGCCGCTCAGACAGAAGACATCGAAGGGAGTCTGTTTACCGACGGAACGGACGACCAGATTTTCGCCCAGGTTGCGGAATTGATGCGGAGCATTCTGGTCTTCTACAAGCTGATTGTCGGATCGCGCGAAGTTGTCCATGACATGGCCACACGCCTGTCTCCGTACATCCCTGAGACAACGCAACCCTTCCTGGACAAGAAGGCGGCATTGCTCGACCGCCTCAGCGTCGATGTGACGACGGAACGGGAGATCCTGTCCGAATCGCTCAACCTTTACATGGGCATCGTGACTCACCGAACCAACCACGTCGTCAACCGCCTGACGATCCTGAGTACGTTTTTCCTGCCCCTGGGATTTCTTGTTGGTGTGTATGGCATGAACTTCCAGGTCATGCCGGAATTGACCTGGACGTTCGGCTACACCGGCTTCTGGCTCGTGGTCACGTTCATCGTCGGTGGCCTGACGCTCTACATGAAGAAACAGGGCTGGCTTTGATCGTCGCTCTCGCCTTCGTCAGGCCGAGCCCTGCAATTCGGCCCGCTCGCGTATCTCGTCGAAAGTTGATTCGCACGTGATCCGGCCGTCGCAAAAGACCTCGACAAGCTCGATCTGATCAGTCGATCGGGCTGCGTTCTCGTTGATCGTCGTCAGGACGCCATCTCGGCGGACGAGCGTCAGCCGGCTTTCTTTGACTGTTTTCCGGGGTCGGTTGACGGCTGCTTGAAGACGTCACGCTTTTCTCCGTCAATCGTGACGGACGCACATTTGAAAGCGTACTTCGAGGTGTCGCGATCATCTTCTGTAGAAGCCCGCCGCCGGAACCAAATGCGAGATTGTCGGCCGACCAGCCGGCAGACTTTGCCGCTAAAAGAATCGTTCGCAGCATTTCGCGATCGATTCCGTCACCTTGAATGACTCGTACTTTCGGGTGCAGGAGCTTGTATCCTTTTTCGTTGGTCTCTGTACCGAATGCCTCTCCGAGAAGTTCCAGAACGCGGCAGACAATGTCCGGTGGATCACCGGAGTCAGGCCGTACGACGAGTACTCCGTCACGCGCCAGCACATCCTCTTTCAGGACTCCACCCCACAGGTTCGAGCAGGCGTTGAAGATATCGTACGAATCGCTCACGACCGCCACATAACCGGAGGGGAATTGCGTCAGCATGTTTCGCATGGCCGCCGCTTCGTGTTCGCGCCCCCATGAATTCTGAGTCGAGTGTTCGGCTGCGGGAATCGAGTAGCCCGCCGTTTCGCAGCCGTAGTAATTTCGAGCCATGATCAGGCCCGCCATCGTATCCGTGCCGCGAAAGCTGACCAGATGCGCTGCCCCGCCGACTCCAGCTGTTTCCACAGATGAGACTCCGCGAAAACCGAAGTCGTGAAGTTTCAGATCGACAAGTCCCGGGTCACCGGTTTCGTGGAGAAACTGCAGTAGCGTACGTTTCATGTCACGCGATTGCGTGGCGACCGTGCTGCCGTACCAGACCTGAACGAGCAATGTCTCCAGGTAGTTCGTCAGCCAGAAGCACGCCGGGGCTGTGTTCTCGATTGTCATCAGCACGTTGCTGACAGGGACGGGCGTTCCTTCAGGAACTGCGCAGATGCGGACAGGAAGACGACCGCCGTGTCTGTTCAGGATGTGTTCCCAGCCAGCTCGATTGAACAGCGACCCATTGCCGAAGAAGTGCGGTTTGAAGAACTCTTCGGCCGCATCAATCTGCCCGGCAGTCACGACTTGACCGGCCAGGTACTTTTTCAAGTAGTACTGCAACCCGAAAAACACGGTATCGTCGAAAGCACCGCCGCGTGATTCGAAGTACGAGAAAACTGACTCCGTTCCGGGTGGATACTGTCGGTGATGCGAGACTTTGTAACTGTCGGTCAGCAGGATGATGTTGTCGAAATCTTCCACAGTCACTCAGCTCTGAATTGAAGAAGTTGCTTATCGACGTCGTTTACGTCGTCCGGGCTGGCGGCTCGTTCTCTTGCGTTGCTCGGCGCCGCCCCTTCGTCGCTTCGGCTCTGGTACGGGGCCCTTGCCGGACCGTTTATTCGACTTGCTCTTGTGGGATGATCGACTGCGGGTTTCAACCAGTTCCCATTCGAGGACTCGTTCGTCGGGATTGACCAGTGCCACTCGGACTTTCACTCGATCACCCAGGCGGAACTTTCGACCGCTGGCCCGTCCTGTAATGGTCATCGTGGGGCGGTCGTAGTCGAGGTACTCGCCGTTGCCCAGCTTGCTGATGTGGACGAACCCGTCCACTGGATACTGGTGACAACGGCAGAAGATGCCAAACTTCTCAATTCCCGTGATCACAGCGTCCAGGACCTTCCCGCTTTGCTTCTGCAGGAACATCAGGAGTTTGACGCGGGTCAGTTCGCGCTCCGCCGTCGCAGCTCGTCGTTCCATCGCTGAACAGTGAACGCCCAGACCAACGGCGTCGGACTCGCTCAGTCCGAGTGTCCTTTTCCGGCCGGCAAAGATGTCGTCCAGGATCCGATGGACGGTCAGGTCCGGGTAGCGGCGAATGGGACTGGTGAAGTGGCAGTAGTTTTCGACCGCCAGTGCGTAATGGCCTTCGACGGTCGCCGAGTATTCAGCGGCTTTCATACTCCGTAACAGCGCGAAGTTGACTGCCTGCTCGAACGGTTTGCCTTTCACACGATTCAGCAATTCCTGCAGATCGAAGCGACTGTTGTAGCTGTCGAGTTTGAACGCAAGACTCGCGATGAACTGGGCGAAGGCCTTCAACTTGACTGGACTTGGGCTCCCGTGCGTCCGACGGAGAAATCGGATGCGGCGGTCATGCAGCTCTGTCGCGACCGCGCAGTTAGCGGCCAGCATGAATTCTTCGATGATCTGATGGCTTTCGTCGTGGCCCACTTCCGACGCTCCGCACACGTGGCCATCCTGATCCAGTTCGACTTTAACTTCGGGCAGATAGAGTTCCAGAGAGCCGGCTTCGAATCGACGGCCGCGAAGGATCATGGCCAGTTCGTGCATCCAGCCTAGAAGCTGCCGCACCTTCGCACTGATCCGGCCGCGGAACTGCTCCGGATTTTCGATCACGGGCATGACCTGTTCGTAGGCGAAACGTCGGCTCACTTTGATCGCCGAGTTCTGAAACTCAGTGTGAATCGGCGTCCCCTCCGCCGTGAATTCGATCAACACAGTTTTCGTGAAGCGGACTTTACCCTGCTGCAGACTGGCCAGACTGTTCGAGATCGTCTCGGGCAGCATCGGGATGACTCGTCCGGGCAGATAGACACTGGTGCCACGGCGTTGAGCCTCGATATCCAGTTCACTGCCTGACGGAACAAAGTGACCAACATCAGCGATATGCACACCAAGGTGCCAGTGTCCGTCGTCCGTTCTCTTCAACGAGATGGCATCATCGAAGTCGCGAGCGTCGACCGGGTCGATCGTGACAATCGTTTCGCCGGTCAGATCGACACGGCCATCAAGTTCCAACTCGTCGAAACCATCGGCCTGTTCGTGAGCCTCTTCGAGCACGGCTTCCGGAAACTCGTCCGGCAAACCGAACTCATGAATGATGGCCTGCAGATCAACGCCCGGTTCGCCGCGAGGCCCCAGGAGTTTCGTCAGAACGGCCTCACCCCGTTCCCGATGCGTGGGAAAGCGGACGACATCAATGACGACTTTGTCGCCGGGTACGGCACCTTTCGCACCAGGATCACCGACGGAAACGGGGTCGGTGAACCGGCCACCATCGACGCGAACGAATCCCCGTCCATGTTCTTCGGCGTACGTGCCAACAAACGTGTGTGTCGCCCGTTCGACGATCTGTTCGACGCGACCACAGCGTTGACCACCGCCCCGTCGTCGACTGATCAAACGGACTAGGACGCGGTCACCATTCTGGGCATCGGCCAGTTCTTCGCCTTCGACGAAAATGTCTGGCACGAGTCGCGGCGGCGCTGCGGATGCTTCGTCAATCTCGTCCGACGCGGTCTGATCGGGGATGAGCCAGCCGTCACCACGCATCGTGCGTTTGATCGTGCCGGCGATCAGATTGTCACCGCGTGCCGTGCCAGGCAGAAACACGCGACCGTCTTCCGTTCGCTGAATCCTGCCCTGGGCCGTCAGCGTATCGAGCTGAGATTCAAAGCTCTTGCGACCACTCTTAGAGACGCCAAGTTTCCGGCCCAGAGCCCGCGTTTTGAGCGGTACATACGCAGGCCGTGAAAGGTGATCGAGAATCTCAGTCAACGTTGGCATCGGCACACTGTAAGGGCACGTTTCGCCAAACGATACGAGGCGGACGCCTTTCTGGCTCAATTCGACGGGTGCTTTAGAACTGGTCTCATTGCAAAGGCGATTGCTTCGTTCTGGCAGTGGTTTTCTATCGACGAATTGGTTTCGGGCAGGTGGCGAGTTTGCTGGCAAGTTGTTTGACAATCTCCAGATGACCGGCGGCATGGTTTCATGTTTCGTGTGGATCGGTGTCGTTTAGGGCATTTCAGTCTTCAGCAGGTCCATCCCCTCTCCCTGACTCTCTCCCCAGCGGGAGAGGGAACTCGTGGTTCCCTCTCCCGGGTCAGAGAGAGGGGTTTATGCTGAAGACCGATTCTGAAAACGCTGTAGCTCGTACGCATGGTCCGGCATGAAAGGCGCGCTCGTACACGTGGGCAACTGGCTTCTTGAGGACGAGCACAAGGACGCCATCAAGTGGCTTTGGCCCGTCGGGCGATGGAAGGCCAGCGAGTTCAGCAGGCGTCGGGAAAACGTCGACCGTCTCAGCAAGCTGCCTGGCCGAACTACCTGGATGCGTTACGTCTGGAGAGACAATCAACACCGGAATGTGGTTCGCCTGTCCGTGGGTCGTGCCTGATCCACCTTGCTTATGTACCCGGCCCCAGCGTGAGTCCTGTGTCGGTGATTTCGAACGGGACAATTGACTCATCGCACGCACTGCCACGGTGCTTGGCTACGGACAGGGCGCGGCACATCTTCATACCGTCACGGTATTTGCCCATCAGGATGATCGTGTTCGCGTTGGAGAGGACGTCGCCCGACTGGATACGGCGTTCCAGCAGCTCATCCATCATCATCTCGTGGCACGTATACAGCAGTAGGCAGCCCACACGACTGTAGTCGTACATGTGCTGTTCGACCTGTTCGGCGTTCTTGCGGAACTGGACACGGAACAGATCCCGGGCCACCCAGTCGGCTTCCTTCCGCAGGATCTGGTGATAGACGTACTCGAACATGTGGAACTGGAATGAGTCGCTGGGTTTGTCCGTCGGCTCGACGCCATCAATGACGCAGCGGCGGACTCCGTGCACGAAGTTCCCGTAAAAGAAGGCGATGGCCTCGTTGATCTTCTTCGAGAGGTCGACTTTCCAGGTCTTCCAGTCGTCGAACTCCATGTCGCTGATCGTGACGCGGCGTCCGGCGCGGTTGAAGATGTGCATGGAATCGAATCGAGCTGCCATGCGATCCCACA
>CAYSJO010000291.1:0-1548 GCA_964431285.1 uncultured Planctomycetaceae bacterium
AGGGTGCCGCTCAGAATACCCGACTCGCGGCCCAGCGTTCGACCGACAAATGAAACCTGAAGCAACTGGGGTTGGCGGTCGCCAACTACTGCGATACTCACGACCACTTTCCTCCAGCTTATGTGGCTGATGAGAACGGTCAGCCGCTTTTGAGCTGGAGAGTTCTCGTGCTTCCATTCCTCGATCACCAGGCACTGTTCGAGCAGTTCGATCTGACTGAACCGTGGAATGGGCCGACGAATTCGAAGCTGCTGAGTCAGATGCCGAAGACGTACCGACTTCACACCATCGACGACGATCACAAAAGCGCATCCAATTATGTGGCAGTCGTCGGGGACGAGACGATGTGGAGTGGTGCTGAAGGACGGCCTGTGGATTTTGCCACAGACGGAACATCAAACACTTTGCTCATCGCAGAATTCGTCGGCCGACCGATTCCATGGACAAAGCCCGAAGACCTGTTGTTCGACGAGATCGACATGACCGTCGATTCGGACGATGGAATCTGCAGCGTGCTGACGCCGCCTGCATTTGTTGCGGCCGACAGTATGGTCCATTTTCTGCCACCGGAAACGGACAGCGAAACGGTTCGTGCGTGGATAACGGCTCAGGGCGGCGAACCGATCGGCCAGCTTCCGACCTCACTGGATGGGAGACTGCGTCCTCGAAAATCGCAATAGTGCGCGTCACACAAGGACGTCGTCGATCACATGTCCGTGCACGTCAGTCAGGCGACGATCGATGCCGTTGTGACGCACAGTCAGTTTGGTGTGGTCGATGCCCAGCAAATGCAGCACGGTCGCGTGGATGTCATAGACCTGTGTGGGATTGTCGCGATCGAGTGGCTTGTAGCCCCACTGATCCGACGGGCCATGAGTGACTCCGCCGGCGATTCCGCCGCCGCATAACCAGTTGGAGAATACGTATGGATTGTGGTCGCGACCTTTACTGCCCTGTGTTGAGGGCATACGACCGAACTCGGTCGTCCACAGGACAATTGTGTCTTCCAGCAACCCTCGCTGTTTGAGGTCCTTGATCAGCGCTGCCGTGCCAACTGCCATTCCGTATGCCAGTGGTTCGTGATCGCGTTTGATGTCTTCGTGACTGTCCCAGTTGCGGCGAGGGAAGCTGTTGTCATTGCCGCTCCAGATTTGCACAAAGCGGACGCCGCGTTCCAGCAGGCGTCGTGCGATCAGGCACTTGCGTCCAAAGTATTCGGCTTCTTCGGGAATGTTGATTGCGGTTGGATACTCGCGGCCGGGATTCTCCAGACCGTACATCTTCAGGATGTGCTGCGGCTCGCCGGAAATGTCGAGGGCTTCCGGTGCACTGAGCTGCATCTTCGCGGCCAGTTCGTACGTGCGAATCCGAGCATCCAATCGCGAGTCACCCGGCCGCTGCTCGTTGAAGCCGCGATTCAACTCATCCAGTAATGCGAGCCCATCGCGATCGCTATCCGCCGTGACGTAGTCCGATTTCGGCAACAGGTCTTCGATGGGGTTTTCTCTCTGGGGAAAGATCGTCGTGCCCTGCGATTGCGCCGGCAGA
>CAYSJO010000292.1:0-5164 GCA_964431285.1 uncultured Planctomycetaceae bacterium
TGATGACTGATTGACCAGAATCGAGTTCAGATCGATCACGGGTCCGCCGGTCGGTCCCATGGTGATAATTGGAGTGTCGAGCAGGACTCGGTCGGTAAACAGTCGTTTGACAGAGGCTTTGGATTCGCTGTCACCAGTCGATCGCACCTCGACGTTGGGCTGAATCATGGCCAGACGCTTGCCGTACTTGCGCCAGTAGAAGTACAGGTCGCCGGCCTGCAGACCTGCGAAGCTTTCGCCACTGGCCACTGTCAGGGCCAGGAAGTACTTCTGGCTGGTGAAGGCGGCCGGCAACTCGGCCAGCATTCGCTGGTCCGTCTTGTGCTTGTACAGCGTGTAAAGTGGCCGCTGCGTACCAGCCGTGGACACGACCTTGACGAAGTCCTTCAGCACGGTCGTGTGCGGCGGAAATGTGGTCTGTGCGTCGGCAGTTCCACTGAGTCCTGCCAATGCCACGATGAGTGCCAGGCCGAAAGCCTGAGAAAACGAATGTCTTGCCATTTGTCATTCCCTGAGCATTGAGGAAAGAGAGACCAACTGCGGGGCGGAGGCCGTTCTGGTGACGCGTTGCCCGGCGTTAAAACCACCCTGGTCAGATCAACTTACCTGAAGTTCCTGAATTCTACATCCAGGGTACGGTGAATGACTACGATCTGACGGCGGATTCTCTCATTGTCCCGCGAGACATCCGGTCTCCTGGCGATGGACATTCGGTGCCGGATGCATCGGAGTGTTGCCAATCGGCAGCATGTCTCGAACCGCCACCATTCTTCTTGCCCCTCTGATGAGGCCATCATGTCCTGGCACCAGCACGAACTTCGGCTTCCCGCGATGTCTCGCGGATTTCATCTCATTACCGATCGCGTCACGTCGGCAGTCCGGGAATTGCCGAGCATCCGCGTGGGGCTGCTGCACGTATTCATCACCCACACATCGGCGTCAGTTTCGATCAACGAGAATGCCGACCCGGACGTGCCGCGAGATCTGGAGCTGGCCTTCAACGAAATCGCGCGTGAGGACTTTGCGTATCGGCACACGTTGGAAGGCCCGGATGACATGCCCGCTCATGTCAAGAGCTCGATGATCGGCAGCTCAGTCAGCGTACCAATCCGTGACGGTCAGTTGTGCCTGGGCACCTGGCAGGGAATCTACCTGTGCGAACACCGCGACCATGGAAGCTCACGACGCCTGATCCTCACCGTGCAGGGTGAATAGCAGTGCGTTCTGAATCTGCCGGGAATTCAGGCCTCAGGTGAACTCCCCCGTGGAACCTTCGAGTTCCGCCTGAGAATCGTCATCAGCAATTTCGGTGTTCTCGGCATCTGGACGTGGCCGAGGTCGCCGCGGACTTCGTTCCAGTCCCGCTTTTTCCATCAGGCTGCGGGCGAATGGGTCTTCGTCCTGCTCGGGCCTTTGTCCCTCAGCTCGGTATGTCACTTCGAACTTGTGCCGACCCACGCCCAGAATATCCCCGGGAAACAGCCACTTCTGATCACAGCGGGCACGATTCACTTTGCCGCCGTTGGAACTGTTCAAGTCCCGAACGTGCCAGTAACCCTCGATCAGCTCAAGCTCGCAGTGCTGCGATGAGACATTCGGGAAGCGCAGTGTGATATCGCAGTTGCTGCGGCGGCCAACGATGAGCTGCCGTTTCAGGAGCGGAATGGGGTCTCCGCCTCCGCATGGAATCAACTGCCCGTACACCCTGCGCTCGGCCATGCCGTAATTATCCGGGGAAAAATGCGAGTGGATCAAATCCGGCGGCCCGCCAGAGATCGCATTCATCGTACGAGTATGACAACCATTGAACAAGTCGGAGAATCAGTTGGCCGACGTCCACAAGTTACACACGATTCGATTGAGTTTCGAGAACTCATACGGAACGTCACCGTCACGTGATGGCGATCGTCTGTTGCGTACGAGCGGACTCGAGCATTGCCAGCACGGCGGCCACTCCGGCACGTCCATCCTGCGGAGTGCCCTCACCACCGCGCGATCCGTTGATAGAGTCCACGAAGGCCTGCATCTGGTCGCAATACGCCTGCATACGCCGCATGTTGAAGGCTGCGTTCGAATCGTCGTGGCCCACCGGCGGTTGCTCATAGACTGTCTGCATCTCGCCGGCACGGCCGAGCTGTAACTGACCGTACGGGTCCAGGTCGATAATTACGTCGTCGCCCATGATGCGGAAGCGGAATGCCTCACCGGAAAAGCCCGGGCCCGGCAGAACACTGGATGACCAGAACGACGACATCGTGCCGTTGGTAAAGGACAGCAGCGCCATCGTGGTGTTTTCGTTGGGATTGTCTTCGCGAAATGTCCCGCACTGAGCGGCGACAGTCTGCAGGTCGCTGCCCAGCCACCACCGACACAGATCCACGTTGTGGGGTGCACTGTTGATGAGGTGGGCAACACTTCGCGGATCCGTCCACCAGCCCCAGTTGCCGCCGAATCCGGAATCGCTGCGGAGCGCAGTGATGTCGAACAGAGCCGACATCTGGATACAGCGGACGGTCCCGATTTCACCGGACTGGATCAGATCGCGCGTGCGATAGTTCGACTCGCGGAATCTCTGATGATAGCCGAGCGACAGCACCAGTCCCCGTTCGCGGAACGCCGCCGACATGCGGTCGCAGTCTTCCAGTGACGTGGCCATTGGTTTTTCGACCAGGACGTGTTTTCCCGCTTCAGCCGCCGCAAGCGCTTCGTCGCAATGCAGCCAGTGCGGCGTGGCGATCACGATGGCATCGATGTCGTCGCGAGCGACCAGTGACCGGATGTCTGGTTCTTCGGCGATGCTGTAGTCAGCAGCCAGTTGCGGGGCTCGGCTACCGCCACAAACGGCCACAGGTTCGGCCGTCTCCAGCTTGTGGGCGGCATCCACATGAGTGCGCCCCATGAATCCCGAACCAGTGACTCCGATGCGGACTGCCGCCATGATGTGCGCCTCTGAAATGTGCCAGGAAACGGAGGAAGAGTAATGGACCTGAGCAGAAAGATCGCGGTTGTTACCGGCGCAGGGCGCGGGATTGGAAAGGGCTGTGCACTCGAACTCGCGCAAGCGGGCGCTGATGTCGTCATCAACGATCGGCCGGACAGTCCGGACCTGGCCGGCACGGCTGACGAAATCCAGACGCTGGGACGATCGTGTCACTCGATCGCGGCCGATGTCTTTTCCCGGGCTGGCTGCGAACAATTCGTCAGCGATGTTTTGTCGGCAGCAGGGCGAATCGACATTCTGATCAGCAACCCTGCGTTCAGCCGACGTGCGCCGTTTCTCGAATACGATCCGGACATCTTCGAGCAGACGATCACCGGCACGCTGACCAGTGGGTTTCACATGAGCCAACTGGTCGCGCGGCACATGGTTGAGCGTGGTGGCGGCGGAAAGATTGTGTTCATTTCCAGTGTGCAGGCAGAGATGCCAATCGGGTTGTGCGTTGCTTACGGTGCCGCAAAAGCCGGGCTGAATCACATGATGCGCACGATCGCCGTGGAACTCTCGCCGCATCGGATCAACGTGAATGCGATCGAACCCGGGTGGATTGATACACCGGGTGAGCATGTGACATTTTCTGAAGAGACAATTGCGGCCGAGGGACGGCGTCTGCCATGGGGACGACTCGGTCTACCGGCGGACATTGGCAAGGCGGCGGCGTTCCTCTCGTCCGACGATGCCGATTATGTCACCGGGGCCGTGTTGCCCGTAGATGGGTGCTTTCGATTCAAGGACTGCCGCGTTGACCAGACCATTCCCCTGCGAGATGCCTGATTCTGCATCGCTGGATTCCCGACCATGAGCCATTCGCTGCAGACATTCGAGTTCACGGGGTCAGAGCCTGGACCTCGCCTGCTGATTACGGGCGGTGTTCACGGCGATGAGTTCGAGCCCATCGCCGCCATCCGTCGCCTCGTCACGCTATTCGATCGCAGCGATGCGATCGTTGCGGGACTGCGAGGTTCCGTGACATTCGTGCCCATTGTGAACGAAGCAGCGTTTCTGCGGGGTCATCGCTGCGCAGACGACGACCTCGATCTGGCGAGGACCTGCCCCGGGCGCGAAGATGGCAGTATCACCGAACGCACGGCGTCGGCACTCAGTCAGTTGATTCGCTCGGCCGATTTCTACATCGACCTGCACACAGGCGGGACGGAGTATTCTGTACTTCCGCTGGCCGGATATTCGCTGCACCGTGATCCGGCAATACTCGACACTCAGCGTCGCATGGCTCGCGCATTCAATCTGCCGGTCATCTGGGGGACGGCTGGGAATCTGGATGGACGGTCATTGTCGGTCGCTCGAGACGCCAATGTGCCCGCCATCTACTGCGAGTATCTCGGTTCGGCAACATGTGCGCCAGACGGCGTTACGGCATACGTTGCCGGTTGCCTGAATGTGATGGTCGAACTCGATCTGCTCGAGCGTGAAGCCCCGGCATCACAGATCGAAAACGTGATCGAAGATCCGCGGCCAGGTTCCGGTCACATGCAGGTGTGTCACCCGTCACCGGTGGCCGGTTTTTTCGAACCGGCCGTGATGCTCGGCTCACAAGTGCAGGCGGGGGACGTGTTCGGCACGGTCTTCGATCTGGAGTCGCATAAATCGCATGTGATCGAAGCCGAGAGTGACGGCATCGTGCTTGTCCTGCGAACGTTTCCTCGCGTGAAACCGGGCGACTCCGTAGGAGTGGTCGCCGACTGCGACACGCAGGGCGCGTGATCGCGTCTCAAATCCTGCCCAGCTTCTATAACTGGTCCAATCAGCACGATCCAGATTGTGTGCATAACAGGCATGACTCGTGCAACACGGTCGACTTCGGGGATGACTGGCGCAAAGTGACTCCACTCAATCAGCCGATGGACGACACAGAGACCGTCCACAGACCGGCGATGTCACCGGGCTGCGCTGTAATTGCGGTCCTGAACTGCGTGCCGGAAAGGAATCCAGCGTGCTCAATACCATTCAAAACAGTCTTGCCGTGCTGGTTGTCTGCAGTGTCCTGACGGGCTGTCAGACAGCTGGGCTATGGCGACAGAACGATCTGCTGAAGAAGGTCGGCAAGGACAAGGCCGACTGTGCTCCGGACAAGCCAGACTGCAGTTCTGGGGAGGCGGATTGTGTGCCCGACTTTCCCGGTGCGAGTGACTGTGTCCAGGGCTTCGC
>CAYSJO010000293.1:0-15406 GCA_964431285.1 uncultured Planctomycetaceae bacterium
AGTATCAGCCGGTTGGACCAGCAGAAGCTCGATGAGTACCTGAACTCAGTGCGGGAAGTGGAACAACGCATTGAGAGTGCCGGACAGCGAGGCGAATTGCAGGGCTGGAGACCCACTCTCACCAGTCCGAACATTCCTCGCCCGAAAGACGGGTTTCCTCAGGACATCGTCGAGCACATGCGATTGATGAGCGACATTCTAGTCCTGGCGTTTCAGACGGATACGACTCGCGTCTGCACGCTGAAACTCAACAATGATCACGGCACGCTGCGATTTCCACACCTGGGCGTGGACTACATGATCCACCACCTGCTCTCACACAACGACACGGACGACTGGCTGAAAGTGAATCAGTTCTTCCTTGAGCAAATGGCCTACATCGCGCGCAAGATGGATAGCATTCAGGAAGGTGAGCTAACTCTGCTCGACAACTCGATGCTGATGCTGTGCTCAAGCATGCTGAACGGTCATCACGACGCGTCGCAACTTCCGGTCGTCATGGTTGGCGGGGGCGGTGGTAAGGTGAAGGGTGGTCAGAACCTCAACTATCTCGGCAAATCGGACCGTCAGATGTGCCGCTTGTACCTCAGCATGATGGACAAGATGGGCGTGCATCTTGACACGTTCGGCGATGCCACCAAACCGCTGGAAGAAGTTTAGCCCCCGAAACGCTTGACTCCTGATGCGTCGCACAGCTGCGACAACATCCGTCTCAATGATTCGAAATGGTGCAATTCGTGAAGTCATGTTTCGGGCTGATGCTGACCATGGTGTGGCTTACTGCGACGGTTGCCCACGCGGAACCTTCGCGCGAGGACCTGGCGTTCTTTGAAAGCGAAGTGCGACCCGTTCTGGTCAATCGATGCGTCAAGTGTCACGGGTCTAAGAAGGCGGAGTCCGGATTGCGACTCGACGCCATGTCCTCGGCGCTCAAGGGCGGAGACTCGGGCCCGGCGATCATTCCTGGGCAACCTGAAAAGAGTCTGATTATCCAGGCGATCCGGCGGCAGAACGATCTGGCGATGCCACCGAACGGGAAGCTGGTTGATCGAGAGATCGCGGCCGTAATCCGCTGGGGCAAAGCCGGCGCTGCGTGGCCTGATGGAATGACGTTGGCCGGGGGCGGACCCCAGCTTCGCGGCGGTCCGATTACTGATGCCGAGCGAGCTTTCTGGTCGTTTCAGCCTGTCACTGATCCGCAAGTGCCTGAAGTCGAATCATCGCTACCCGTGCATAACGACATCGACCGCTTCGCTCATGCGCAACTGACCAGCGCCGGCCTGCGAATGCGCGCGGTGGCTTCAAAGCGTGTCCTGATTCGGCGCGCGACATTCGGTCTGACTGGTCTGCCCCCGACGCCAGAAGAGACCCAGGTGTTTCTGGACGATGAGTCCACAGATGCCTTCACTTCGGTGGTCGATCGGTTGCTTCAGTCACAGGTGTATGGCGAACGCTGGGGCCGACACTGGCTGGATGTCGTCCGATACGCGGACACCGCGGGGGAGACGGCCGATTACCCGACACCGCTGTCCTGGAAGTATCGCAACTGGGTGATCAATGCGTTGAATTCAGACAAGCCGTACGACGAGTTTATTCGCGAGCAGATTGCTGGGGACATCCTCGCAGATCAGATGATTGCTCAGCGGCTGGCCTCGTCTTCGGATGCGGCGCTGGACGACGAAATACTGACGAACTATCGGGACATGCTGACCGCGACGGGGTTCATCGCCATATCCCGGCGGTTTGGATTTGATGTCGAGAACTACCACCACCTGACCATCCAGGACACGATCGATACGGTCGGGCAGGCCGTGCTCGGGTTGTCGCTTGGCTGTGCTCGCTGCCATGACCACAAGTACGCCCCCGTCAACACGACGGATTATTACTCGTGGTACGGCATCTTTGAAAGTACTCGTTATTCGTTTCCCGGTTCAGAGCAGAAGAAACGGCCTTACGATTCATTCCCCGCCGTTCCGGCAGCATTGGCTGCTGAACTGAAGGCGAACCTTGATGCACGAGTCGCGAAACTGGATGCGGATATCCAACGGCTGGAAGCCGACCGTAAGGTCGCTGAGGAACGCCTGAATGCATCTGGAAGTTGGGATGGATATGTCGAACAGCGACGTTTGAACGAGCCACAAAAGGACGGAGATGGTCATGTCGGGTTACATGCCTGGCGATTGGACCCGTTACCGATCGTCGCGATCAATACGTCCAGTTCTGTGCTGAAGATTCCCGGCACAGTGCCACCAAAGAAGCTGGTTGTGCACCCCAATCCAAGAGAAGGCGTAGGAATTGCCTGGCGAAGTCCAATCGCGGGACGGGTTCGAATCACCGGAAGTGTGCAGGACGCACACGATTGTGGTGACAGCGTTTTGTGGTACGTCGACAGTCTCGACAGCAAGGGCTTCAGGAACATCGCCGAAGGCGGGGTCGATCGAAACTCGTCACAGGACATCGCGACAGACGACAAACCAGTCGAAGTTGATGTACGGCCTGGTGAGTTCATTCAACTCGCAGTCATGCCGAAAGCGAGCTACGGCTGCGATCTGACACAGTTAGAATTCACGATCACTGAAGTCGCGGAGACCGGCCGTAAGTGGGACGTCGCAGCGGATGTTCTGGAGGACATGCTGGAGGCCAATCCCAACGATGACCAGCACGGCAACACAGGTGTCTGGCACTTCTTCAAGGTCGCAGAAGACCGCGGCAAGGCATTTGGAGCCATCCCTCGGAAACCACTGTCCCCCGTTGAATTTGCCGAGACTCGCTCAAGACTCGAAGGCCTTTCGCAAGAGCTGGCACGATTAACGCCCGAGCGGGATGGGCTGAAGACGTTGGGACCGTATGAAGTCATCTACGGCGCCATCGAACAGGACGAGGCGAAGGACACACCGATTCACATCCGAGGTAACCACAGGAAACCAGGCGATGTCGTCCCGCGTAAGAACCTGGAGATACTCGGCGACGACCCGCTGCCCGCCGATGCCGGCAGCGGGCGACTTCAAATGGCCGAATGGCTGACGCGAGAGTCCAATCCGCTGACGGCGCGAGTCATGGTCAACCGCATCTGGCAGCAGCATTTCGGACGTGGTCTGGTTGCGACCGGAAACGACTTTGGTGCCAGAGGTGAACGCCCATCACATCCGGAACTGCTCGATTGGCTGGCCAGTCGATTTGTCGAGAGTGACTGGTCCATCAAAGCCATGCATCGCCTGATCATGAGCAGCGCGGCGTATCAGCAGTCGAGCGATTACGACGCACAGTCCGCCGAAGCCGATCCGGACGCCCGGTTACTGTGGCGCTTCAAGCGACGCCGACTAAGTGCCGAGGAGATCCGTGATGCGATGCTGTTTGTCAGTGGTGGCCTCGACTCGACGATGGGTGGCCCACATCCGTTTCCAGCAGTGGAGACGTGGGGCTTTTCCCAGCACGCTCCGTATTACGGTGTGTATCCGTCGAACAGGCGCAGCATCTATCTGATGCAGCAGCGTCTGAAGAGGCACCCGTTTCTGAGTCTGTTCGATGCAGCCGATCCGAATGTCAGCACGGCCCGACGCGAACAGACGACCGTGCCCACTCAAGCGCTCTACCTGATGAACAACGAGTTTGTTCACGAGACTTCGGCCAGACTGGCGACGCGTGTCATCAGTGCCTCCGACGATCCGGCGAGACGCGTCACTTTTGCCTACGAGATCGCGCTCGGACGTCACCCTGACTCTGCCGAGATCGCGGAGTCTCTGACGTTCCTCGAGCAATACGCTGATGCGCTTGAAGGTGGGGCTTCAAATCGGGAGCAACTCCTCTGGAACGCCTTTGTGAGACTGGTTCTGACTCGTAACGAATTCCTGTTTGTAGACTGAATGCTGTGAAAACAAATTCAATGCACTCACCGACGCGACGTGACGTATTGAAGCGTGCAGTCGGTGGATTCGGCGCTATTGCTTTACAGGCGATGCTGGCCGATGAACTGTCGGCAGCGGGCTCGCAGTCGGCAGTGGACCCGCTCGCGCCGAAGCAGGGACATTTCACGGCCAAAGCAAAACGAGTGATCTTCCTCTACATGACCGGTGGCGTTTCGCATGTGGATTCGTTCGACCATAAGCCGGAACTGATCGCCAATCACGGTAACAAGATCACCGTCGATAACTGGCAGGGGAAACTCGGCGAGTTCACTCGGTATCTGAAGAGGCCGGACTGGGGATTCAAACCCGGTGGCCAATCCGGCGCGATGGTCAGCGAACTCTTTCCTCACGTGCGTGAGGTCGTCGATGACCTGTGCATCATCCGTTCGATGGAGAGTGACCACACGAATCACTACGAGAGCACGCTGGGGATGCATTGTGGTTCATGGACTTTCACGCGTCCCAGCATCGGTGCGTGGGTGAGTTACGGGCTTGGTACGGAGAACCGAAACCTGCCTTCGTTTATGGTTGTTGCACCACAGGCCCCGTATGCGGGAGCACAAACATGGGGTAGCGACTTTCTGCCTGGTTCGCACCAGGGAACATGGATCGTCCCGGGCGAGAATCCCATCCCGAACATCCGTCCGCGAGTGCCGACATCCAGACTGCAGGAACTCGAACTGCGGCTGCTCGCAAAGGCCAACCAGCGACACCTTGAACAACGCACGACCGATCGCGCTCTCGAAGCCCGCATTCGCTCGTTCGAAACGGCGTTTGGAATGCAGCGGGAAGCACCCGAGGCGTTGGACCTGGCAGGTGAAACCGAGGCGACACTGAAGAGCTACGGCCTGAATCCCGGGCAGAAGTCAGGATTCGGCTGGCAGTGTCTGGTCGGTCGGAGAATGGCTGAACGTGGTGTCCGATTCATCGAGCTGATTGATGTTGGCTCCTCAGGCAACTGGGATGCACACGGCAACATGGCCACGCACGCTCCGCTGGCGAAGAATGTTGACCAGCCCATCGCGGCACTGATTAAAGACCTCAAGCAGCGCGGTATGCTGGAAGATACGCTGGTTGTCTGGACCACAGAATTCGGTCGAACGCCATACCACGAAAAGGCCGATCACCCGGGGCGGGAACATCATCACCAGGTCTTCTCGTCATGGATGGCCGGTGCCGGAGTAAAGAGCGGGATTGTGTACGGCTCGTCAGACGAACACGGCATTGCAGTCGGTGAAAACCGTGTGCATGTTCACGATTTCCACGCGACGATCCTGCATCTGCTGGGGCTCGACCATGAAGCATTAACCTTCCGCCACGCAGGCCGCGACTACCGTCTTACCGACGTGCATGGTGAAGTGGTCCACCCAATCCTCATGTGACACCGCTCTCTGCTGTTCCCTTTGCGACCTTCGCGGACTTCTGTTGAAATCTCTATCCGCACATATTCTCTATCAGTCTGTTGAGGAGATATTCCATGTCGGAGTCGTATAGCACTCGTCGTGACTTCCTGGCATCCACCGTGGTCGGTGCCGGACTCCTCGGCGGAATGAACCTGCGACAGCCACTGTTCGCTCAGGGCAAGCCGAAACACACGGTGGAACGACTGGGCGTCGGTGCGATCGGGCTGCGGTATCAGGGCAGCGTGATCGCCAACAAGGCCAATATGTACGGCGACATTGTGGCTGTTTGCGATGTCGACAAAAATGTGTGCGACCCGGTGAAGTCCGCGTTTGGCAGCACGCCTCGCGATTTCGAGAACTACCAGGACCTGTTGGCTCGTAAAGACATCGACATCGTCACAATCGGCACTCCCGATCACTGGCATACGAAGATGGTTATCGATGCCTGCCGGGCCGGCAAAGACGTCTACTGCGAATAACCGCTGACGCTGACTGTCGACGAAGGAAAAATTCTGGCGAAGGTCGTTAAGGAAACCGGTCGTGTTGTCCAGGTCGGCTCATGGCAGAGGAGCGATTCGCGGTTCCGGCTGGCCGTCGAGATGGTGCGGCAGGGACGGCTAGGGAAACTCCAGAAGGTCGATGTTGTTCTTGGTAAGAACAAGACGGGTGGACCTTTTTCTCGGCGACCCGTGCCTGGCCATTTCAACTGGGATTTGTGGCAGGGGCAGACCCCGGACGTGCCGTACCTGGAGGAGCGAGCGCATTACACATTCCGCTGGTGGTACGAGTACTCGGGCGGGCAGATGACGGACTGGGGGGCCCACCACCTGGACATCGCGCAATGGGGAATCAACTCACTGCCCGTTGAAATCGATGGCAAGGCGAAGTATCCGACCGTTAAGGACGGCTTCAACGTCGCGCTCGATTTCGGAGTGACGTATCGATACGCGAACGGGGTCACGATGACTGTCAGCGATACCGGACGCAACGGCATCATGTTCACGGGCGATCGCGGTCGTATTTTCGTCAATCGGGGAACGATCGCCGGGGCCCCGGTGGAAGCTCTGGCCGAAAACCCGCTGGCGCGAACTGCTCAGCGTGTGTACGACTTCGACAACCTGGACCGGCCCGAGCGGGCCGGAAAGCTGGAGGCCATCATCAATCACATGGGCAACTTCTTCGACTGTGTCGAAGCCCGGCGGACTCCGATTTCAGATATTGAAAGTCAACACCGCAGCGTAAGCACATGTCACCTCGGCAATATTTCGATGAGGGTCGGCCGGAAGCTCACATGGGACCCGACCGCTGAGGGGTTTTCTGGCGATGCCGAAGCAAACCGGTTGCTCAAACGCGAGCAACGCTCCGGCTTCGAAACTGTCTGAAACCGGCACCACTCCCATGAACGTCGCGCGCAACCTGTTATTGACACTCGCCACAGTGGCGATGGCACTTCCGGTGTCTGCAGAGAACGTTGAACTGGCCGATGACGGGAAAGCGCTGTTGCCGATTGTCCTGCCGGTGGACGCTCCTGACGGGATGCGGGATTCCGCCGAGACGCTCGCTACATATCTGCAGTGGATCACGCAGGCGAAGTTCGAGATCATCGATGACATTGACGAGGGTGGAATCTTCGTCGGAACGTCCGGCTCATTCCCGACGCCAGCTGGTGATGGACGATTCGCGCCCCGCGACATCACTCGACGAGAAGAATACCTGCTGCGTTCTGATACCCGTGGGCTATGGCTGATTGGTGCAACAGAAGCAGCCGTCGAACATGCGGTCTGGGACTTACTGTACCGGCTGGGTTACCGCCAGTTCTTTCCAGGTGTGACATGGGAAGTTGTCCCCGTTCGGCGTGAACTTGCGATCGATGTTGATGTGTTCGAGTCGCCCGATTATCTGGCACGCCGCATCTGGTACGGCTACGGAGCCTGGGAGTACAACGTCGAGCCATATGAGCAATGGTGCGTCAGGAATCGTTGTGTGGCTGGAATCCGGTTGAGTACGGGCCACTCCTACGATGGCGTGGTCCGAGGGGAGCGTGAGGCATTCGAGGCACACCCTGAATACTGGCCGCTGCTTGATGGTCAGCGTAAGCCGGTCGTCAACACCAAGCCGTGTCTGGGAAATCCTGCAGTCCGCGCGTTGTTCGTGAGCCGTGCTGTCGCAAAGTTTGAGAAAGAGCCATCGCTTGACAGCGTTTCAACGGATCCCAGCGACGGTGGCGGCTGGTGCCAATGTGAAAAGTGTGCCCGGCTTGGCTCTGTCAGCGAACAGGCTGTCACGCTGGCCAACGAGGTCGCCGTCGCGATTAATCAGCAACATCCAGGCAAGCTCGTTGGTATGTACGCCTACAACTACCATTCACCGCCACCTTCAGTCCGCGTCGATCCTCACGTCGTCATCAGCGTCGCCACGTCGTTTCTGAAAGGCGGACTTCGACTCGACGAGATCATCTCCGGCTGGGCTGACCGAGGAGCATCGCTTGGGATCCGCGAGTACTACGGCGTGAATGTCTGGGACCGCGATCTGCCAGCCGCCGCGCGTGGCGGAA
Source organism: uncultured Planctomycetaceae bacterium (assembly GCA_964431285.1). Classification (GTDB taxonomy): domain Bacteria; phylum Planctomycetota; class Planctomycetia; order Planctomycetales; family Planctomycetaceae; genus CAUZFZ01. Next base: position 7,863 of record CAYSJO010000293.1, read on the forward strand.
ATATCGACTACCTGCGGCGCACGATTCCCGACTTCCGAGCCAAAGGTGCGAGGTTCATGTCGGCCGAATCCAGTGACAATTGGGGACCAAACGGACTCGGTTACTACCTGGCGTCGCGGATGTTGTGGGATGTGAACCAGGCCGATCAGATCGAGCAACTGACCGAGGACTTCCTGTTACGCTGCTTTGGCCCGGCAAAGGAAGCCATGCGTGACTTCTATCGTCAGCTGGACGCGTCCCACCAGCACCTGGTCTTCGACGATCAGCTTGGCCGGATGTTCCGATCGTTGGACACAGCAAAACGACACCTCGCAAGGAGCAGCAGCCCCGATCCGGACGAACGAAACCGGATTAACACTCGGCTGAATGACTTAGTCCTCTACTCCCGCTACGTGGACCTGTTTGATCGCTACCGATCCGCGAACGGGGACGCACGTCAGGCCGCGTTCGAAGCGATGATTCGCCATGCGTACCGCATGCGTCGGACCATGATGGTGCATACGAAAGCGCTGTATCGCGACGTCGTCGCACGAGACAAGCAGGTCTCGATTCCCGAGGGAGCCACGTGGGGTGTGCCGGAACGACGGAACCCGTGGAAGTCCAGCGAACCGTTCACGACCGAAGAGTTGGCCTCGTATCTGCGCGAGGGGATCGATCACCGACGACTTGTCGAACTGGATTTCGAACCGCTTGTGTTCTCGGACGACCTTGTCCCGGCAACGCCCTTGAAGCTGGATAAGGCCAAACAAGGGTCGGCACATCGCGGTCGCGGACGACGTTCGTTTTATGCTTTCTTCGAGTACGTCCCGGCACAAATCTCATTGCGGATTACTGGAGGGCTGATTGCCCATTACCGGGACCGTGGCAATATTCGTGTCGAACTGTGGAAGCTCGGCGGTGCGAGTCAGACTGGCGAACGTGAGACACTTATCGACAGTGATCGCAGTGTTCCTCCCGATGGCAAACCGCGAACCGTGTTGCTGTCAGCAACGGAATCGGGGCTCTATCGAATTGACGTGTCCGACGGCGGTGACCTGACGAGTGTTGAATGGCCGGCCGACGAGCGCATCTGTTTCAAGTCCAGCCTGGACCAGCCGATTAAGACCAATGGTCGGTGGTCGCTTTGTTTCTACGTGCCACGCGGTACCAGGACGGTTGGTCTCCACGGAAACTCACACGGTCGAATTCTCGATCCATCTGGGAACGAGCAACTTAATCTGGAAGGCCTACCAGCCGGGTATTACAGCATCCGCGTTCCGAGCGGCATGGATGGCCGGATTTGGAAAGTCCAAGGTGCGGCCGGTGCAATCCGCCTTCTGACCGTTCCGCCGTACCTTGCGCGGACGGCCGGGGAATTGCTCCTTCCACGTGAAGTGGTTACACGCGACGGCCGTTGATGCTTAAACAGGAGTGACAATGCACAACCCCTGTCAATCATGTTGGAGAGGACTCATCCCTCTCGTCTGTTTCCTGGGGGTGTCCCCGCTCCAGTCAATTGCCTCGCCGATCGCCCGATGCGACGAGCAGCAACCAGGTCAACCGGTCCTTGTCGATTCACGTCGCATCTGGAACAAAGCCCGGCACAATACGTTTACGGACCTCCTGCAGTATCGAGACCGCTGGTACTGCGTCTTCCGCGAGGGAACGGCTCACGTTTCCCCCGACGGCGCGCTGCGAGTCATCGTGTCGCAGGATGGAGACAAGTGGGAGTCGCTGGCGCTGGTGGAGTCGTCTGAGTATGACCTGAGGGACGCAAAGCTCACGGTCACACCCAACGACGAACTTATGCTCAACGACGCGGGCATGATTGCCGATGCGGATATTCGGTATTACTCAATGACGTGGTTTTCGTCAGACGCCGGTAAGACTAGGGACAAGGGACGGATGATTGGTGATCCGGGTTTCTGGCTGTGGCGCGCTCAGTGGAACAAGGACGTGGCCTACAGCTTCGGATACAGCACGGAGCGAGATCGCACGCAGCGGAAACTGCGCCTGTATCGCTCAACCGACGGCCGCCAGTTTGAAACGCACGTCAAACAGCTCACCGCGCCAGCGGGTTGCGGTGAGGACAGAATTCTGTTCCTGAAAGACGGTTCGGCTTTGTGTCTGCTGCGGCACGAGACCGGCGACAAGATGGCTCAACTTGGAACTTCAAAGCCGCCGTATCAGGACTGGCAATGGCGCGACCTGAATTCCCGCATCGGTGGCCCCAACATGATCCAGCTTCCGGATGGACGCATCCTCGCAGTCACTCGACTCTACAGCGGCGGAACGCGAACGTCACTTTCCTGGCTGGATGTCGCGAACGGAAAGCTGACCGAAGTCATCAAACTGCCGTCTCGCGGCGATACAAGCTACGCAGGCTTGGTCCTGCACGATGGCCTCTTGTGGATCAGCTACTACTCCTCGCACGAAGGACGGACCAGCATTTATCTCGCCCGTGTGAACATTCCGGCAACGGCCAAACAGCAGTAGATTGATTCAAGTGCTGATGATCCGAAACGTGTGGCCCAGATAGCAAAGTTGTGGGATGAGCGCTAAGTCCGTCGGCGCCTTATGTTAAGTTGACTGAGCTTTTACCGGCACCGCTGGAAAGCCGGGTCCAGACTGGTTAGCGTCCGCCCAGCTGTGTTGTCTATCACGTTGCCGAGCTATTGAAGGTGTTCACGCCTCACCCTCGTCAGCCAACACCCGTGGGCCACGGAGTGAACCATGAGATACCAATTTGTGGCCCTGTGCGCGCTTGCCGCGGCAGCAACATGTCTGACACCCGAACTCCGTGCTCGTGGACGCATTGGAGGTGGCCGAGTTGGTGGCGGCGTTAGAAGTGTGCCTCGCGGTGGATTCTCCGGACGCGGGATATCCGGTGGGGGAGTATCACGAAGCCGCATGCCGTCACGCATGCCGAGCGGTATCCAGAATCGGGGCACGCTGAATCGTAGTCCGTCGTTCAGCACGCTTCGTGCCGGCGGCAGCCGAATCGGGTCTGGCTCATCGCGTGTCATCGGGTCCGGAAGTCGAACACCCGGTTCCAGCGGTCTTGGATCGAATCGGTCTGGAGTGACGATTCGTCCAGGCATCGGCCCGGGAGGCATCCAGCCCGGTACGCGTCCCCAGATCGGGAGTGGAATCCGAGCCGGTACGAGCAGTCGGGTCGGTAGTGGCTCGCTCGGTTCAGGACGAGTCAACACGGGTCAATTTCCTGGGTTAGGCAGCCGCTCAACGACCAATTTGCCGGGGTTGGGAAATTCCACTGACGGACAGCGTTTGACGGAGCGTTACCCGAATATCAATCGTGAAAATCTACGACAGCAGATCGGAAACGCGGAGCAGTCACCGACAGTTCGTCGTGAAAAACTCCAGGCTTGGCACCAGCAACAGAGTGCCCGACGCGTACAAACACAGGAGCGAAGACAGGAACTGCAGGACCGCTTTTCGCAGGTCGATCGGGAGGGATGGCAACAGCATCGGAATGAGAATCGTGAGGACCGACAGGAATACCGCGATGGTGCACGAGAGGACTGGCAGAATTGGTATGACGACAATTACTCCCACCACTACGGCTGGCACAACGGCTGCTGGCACGACGACTGGGAACACATATGGGATGAGCATCCCGTGGCGGCCGCCTTTGGACTGACCTAGTGGGGCGCCAACACCATGGCTTACATGTTTGGAACGTCTGCCTATGTGAATCCGTATTACGTCGAATCGACGTCAGGCCGAGGGATCGATTACTCACAGCCGCAGGTCGTCGTCGAGCAGACCGTCACCACGGATATCAATGTCAGCAGGGAACAGCATGTCGTCGAAGAAGCTCAGGTGTTTGCCTTCGGCGGAGAAATACTGCAGCGATCGGCTACAACCAATGCCGGTTCGCGTCCCTTACGATCGTCCCACCACAGACCGTGTGGCGTACGGAGTTGACCTAGCCCGTCGCCAGCTCCCCCGAAATGGCTCAGGACGTTTGCATCTTTGTCGTACTTGATGACGTAGTGCGAACCATATCCGTCGCCGACCCAGAACCTGCCGTCCGGCGCGAATGCGATCCGGGCGCTGGCCACGATACATTCCGTCATTTGGGAACGGCGAAACAGCAGTAAACAGATACCATGGCGTCAGGAGCCCGCCCTGACGAATATCGTCGCCAGCGACTAGCGCTGCTATACTGGCTCAGTGCCTCGTGGCAAACATCCTTGAATACGCCATGCCCCGCCGAAGCACATCCACACATTCGGATGTCCTCCCGTTCGATCGCCGGTTTATCAGTGCCTACCAACCGCACTGCGGAGCTGGCGAAGAGCGAAAAACAGCCTATGAAGACTCTAACGATCACCATCCTGCTGCTCCTCGCCAGTGCCAGCACAATTCGGACAGCCGCCGCTCAAGAGAATCCAATCTCTTTGGAATCGGCCAGAGAAGCGGGTCGCCTGAAGTCCAGATTCCTGAAGCAAACGAAGGCAGATACGACAGCCACCCACGCTATTCCAAAGGCAGACCTTGGTCACTTTCGCGAGTCAGTGGGACCGATCCTGAACAAGAGCTGCTTAGCCTGTCATGGTCCCGAAAAGTCTGAGGGCAGACTTCGTGTCGACCAACTGAATCCTGATCTGCTGACAGGTCCTGACGTTGAGCGATGGCGTGAGGTCTATAACGTTTTGAGCAACTCAGAGATGCCTCCTGAAGACGAGCCACAGTATGCGTTAGCCGATGTGGATCACGGTAACATTGTTGATTGGCTCAGCGACGAACTGAAAAAGGCGTCTCTCATTCGTCGCAACAGGAAAGAACACTCGTCATTTCGCCGGCTGACGAAGTACGAATACAACTACGCACTCCAGGACTTGCTTGGCTTACCCTATGACCTCACGAGCAGGCTGCCTCCGGAAACCGCATCCGAAGACGGTTTCAAGAACAGCTCTGAATTGCTGCAGATGTCTGCCATGCAATTCGAGACCTATCGTGACATTGGGCTGAAGGCTCTGCAGCGAGCCACGGTGAGTGGTGAGCGTCCGAAAGCTGTCACGTACATCATCTCGATGCAGGAAGAGATGGATAAGGCGACGTCCGGAAAGAACGCAAAGACATTCGATAAGAATGACAAGAGCTACAGCAACAACAGGAAACGACAACATCTGTTCAATCGGGAGACAGGCAAGGGCGTACACTTCTCCAATAAAAAGTCGACGCCTGATCCCGAGAAAGTCGCGGGGCAGACGCTCGCCGTTTCTCCTGTCGTCCTGGTTCTTCCCCGATCCAACGAGTTGAAATTAAATCTGGATCGTTTTCTTCCCGACGAGGGCGTCATGCGCGTTCGCATGCGAGCCGGGCGTTCGACCATGAACGCTGACGAGTACGCGAGGCTGCGTCTGGTTTTCAGTGCCCACACCAGCAACAACGCAAACTTTTCTCAGGTGATCAGTGAGCGTGACATTCCGGTCACGGCGTCTGCCGACAACCCTCAATTCATCCACTTCGATATCCCTCTGGGTGACATTCAGCGCAACCCGTTTCGGAAACTATCCACACCATTTCCAAGACGGGATGAGTTCCTGCATATTCGCAATGTCTCCAATGCACGCGGCGGGGATGAAACTCTCCATGTTCTTATCGACTACATCGAAATCAGCGCACCATTCTATGAGCAATGGCCACCGAAGACTCACACTGACATTTTTATTGAGGGCGAGAACAAAAGCGACGAGGATGCATATGGCCACAAAGTGCTGGCTCAATTCCTGAGACGTGTCTGGCGTCGTCCCGTCACCTCACAGGAGGTGGACCAGTTCATGGCCCTGTTTGGAGAATACCGGCCGGGATTCTCGAATTTCGAAGACGCCATGCTGGAAGTACTGGCTACAGCGCTGGCCACCCCGGAGTTTCTCTACCTGACTCAAAGAGTGTCTGCCAACCCACCTGAGACACCCAGTGCGATCAGTGACCTGGAACTGGCCACCCGCCTCTCGGTTTTCCTATGGGCGAGTGTTCCTGATGAGGAGCTGCTGGAACTCGCGGAGCAACGAAAGCTAAGAGAACCGGATGTCTTGACCGCCCAGGTCCAGCGCATGCTGGCAGACCCCCGCTCGAGACGTTTCTCTCGGAATTTCATTCAGCAATGGCTGGGTACGGATGGCCTGGAAAGTGTGACTCACGTCACTGACGGCTCATTGAGAGAGGCAATGCTGGAAGAGCCCATCGCCTTTTTTGATGAAGTGCTGAAGCACAACCGCAGTATCATGGATTTCATTCATTCCGATTTCGCCATGGTCAACGAACGGCTGGCAGCGCACTATCGGATTCCGGATGTTTATGGTCCACATTTCCGCAATGTGCCAATCAAGCCTCAAGCGAATCGCGGTGGCCTTTTGACAGGCGGCGCAATCCTGGCGATGAATTCTGATGGCAAGGATTCTCATCCCCTCAAACGTGGCGTCTGGATGCTGGAACGCATCCTCCACGATCCACCACCGCCACCGCCGCCGAATGTCCCGGAAGTCGACCTGACGGATCCGGAGATTCTGAAAATGACTCTGAAAGAACGGATCGCGGATCATCGAAACAAGCCGGCCTGTACATCATGTCACTCGAGAATTGACCCCTGGGGAATCGCGTTTGAGAATTACGATGCCCTCGGAGCCTATCGGACTCAAATCAACAAAAAACCCGTGGATGCGACCTCAGAACTGTTCAGCAGTCAGACACTGGCAGGGATGGATGGGTTAAAGCGATACCTGCTCACGGACCGACAAGATCAATTTGCCAGCGCCATGGTCCATAAGATGACGAGCTATGCTCTTGGTCGCCCACTGTCTTTTGGTGACCACGCCGACATTGACAACTTAACTGCGAAGTTCCGAAAACAGGGTGATCGCCTGGGCGATTTAGTTCACCTGATCATCAGCAGCAACATCTTCAACTCTAAGTAAGAGTCAGGAACAGACAATGAACGACCAATCAGTCTCGCTGAGTCGTAGGACATTTCTCCGCGGCACGGGTGTGGCTCTGGCTTTGCCATGGTTCGAAACGTTTGCTGCGGGCAGTCCAGGACCAGATGAGACTCCGAGACGTTTTGTCAGCATCTACCATCCTGATGGTGTCGGTTTGCCCCTCAAATCAGATCCGGCCTGGAAGGATTGGAGCTGGTTTCCTCGCGGCGGCGAAAGCGATTTCGAACTGACCAAAGTGCTCGATGTGCTTGAGCCATTGCGCAGTGACATCACGATCTATTCAGGGCTGTCGCATCCTGCCGTCAGGCAGGTTCACGGGCATTCCAATGCCGATCAATATCTGACCGGCGCGGCGACGGGAGGGCACGGTCCTTATAAGAATTCGATCTCTCTTGATCAGGTGTATGCGGAACACGCAGGGGAATTCACTCGACATTCTTCTCTGGTCATGTCGACCAATGGCGGCATCGGAGGCCCTCGCGGCGCACAGACTCAATCCTTCAATCGAGAAGGACGGCCGATTCCTGCGATGAACAAGCCAAAGCAAATCTTCGACATGCTTTTTGTGACCAGCAGTAAAGACGCCGCCGCAAGATT
>CAYSJO010000294.1:0-2181 GCA_964431285.1 uncultured Planctomycetaceae bacterium
CGGGTAACGACGTAACTTCCGCGGCCCAGCGACCGAATTCGCGTGCTTCAAGTGCTTTGCCACCCTCATCGCCGCTCATGTGGACGGGAAGCCCGACAACCAGTCCGTGCGCTCCGTAACCGCTTGCGAGTTGCCGCAGCCATTCCGCGTCGAGAGTCGATGTCCGCAGCGTGTAGTTCTCCAATGGCAAAGCCATCGTCTGCTCTTCGTTGCTCATCGCCACACCAACTCGTTTCGTTCCGTAGTCGATACCGAGCAACACTCCGATTTCTGGAACGAATCGCTCACCCGAATCACCAGCTCCCGCCATCATGTTCCCGCTCCTGCGCCTGCAGTGGCAGGTTTGACCAGCAGTTGCTCGGCCGCAGTGTGTTCCAGTTGTGTCCGCTGCGTCCCGACCTGAATCTCAACTCGGGCGACAGCGTGGTCGTTGTCGTGAATGCGAGCAATGACGCCAGGACGCAGGCCCGCGGCGCCAAGGAAACGAAGAAACTCAGGATCCTGATTCATGACGCGCGTGCATTCGACAACCGTGCCAACGGCGCATCGGGCCAGCGGCATGGTGTCCCCGCTGATTCCCCGCAGCTCTCCGGATGGAGAAGGAATCGGGTCTCCATGCGGATCGTAATCCGGGCGACCAAGAAATTCGTCGATGCGGTCCACCAGAAAATCACTGACCGCGTGCTCCATGTTCTCCGCTTCGTCATGCACCTGATCCCAGCTCAGGTTCAGCGCCTGAACAAGGAACTGCTCGATCAGTCGGTGACGGCGGAGCATGCGCATGCCGACCTGCCGACCTGGTTCGGTCAGTGCGACGCCTTCGTACGGGCGGTAGTTTGCTAATTCCATATCTGCCAGTGTCTTCAGCATGCTGGTGACCGTGCCGGGCGAGACGTCGAGTGCTCGCGCGAGCGAACCTGTCGATACGCTGTCATTGCCGGTCCGCAGTTCGTTCTGCAGGATCGCTTTGACGTAATTCTCAACAGTAAGACTCGGCATTTTACTGACACTCCGTCCGGCGAGCAGCGATGACACGCATCCCGAAGCTGATTTCCAGAGCATGTCCAGAATTGGTTTTCAGTCGCAAAAACACGCTCGGGACGAAAGCGGGTGAACCACTTACGGCTCGATTCACTGAAACCATGAAGGAAGCCCCGGTCGATCGTAGTGAAACGTGTCTTCACTCTCTTTTTACCTGATCTCGGGAGGCGGCCATGTTGTACGTCTATCTGGATATTCATATCAGGCATATCACCACTTGTGTGTTGTCAGCGGAGAGGGAACCCGTCAGACGAAATCCCACTCCCGCTGGCCCGCCGGGGAGAGAGGTTTTTTCGCGTCGGATGGATCTACTGAAGACGAACTGAAAAAATGCTCTAGACGATTCCCGCGATCACCGGCGTCTCCGCGGCGTTTTCATGTTCTTCCGGTTCTTCGATCAGTCGTACCTGGGTCCGACCGCCGTTGACCACGCGCTCGGCTGAACGCAAGCCGAACATCCAGAACAGAGCGGGATGGACAAAGAAGTCCAATAGCGTGGAGCTGATCAAGCCGCCCATGATGACTGTCGCGACGGGATACAGGATCTCCTTGCCGGGCTCTCCTGCAGCCAGTACGAGCGGCACCAGGCCGATGCCGGATGTGAGGGCTGTCATCAGAACCGGAGCCAGTCGTTCCAGACCAGCCCGCACGATCATCTCTTTCGTCCAGCTTTCGCCTTCGTACCGGACCAGGTGCAGGTAGTGGTTCAGCAGCAGGATGCCGTTGCGAGACGCGATCCCTGCCAGCGAGACAAAGCCCACCAGGCTGGCGACGGTCAACGTCTGTCCCGTCCAGACGAGAGCCGCCACGGAACCAATAAATGCCATGGGCAGCGCGGCCATGACCTGCAGCGACAGATTGACCGAACGGAACATCGTGAACAGCACCAGAAACACACCGATCATCGAGACAACAAACAGAACTCCGATGACTCGTGAGGCCGCTCGCTGGCTCTCGAACTGGCCACCAAACTCGACAACGCTCCCCTCGCCGAGCGACGCAACGACCGGTGCCACGGCCCGCTGAATGTCCTCAACCACGTCGACGACACCGCGCTGTGATACGTTGCATTGCAGGACCATTCGCCGCCGGCCCCGTTCCCGATTAATCGTGTTGGGGCCACCGGACTCATAGATCTTC
>CAYSJO010000295.1:0-10285 GCA_964431285.1 uncultured Planctomycetaceae bacterium
GCACCGCCTCTTCCTTGAATTCCTGCGTGTACTGCCGACGCGCCTTTCCGGACTCTTCGTTTCGCCTCTTGGACATCGGATGACTCTCCTTCATCCGTCCAATTTAAGAATCTCGACTGTCCGAAAAATACGAAGCACCTCTAGCCTCCACACGTTCGGCATCGATTCCGTCGTGGAGCTACACCAGCGTCAGCACGTCCATGCATTCGACATCGGCAAAGCCTGCCTCATGACGTTTCCAGTCGACTGTCAATTCTGATGTCATGAGTTGGCCCCGGACCATCAGTTCCGGTGCGCCAGCGAAACATGACCGATCAGGTAATCAATCACGCGGCGCACCACTTACGGGGAATCCGTAAACCGGTGTGCATGCGGACGAAGAAAACCTGCCAGAGTCAAAACTGCTCGTCGAGTAAACGTTACAGCGTTGGTCTTCAGTAGGATGGCCCTTCCGGAGTCCTTCCGGGCCATCTTACATGCCACCTGCAGACCAATCCTGAAAATGCGCTAGAGCAACTTACGAATTCCGTAGGCGCATTCGGGGCGCGGGAGTACCTGTTTTCAAGGCTCTCACTCGTCGCTCCTTGACCCTCCCCAGCGGGGAGACCAGTCAGACGAGTTTCCTCTCCCCGCTGGGAGAGAGGTTTTCGGCTCGGGTCGGACGACCCCACTGGCCGGCGATCAGCAGGACGGCCACGGGGGCCAATTGCATCAGAAACCGGTGAGATGAATTACCAAGGTGCTCCTGGTAAGGCATTGGCGCAAGCATGCCCGCGACCATGAACGCGGCCATGGCACCCAGTAGATCTGCAGCCAGCAATATCTGCGGTCGCTCCAGGAATCGTCGCGGGCGCATGACAACCGCGGCGACAACCACCCACCATTGGATTCCCCACCGTGGAGCCTCAACAAACATACGGAAGGCCAGATGGGGAATGGACCAGGCCAGTGTGTGTGCCTCATTGACCAGGTGCGCCCACGAGAGACGATCAAAGTACCGCATGTCTTCAAGGTCTGGCAGACGGTTGCGGTGCCAAGCCCACGGAACGATCAGGGCGAGGGCCAGTCCGGCAAACACGGCGACTCCGAGAAGCCTGCGAGTCAATCCTTCGTGGACGGTTCGTGTCCCGGAAACCTCCATTCTCCTGCCGCGACGAGTCAACGGCATCGCAATCAGGATGACCAGTGCTGTCAGGTCGACCAGAAAGAAAGCAAACGCCTCGTCTTTGGTGAATCGCGCCAGGCCGGCCCCGACTCCTGCGATCGCCAGCGAGCCGAACACTGTCCGTTCACTCCTGGCAGCGTTGCGCAGCGCGTCCCACAGATACAACACCGAAATCCCGTGGAAGCAACCAACAGGGGCATCTGCCTGGACACACAACACGCCGTAATCATCAAATGCCATCACCGGGACTGTGGACAACAACACGGCGCACAACCATCCCTGCGACGGACCAATTGCACGCCCAAGTACACCAGCGAAGGTCAGTACCGTCCCAATGAACAACAACACGGGAATCAGTTTGGCAATGCGGTCATCAACTCGACCCAGCAGTGCATAGACATTCTGTTCCGCCAGTGGCAGCAGCAGTGGATAATTCGCATGCCCCTGGACCCAGTCTCGATGCAACAGCTCCGGGCTACTGACCGTCTGGTCGTGAAACAGCACTGTCGCCTTGGAGCCATAATGAGCACGTTCGTCCCATAGACGCTGCGGTGTCATCAGTGTGAATGATGCCTGAGCGATGAACACCAGAATGACCAGTAGCGCACACGTTCGACACCATCTCCGGGCACTATGCGTCAGAGGTTGTCGCTGATCATGTTGAACTCGTCTCTGAGTTCTGCGACAGAGGAACAACAGGATTCCTGTGGCCAGGAAGCCTGTTACACTGATGGTCAGCAATGGGGCGGAGTCGAGTCGTCCACCACAAAGTGACCACACGAGTTGACCGAACGGGGTCAGCCCTGTTCCCAGTACGATTCCCAGACCGGTGATCTCTGCCAGAGCCGTCAGTTGATCGTAGTCACTCATTCGGGCGAATGCGGAACGTGCCTTGCGGGTGAGAGCCCATGCACACGCTCCCCCGAAGAGAAACTGACCCAGCAATCCAAATGTGAGCAGCCAGTACTCCATCAGAGGCCTGCGCTGGAACGGTATGGCCTCACGGAGACCTGGTAGGTGGGCTGAAATCCTGGTCCATATCGAGCCCGTTGAAAGGCAATCCAGGATGCGTCGTCATGCATTCTGTCTGGATCCATGTATGAGCTGCTTTCCAGATATTCAACGACGTAATCCGGGTTCAGAGTTTCGAGATACCCGTCTGGCAGGCCGTCTTCGAGAAGCGTAGATATCGTGCGAGCGCCGTAGCCTGCCGGAATTCTGAATTCGGCGTCCGGGTGTGTGAGATGGTAAACCCGTCGTGGCAGCACGTAGTAACTTACGAAATAGAGCTTCTGATCACTGATGACGAACAGTCGAGAGTCCGGCGGCGTTACCGACCTCAGGTAGTGTATAATGTCTCTATTCTGCTGACTGATATTTGGCAGAACGGTGTGCCCTGAATTCAGACGATAGACAGGCCAGTCCTCGATTCGTCTCCACAGGCATGCCCCGGCATGCAGGACAGCCAGTCCGACCCACGCCAGAACACAGACGCGAACCAACGTCGTCTGCCATCGGCGCTGCCCTGCGACTGTATTCGTTATCGAAGCTTCTTTGGGCTCCCTGACTGTCGTTGTCTCGCACCAGCCCTCGATCAGTTCTCGGGTTGTGTGCACCAACCGCCCACGACGCCTCGCGACCAGCGATCCAATCAATAACAGCGGACCAGCGGCCCGGCACAATATCCAGACGGCTTCCGCACGTCCCGCACGCTCGAACTCTGCGAGTGTCGACCACGTTGTCTCAGTGACGGCCAGGTCCATCGCCAGCTCAACTGGTAACATCCAGGCAACGGCGGAAACGATAATGCCAGCAACGACCCCAGCCAGAACGACAAAGTGAATGGCGCGATTCATCGCGTTCCAGTGAAGTCGAGAAGAGGATGTTGCACGTTTCGGTCAGTTCCGTCCACGCAGTGTTGTTGTCGCGTCCGCGACAATGCCAGCACCGATCCGTGCCGCAAAATGGTCGTTTGCAAGCTTGTTGAAGTGAATGGCATCGATGAAAGCATGACCATCAAAACTGTCGAAGACATCCGTCATGTCGGAGAACCGAACGCCAAGTTCCTGAAGATGCTTTCCGTGAACCTGGAGCATCGGATAACCCTGTCTCACCTTCACGGCGATACTATCGACCGCCACCTCGTCAGGATGATCTGAGTCAGTCGCGACGGGATAGTGAGGCGATGGCTGCAGAAAATGATGGTATTCAATCCCGTTGGAGTCGCAGACCCGATGCATCTGAAGCGAACTGTCGGCCCAGAGTCTGGCCAGACGCGCGTACATTTCCTCATCAGACCCGAAGGTCTCCGATGGACCACTGGAGCAGAACCTGTGTCGCAGGTCGTCCACTGCGTGTAGTTCTTTCTGCCCCTGAAGAGTGCGCTGCTCGACAAGTGAATTCCGAAAGTTCCACGTAAGCAAAGCAATGGGCGACCAGCACCAGGGCTTGAAGTGAATCGCAAGTTCCTGACGCTGCTGGCGGCAGTATGTGATGTATCCGATCATGCGAAGCGCCTGGGTGTCGTTACCTGTCACCGTCCGCAGATGCCACGATCGTGGAAACGCAGCGAAGACATCCGACGCAATGTTCTCCGGTCCCGGAAGTGCAATTTCATTGAATCCGTCAATGTTAATTACCAGGTCAAATTCTCCACCAAGCGACAGGATATAATTAAGTGACATCAGTTGTTGCGGCTGTTTGAATCCGCACAGGGCCAGTCGGACAAACACGATCTCCCGTGTGGGGAATCGGTTGGCCAGAGCTGACGCGAATTCGTCGCTGGACAACACGGAGAAGTGGTGAGCGACCGACCCACCCGTAATTCCGACGATCAACTTGTTGGGGGAACGTTTTCGGATGGGTGAGCCTGCATCGTAAAACCCGAAATCCGTAACGGAAAACCGTTGCGTACCCTGGACACGGTAGTCGGGATTATTGATATGCATCACATACCCGAGGTACGGGTGGATCACCTCAAATCTGGTATCAACCTCTGCACTTGAGTCACTGGATTCAATCGCCAGCAGTTTCGTCCTGAGTCCGTTCGTACCACCTGCCGCCTGCGACAGCGCCGCCATCCACGCGATTCCCTCAGCGGACACGTAGACCAGCAGGAGTGCAGCCACTCGGAAAACGGCCTTCTTCCGTCGACTGAGTCCCGTCCCCTTACCCACCTGATCGTGATTGTTTTTCGCAGACATTCGAGTCTCCGAATTACGGAAAGGCGAACCAACAGCAGCGTTTCACTCAGCGGTGTGTTTTTGCCAAAGCCAGAAACGGAATACGAATAACGCGGGAAATTTATTTGAGGCGCGGATTCTCGTACCAGACTACGTTCTGGCTTCGTTGCCCGGCAATCAGTAGATCGAGGTCTCCGTCCACATCGATGTCGACGGCTCGGATGTCGTAGGCGGCCTGTTCCTTCGCGACGATGTGTGTCTTGAACTGGCCTTTTCCGTCATTCTCGAACCAGGCGGCGACCTGGCTGCCATAGGCACAGGTTGCGGCGTCGATGTCTCCATCGCCATCCATGTCGACGACCTGCAGGCAGTGCGGAAACTCCAGATCGGGGTTGATGTCGTGAATGGGCCAGGTATCGCTGTCGTCGGCTGGGTGTTCGAACCAGATGACTCCGTGACCGTGGCCGCGACTGGCAATGAAGTCGACTCGACCATCACCGTTGACGTCGGCCTGCTGGATATTCGTGGCACCGGGATGCGTGCCAGGCAGCACGTGTCTTTTGAATGGCTGCGTCGGGTCTCTGGGAGCTTCCCACCATGCGAACCATTCGCCCATGCCCGATTTGTCCTGCGGACCGCCCTTCGCTCCCATGGCGATGTCGGCGCGGCCGTCGCCGTTGACATCGCCAAAACCCATGTAATGACTCAGGCCGGGTGCGTCCTGACGCGCGAAGATGGATCGTTGCCAGCTCTTCGCTGCTCGCGGATTAGCCGGCACTTTCAGCCAGGCACCGGAATAGGGAAACGGACCGACCGGCTGTCCGCTGTTGGCCAGGAGATCGAGCTTGCCATCACCATCAACATCGCCCTTCAGCAGCCCGTGTATCCCGTTGACTTCCTGCTCCGCGATACGTGACGTCCACGCGCCTGCAGCGGCCGACTTACCTGGATTCTCGAGCCAGACGACCAGGCCCGGCTGGTAGCGGGCACCGATAAAATCGAGATCGCCGTCACCGTCGACGTCGAATGACTCGCTGTGAATAAAGTTGTGTCCCAGGCTCGCATCGATCACGACCTCGGTCCATTTCGGAGCTACGAACAGTCGAGTCTTTCCGCCGCTGTTACTGATGATGTCAGTCTTACCATCACCGGTGAAATCTCCACCCACAGCGGTGTTGCAATGTTCGCCCTCGTGGACGACGTGTTTACTCCAGGCAGCAGCATCGCCAGCCAGAGCCGACCTGTTGAAATTAAGAGCAACGGCACAGATCAGCAGCAGAAAGTGAAATCGTTGCATTGAGCGGCTCCCGGTTGATGGTTGTGTTGTCAATGGGACTGAGTGCGCTCGTCGCGCTCTCCCTAACCTAACAGCCCGTTGAAAAACCGTGTTTGTGGTAACCCGACGCGTAAGCGAGGGACGAAAATCGGCCAGAATTGCAGATTCACATCCCTCGCTTACGCGTCGGGTTACCTTTTTCAACTGGCTGCTAACCCTCTCCTCCAGGAGAGCGGACTTTCACATTCAATTTGAAAAAACGGTCGAGCGTTGCGTCAGAAGGGCGTGGAGTGAGCATAGAAACGGCAAGCATGGCGATGCTGGTCGCTCCAACAAGTACGACGACCTGGTGCAGCCCAAGGAAGCTGTATTTTGGATTCGCTCCAAAGCCGGAGTCCTGGAACATGTAGAACCACAGGGCTGCCATGACGAGCACGGCGGCATAGGCTCCGGCTTTGGTAAGACCTCGCCAGTACAGCGCCGCAATAATCAGTGGAAACAATCCCGAAAAGCCGCTGAAGCACCAGATGCCCAGAGCAAAGACGCCTCCTGGTGCGACGAGGCTCAGTCCGTAGCACACCGCCACGACGGCAACCACAAATCCTCGGGCCATCAGCACGGTGTTACCATCGTCTGCGCCGGCTGTGGCACCACGTCCCAGAACGTCGCGTGTAAACATCGTTCCAAGGCATAAGAACTGGCTGTCGAGTGACGACATGATGGCGGCCAGCACACCGGCTGTGAGAAGTCCTGACAGGATCTCGCCCGAGTGTTTGTTAACAAGGAAGCCAAGAATCGCCGTCGATTTCAACTCCTTGCTGGCAACAAGCTGGACAATCTCTGTATCGCCTGCGGCCCAGGTGCCGATCAGCACACAGGGAGCCCATACGATCAGCACAAACAACGGGTGAGCAATGATGGGAAGCTTGAAGGCGTCCGCGTTGCGAGCGGTCAGCCAGTGTTGAAAGATGTGAGGAAACATGCCAATCGACAGCGGAATCAGCAGGTACGCGAAGTACTTGCTATGTGGCATGTCGGCTCGTGAGAGCTTTGACGCATCAACCTGCGCACTGGCCGATTGCAGACTCGCAAAGAAACTGTCCTCTCCCCCCATGCCTTTGACGAGCACGAAGAAGGTCATCACGCCCAGTCCCATAAACACCACTGTCTGAAAGGCGTTGGCCCAGGCCGTGCCCCGCATGCCGCCAGCGAAGACATACGTCAGCACCACTCCGCAGATGATCAGCGAACCGACGGACGCGGGGATACCAGTCACGGCTTGAATGGTCCCACCACCGCCGAGGATCCCAATCAGCACGTAGGGCACGATCAGACCCACTGCGACGGGAAACAGAACCCACGCGATGCGGCGACTCTCCAGGCGGTCCTGGAAAAACTCGATTTGGGTCGTGTAACCGTATCTGCTTCCCAGTGACCAGACTTTGAGACCGACAAAGTAAAAGCACAACGGATGCAGCAGCGCGCTCGATGATGCCATCAGGCCGTAAACACCGATGCCATTCACGAACGAATAGCCCGTGGAACCAACCAGCGAGAACGCTGTCATCGTGGTTCCGAACAGCGACATCAACAGCAGGAACGGGCCGATGGAATGGCTGGCCAGCAGGTAGTCCAGACTCGTGCCCTTAAACAGACGATTCGAGCTGACTCCCAACACAAGCAGGATGCACAGGTAGGCGACGATAATGATGAGAGGTGTCATACAGACGCCCTCTCGTCGTTGGTTTCCGTGTCCTGTTCCGATACGGGCCATGCGAACTTCACGGCACAGAACCAGAAGGCGGATGCAACGAGCGACAACAGAATGTGATACAGCAGGCCGATGGGGAGCCAGCCGGCGATCAATGTCGCGTCAGCCCAGAACCAGAAGTCGTGATGCAGCAGGACCAGTGCGATCAGCACCAGCCAGAGGGCCGTTCTCATCAGATGTCCGCTCCGCCTGCGTCGGGGTGTCGAATCAATACCAGCGGATTGTTCAGGCTCGCAGCGAAGTCAGCAAGGATCGTTGCACTCCACAAACAAATAGAGCCCCGAAAGCGTTGGCTTTCGGGGCTCTGGTAGGACTCTGGCAACGGACGCTCAGCGCAGGCCACTGCGTTCTACCGGAGGCGTACGGTGATTAAGGCAGACTTATTCGACAGCGTCGAAGTCTGCGTCGGTCAGGCAGGCCCAGCGGTGATAGATTTGCTGCTCTTCACAGCGGTCGACGTACGACTGTGGAATCGCCGCAACAACGGAATCGTCCCATTCGACGAAGTACCGGTACGGGGCCTTACGGCCGGAAACTTCCACAATCTGTCCCGTCCAGCCTGCGAAGGAGATATCCGGGAAGTCCGGCGAAACGACCGCGTCGCGAATGCGAATTGGTGTTCCAACTTTGAGCTTCACGGTCTTCTTCTTTTTTGCGGGCTCTGCATCAGCATTGCTTCGGGAAATTGCGGTCAGGCTGCTCATGAGTCTGTCCTGAAGCTGGAGTAAACACGTCCCTGTGATCACCTGATCAATGGCCCAACGGAGCGGGACTCTAGCAGGGGTCACGGAAGCGGAAACACGATTTTGGGAAAAGTTCACACAGTGGACCGGACATTCATCCGGCCCTCACAAATCTTACTCTTAATGAGGATCAACGACCGGACCCGCGGAAGAAATCTGCGGTCCCGGATGCGCCGGATCAGCGTCACTCGTAACAACCTGGGGCTGGCCCGTCGTTTGCCAGGTCGGCGTCGTATAAGCGGTCATTTGGGGAGTCGCAGGCCACTGGACAACGACCGGTCTCGCGACGGGCTGGCTGGTAATTACGGTCGCTTCTCCAGATTGGACATCCGGCCGGGCCCGCACGTCGGTTGACCCGGTCAGTGAGGCGATTCGGCTCTTGACCTGTGGCTGGAAATAGTCCTGGTACAATGACCGCTGGTACATGGCAACAGCCTCGCCGGACCGTCCCTGGTCCTGATACACCTGTCCAAGGTGGGCGAGTGCTGTGGCGTTGTTTGGTTCGATCTCCAGTGCCTGCCGCAGGTTCTGCTCGGCGGCGGCGTGATTCCCGGTCTCGCGGTTCAACCATGCCAGTTCGACCTGCGGTTGGGCGACATACGGTTGAGTGTCTGCCCACGTGG
This sequence comes from uncultured Planctomycetaceae bacterium, assembly GCA_964431285.1. GTDB lineage: Bacteria > Planctomycetota > Planctomycetia > Planctomycetales > Planctomycetaceae > CAUZFZ01. The sequence continues at coordinate 8,761 of CAYSJO010000295.1, forward strand.
CAAGCATCGATGCCGCTTCCGGCGTACGCCTCTGTTCGCTCAGTAGCCGTGCAAAGCTGTGATACGTCGGCTGGTGCATGGGATCGATGTTCAGAGCCTGACGATATAACTGCTCGGCCCGGTCCGGGTTGCCCTGTTTCCAGTGCGCCGTTGCAAGATTCTGCACGTAGTCTGCATTTTGAGGATCATCGACGGCGGCCATGTTGAAGTGTCGCGCGGCTTCGGCGTAGTTCCCCTTCTTGAAGTGGTGCATGCCGATTCTGTTGCGCGAGTGTCCGTTCATGATGCCGCATCCAGTCATTGCGACAGTCAGACTGGCAATCAGCGCGCAGCCGATGACTCGTGATGGGTCCATGCGCCCGATACTCCAGAGTTTCAGCGTGGGGATTGGGTGACGGGGAATCCGTCGAAGATGAGCACTGTGGGGACACTCAGGATTGAGTGGCAAATGCGAAGAAAGGTCCTGGTTCGGAGAGGATCCGAAGATGGGATATGTCTCAGGGGCGGGCAGATTAGTCAGGGCTCGAAAGTCCCGCAATACCTGATTTGGCAATCAATACCGACTGGTGTTCGAACCAGACGCGACGCACACCGCGAGTCGTACCACTAATCTGTGTTGACGCCCTGAGCGACAGGCTCTCAGAATCCGCGAGCTGTGTCGCCCGGTTCCGACAGGGAGGTCCGTCTGGTGCCCACATCAGATTTCGCCTGCGCCCAACATGACCATTCCCCGTCCCTCACCTGGTCTTGTGAAGCTTTATCGCTGCGAGCAGGAGTCTGCCTGGTCGCGTTGTGCCTGATACCACGCGTCCTGATGTGCGTCTTCGCCGACAGCGTGTGCCGCGACGCGTTTTTCTACTTTGACCTCGCGGCTGCGGTTGAACAGGGCGACCTGCGGAATGCGCTGTCCGGTGGAATGAACTTCAATCTCTATCCGATCATTCTGGCCACATTGCATCGCTGCGGACTGGACTGGGTCGTGGCAGGCCGCGTCTGGAATCTTCTGGTGATGTCGTTGACGGTTCTGCCCCTGTACGGCTGGGTGCGGCGTGTGACTGATGGCAGAACGGCCGCGCTGGGGTGCGTCGTGTATGCATTCTGGCCGGTCATGATCGAAATCGCCGCGCAGCCGATCCGTGATCCCACCTTCTGGTTATTGATGAACCTGACCTTTTTCCTCGGCATCACCACCGTCGAGCGGCCGTCGCTCGGACGGTGCCTGTTGACCGTAGTCGTCTGGGTGGCGGCAATCTTCACTCGCATGGAGGCCTGGCTGCTGTTGCTGCCGGTTTGCTGGTGGGCAGTAAACCGAGCGTTCGAATCGCGAGATGCCCGCAGGATGCTGCTGCGAGCCAGTGGTGTGTGCGTTGTCGCTGTGCTGCTGCTGGCCGCGATTCTCAACGTTACCGTCGGACACATGACAGGAAAGTGGATCACCGGTCGTGTCGCGACAGCACTTCCGGGCGCCCCGTGGCTGCACAATCTGGTGCACGGTAAGCCACTGAGCGCAAAAGTTGTTTCGCAC
>CAYSJO010000296.1:0-5666 GCA_964431285.1 uncultured Planctomycetaceae bacterium
TCGATGACTGATGCGCTGGTGTTGAGTTCTCTGAAGAAAGCGATTCGAGAGCGACAGCCAGCAACGGGCCTGATCCATCACAGCGACCGTGGCGGCCAGTACGCATCGGGTTCGTATCGAGATGTTCTGCGTCGCGCATCAATGCTTCAAAGCATGAGCGAAGCAGGCAACTGTTACGACAATGCCTTCATGGAATCGTGCTTCGGCACGCTGAAGACAGAGCTGGAAATGACCGAGTACGCCGACAGCGTGGAAGCGGTCCGCGAGCTGTCGACCTATCTGCATTATTACAACCAGGACCGCCGTCATTCCTCACTCGGCTACCTCACCCCAGCCGAGTTCGAAACCCACACGACCGTGCCGATTTAAGGACTTGCACTCTCCGCGCAACCTGAAGCACCCCAGCTGGCCCATCTGTGCAGGAAGATGAAGGCGTCGGACGAGTGGCGACCGCGAACAGATCGCCCGAAGCGCCGCCGCAAATAAAAGAGTCTGCAGGATCAGAACAAAGTGCCAGGACTTCTCAGGACACTGTAGCGGAGCCGGGAACGGACCTCCGTTCCCGGAATTCCGACCCTCGAATTTCGACGGCACGATTTTCCAATCGCCACAAACTTGGTGAGGGTGGACAAGGTGAAGTGTGGCTTGCGCACGATCCAGAGCTGGACCGCTATGTCGCCCTCAAGGAGATCAACTCGGGCAAACGAGGATCGAGAGACTCCGTCAGCCAATTCGCCCGCGAGGCCGAACTGACGGGAAAGCTCGAACACCCGAACATTGTGACCGTCTACGAGGCTGGCAGCGTTACACAAGCTGGCACCGAAACGTCCGCCCATTCCACCGCGGAAGCAGATGCTGAGACGCCTTATTACGTCATGCGAGTGTTCGGAAATCGCAATTTTCTGCGTGCCGTGACCGCCTTCTACTCACGAGCACGACAAGGCGACGAATGGAACATCCTTGCCGCACTGCAGGCAGCTCAGAAAACGCCGACTGACAAGAAGAAACTTGCGAGGCTACAGACCGAACTGGCAGCGTTTCCGTTTGACAAATCTCGGTTGTGCGACCGCGAACTGCTGCATGCCGTCAACGCATATCTGGCTAAGCCGGAATCGTTGGATGGCTGCAGTTTTGGTGGCGCTATTCACAGTCTGCATTCGGGCGAATGGTCTGAACTGGGAATGCGAGACCTGCTGCGGCGATTCATCCATGTGTGCAACGCAGTGGCCTATGCCCATAGCCGCGGTGTTATTCACCGGGGTCTCAAACCGCAGAATGTCATGTTGGGGTGTTTCGGCGACACGCTGGTCGTTGACTGGGGCCTCGCCAAGGTGGTCGGTCGAGATGAAGCTCTTATGGGCGATGCTTAGGGAACGGTGCGTGTCGATCACGACTCCGCAGCCACAGTGCTGGGCAGCATCATTGGTACGCCAGCCTATATGCCTCCCGAGCAGGCTCGAGGCGAAGTCGGCACATTGAGTCCGCAGGCCGACATCTACAGTCTGGGCGCCATCCTGTATGCGATTCTGACCGGAGAGCCTCCCGTAACCGCATCGACCGTCAGTGAACTCTTGGAGAATGTCCGAGCTGGTCGGATCCCCAAACCCACCGAACACAATTCGCAGACGCCGCCCGCGCTGGCTGCGATTTGCCTCAAGGCTCTGGCGAAAGAACCTCTGGAGCGGTACGCGAGTAGTCTGGACTTGGCTGCAGAAGTGGAACGCTGGTTTGACGACGAACCCGTGTCTGCCTGGCGCGAACCCGCATTGGTTCGCACGCGGCGTTGGATCCGAAAGCACCAGACGCTGGTCGCATCAACGGCCGCCGCAGGACTGGTGACGATGGCAACTCTGTCCGTACTGGTCATCGTTGTGTCTGGCAAGAACCGTGAGTTGGCCGTCGCTAACAGGACGGTAGTGATGGCACGACGCCTGGCCGAGTGCAACGCGGACGAGGCCAGAAAACAGCGGGTGACGGCGGACGATGCCAAAGCCCGATCCGAATACGAGGCCGACGCTGCCCGTAAGGCTCGTGGCGACGCACTCGAGGCGCTCAAGGCCGCGCGGCGAACAGTCGATACCTGGCTGACCGGAATGAGTGAGATTCTCAGCTGGTATCCGGAACTGACGCAGCCGCGTATGAAAATGCTGGGACTGGCCGTCGAAGAATATGAAGCGCTGGCGAGTCGACGAAGCGGTGACGCAGACCTGGAAGTGGAACGCGGCCGGACCTGGTTACGTTTGAGTGATCTCCGCCGCATGATCCGGGATATCGACGGCGCAAAACTGGCTTGCAGTCATTCAGCCAAAGTGTTGCGTCACCTGATCGACCGGCATCAGGCATCCAACGCACACGTGATAAACACAGCGCGCGTCGAACTCGTCTCCTGCCATCTTCGAGTCGCAGAACTCGAAGTGGAACGGTTCGAAGTCAATCACGCGGAGGCCAGTCTTGCAGAGGCCCGGACTGGGATATCGAAACTCGTGGGGTTGGGATTGAAATCGGCTCGGCTTACGACATTGCGAATGCTTGAACCACTGCGTCGTGCTCAGCCCAGCCTGCTGCAGGGCGACAACCAGACGGCCCGCACTCATCTCACCATGGCCGTTGCTATTGGAAATGAAACCGCAGTTCACAAAGACCGTGACCTGCTGCGGATTCACGGGCAGGCACACATGACAATGGCGATTCTACTTGTCCATATGGGAAGTGTTTGCGAAGCGAGTCGCGAGTTCCAGCGCGCAGAGGACCAGTTCGACAGACTACTTACCGACAAACCAGATGATCCGGTTGTCCGTTTTCAGCGAGCCACCGTACTTGTGAATTCCACGGCCGCCTTTCAGGGAACAGGCCGGATTCGAGAAGAACAACAGGCGCACCGACGGGCTGTCGAAGAGCTGAACACGTTGACAACCAATCTGCCCAACGTTCCTGATCTGGAAGACTCGCGAGTCTCTACGCTCACTGCATACGCGCAGTTTCTACATCGGCTGGGCGACAACCTCGCAGCGTTCAAGGTTTGTCAGCAGGCAGTTGCCTCCGCCGAAGAGCTTGTGCAACGGTTTCCCAATCAGATTCGATTCCAGGGAAGTCACGCCAGAGCGCTCAATGTCCTTGGTCGAATCTCAGCTGAAATTGGCAGCGACTACTGCCAACAGCATGGACTTTAGGATGGAGTCTCGTCGCTCCGCCGTGCTGTGCGAATCTGGGAGCGGCTGGCTCAGGTGGGTGGCCCGTATCCTGAACTTCATGCTGCCGGTCTTGGGCATCTCGCGCACAGTCTGCATGACTCCGGGCAGGTCATTGAGAGTCGCTAGTGCTTCAATGCAGCGATTGTTGGTGTTCAGAAACTCATCGACTCGCGGTCCAATTCAATCCCGCTGCGATCGCGGCTTGCATGGCTCTACCGATTCCGGGGAGAACTGCGATTCGAGCAGTCTGAAACAGCCTGCTTCGAAGACTTCGAGTCTGCTCGATCGCTCTGGCTGAAGCTGGTTGACGAGTCGCCGAGCCCCCAGGTTCTGTGCGCCGCCGCCCGTTTTCTGGTCGATTGCCCGGTGTTGGCCATTAACGATTCAGATCGCGCTCTACGACTCTGCGAACGGGCAATAGGACTCACCGAATCGCCTGATCCGTCGTTTCTTCAGACCGCCGTCCTCGCCTGTCTGCGGGCGAAGCAGACTGACAAAGGCATCCGATTTCTTGCAGACATCCCGCGTGTTCGCGGCTTCTCGATCGCAGCCGACCTGTACCTGGATGCACTGCTGGAACATCAGCGTGGTCGTGTGGAGATCGCGCTCCGGCTGATGAGCCAGGCCCGAGAAGCGAGTTCGCTCACTCCCAATGAGAGATCGATGCTCCGCCTGAAGGTAGAGGCAGAAAGTGTGATCACGCCCGCACAATCAACTGCGGAGTGGAGGTGGATTGAAGCTGGTCCCGGATGACTTCGCTCATTGACTGAGGGCGACTATTGGATGGACCGTCACGTCAGGCAGGAGCCGCATTCTCTCGGAATGAAACTCTAACAGACACGGGGACGGGAATGTCGACATCAACACGATTACACGCAACTCTTCGTTCGCTCGTGCGGGCACTTCGATCGCAGTATGTACGACCGCCCAGGCGGCGGCACGCTGCAGTTTCGACGTTGCCACAGATCCTCGAGTCTCGAATGCTGCTGACGACCACTGCCAACGTAATCGACGTTCCTGCCGATGGAACGGTTGAGGGTGAAATCGACTCGAATGAAGACGCGACCGTTTTTCGGTTCGTCGCGCCGGTAACAGGGTTCGTGTTCATCGACCGGCTGGCTGCGCCAGTAGCAGAACTGAACGACTCCCTGAATGTCGAGATTCGCAACTCTGCTGGGGAAGTCATTCAACAGGTGCAACTCTCCGAACCCGGTACAGACCCTTTCCAGCCGTTGAATTTCGTGGATGTGACTGCCGGCGACGTATTGCTCATCCGCGTGACGGCACCAACGGCGACCGGTGCATTTGCGATCGGTGTCACAACATCTACGGATCTCTCACCATTATTTGACGGCGCCATCACGACGTCGTCCGGTCCGAGTACCGACCTGCTGCCACCCGGGCTGTTTCCAGGCTTCCCCTTCGGCCCAGGTATTCCACAGCCACTGAGTGTCACGGCACCACCTGTTTCCTCACCGCCCCCCGTGTGGGTTACCCCCCCAGTTTTGTCCCCGCCTCCAGTCTTGACACTACCTCCGGCGTCGACTCCGCCAGCGGCGTCACCACCGCTCGCGCCAGTTGACCCTCCGGTTTCGACTCCGTCGCCCAATTCCACACTACCTCCGGCATCGTCGCTACCAGCAGTGTCAGCACCACAGCCCGTTCCGGTTTCACCTCCAGTTTCGTCTCCGCCCTCTGCATCGACATTGCCTCAAACTTCGTCTGCCGCTGTAGTTGCGTCTCCTGCTGCAGATTCGACACTACCTCAGATGTCGTTTCCATCTCCGGGCCCGGCAGCATCTTCAAGTAAGGTTTCAGCCCCAGCATCATCGGCAGTGGCTGTCACTACGAATCAGATCTCCCCACAACCGGGGACCGCCGCTCCCGTTCTGGCGTCGTCGTCGCCTTCAGGTGCCGCCGCTGAACCGGGAACAACATCGGTTGTCAACAATTCCCCCGGAACACAGATTTCACCTTCATCCACTGTCCAGGCCGATGGCGGAAGTACATCGGATGGGGCCGTCGCAGGGCTCGCAAGCATCGTGATTCCCCAGCGCGGAAATCTCTTACCACCGACAGTCGTGTCCGATCCGCCCATCTCTAATCAGCCGAGTGGCGCAGCTGTCCCAGATCAACCAGGCCTCAATCGGACGATCAGATGAGGAATCATCATTGGATGAGGATTCACCTGATTCGATTGACGAACTCGCCGAGACCACTGCTGAATCGACAGACGGGCAGCCGTCGAATGCAGAACCGGATCCGTCCTGGAGTGTCTTCGCAAGCCCAGAGATCGCTGACCTCTGGAATCTCATCAATCACCTGTCAGAAGTCGATCCTGATGCCAAGCCTGCCGTAGACGAATCCGCCGATAGCGAACCGAAACAGGTCAGTGAAAACTCGGACACAGGCCAGGATGCTCCATCAAATACGTCTACGGAGCAGCAAGCCACACATGCGTTGGAGAAAACGGGT
>CAYSJO010000297.1:0-2439 GCA_964431285.1 uncultured Planctomycetaceae bacterium
CGAGCGGCAGTTCGGCAACATGGCCATTCGCCCTGAAGGTCTGGATCAACTCCCGGCCCATGTCCGCCGTCTCCCCCGAGTCCGCCAGTTCGTCAACGCCAAGCTGATCCTCAACGGATTCCGTATCCTCAAAAACAAAAATCAGTTACAGCTCCAAGCCCCATGAATAAAGTTCCACGCGGGAGAGGGGTGTGGAGCGAACACTTCAAGCGACTCGGATGCTTCTCGTAAATCGGACGATCACCCCTCTCCTAACCTCTACCCTCAAGGGGAGAGGGACTTGGATGCTGCAGCGGCCCTCGAATCCGGCCTCAAAATCGCCCGCGACTGCGGCTATGGTCTGTACCACATCGACCTGCTGCTGGAGCGGGCTCGGCTGCACCTGCTGCGAGGCCATGCAATCGATGTACGAAGACGCCGACCTGGTGGTGCCGTTCTTTTCGAAGTACGACGACAAGCCATGGTGCTCGATGGAATGGGAGACGATTCGAGGAATCCTCCTCGAACGTCGCAAGGACGACGCTGTCGTGCCTGTCCACCTGGACGACACCCATGTCTCGGGTTGGTCCGCTGTGAACTTTGGCATCAGACTTCGAGGTCGTACGGCAGAGCAGATTGCCGACGTGATCCTGCAACCTCTGCAATTAAGAACTGGGGTTGCGACTCCACCACCTGCGAAGAGCCTGAATCCAGCCCCGAAAACGCCTCCACAGGCCGCACCTGCGGCGTTAGCGATCTGGAAGGAAAAGCTGGACTACCTGCAGCAACAGGAGGCCATCACGGATGATCCCGGGCAGAAGTTTGCAATTGGCAAACAGATCGAAGAATGCAAACAGAAGATCGCTGAGCTTTCACCAAACCCCTGAGTGCCCACCCAGTCCGGACAGATTCAATGGCTCTTAAGGAGGCTCAATCGATCGCCTTGTGATGCGCGGGTGAGCCAGATCGTGACGTCGTCACCGCGATGACGACAATGACCAGTAGACTGATCAACGAGATGATTGCCCCGGTCTGAAAACTCGCCGAATGGAATTTCCACTTCACGATGTGCTCCCCAGCCCGCACGACGACCGATCGGAACTGGCCGGCATATGTCTTCGACTCGGCCGGTTCGTCATCAATGGTCACGGTCCAGCCTGGATAGTCGAGATCGGCCAGTACGAGCGTAGAGGACACCGGTGTTTCCGCGGAAAGCGTCACGGAATTGGCGTGGTATGACGTGATCTGGATGCGTTGCCCGGGCTTTGGTTCCGCAAATGTCACTCGGCTGAGCCGACCAGTTTTGTACAGATAAAGGGGTTCGTACTCACTTCGCGCCCAGGCTGGATTGAGGAACGCATCCTGTTTGGCGAACACCAGCCCTGGTTGCGCAGTTCCGTCCTCCCGACGCAGCGGTTCGAACGAGAGGACATGCGTGATTCCCGCGGCACGTGCCCAGTCCAGGAACTTCGGCGTGACCAACTCCAGCTTCGGCGCCCGCAGATCCGGGTCGTAATAAGGGGCTGGTCCGATTCCCAGGTATTCGGGGACAGACGAAACGCCAATCAGATTCGGTAGATTCGGACCCGGAGCGTACAGCCGGGCTTTTCCCGGATAACTCTTCAGGAACTTGCCGATTTGACTGTACGGGGCACTGGCGATCACGGGCTGTCGAACCATGACAGCCACGGCGAGTTGCTGGGCCACGACGTACAGCTCAGCAGTTGTGGCCAGGCACACGACGAACCCGACCAGAACCACCCGTCTTGTCGGCCGTAATCGTGCCCATGCAGTCAGCACGATGGCCAGGGTCAGCGCCGGTGTGAGCCACTTCCATACGTCTGAAATCGCAAACAGCCGGCAGATACCGAATAAGATGAGCATCGACACGGCCAGAATGACCGTGCTCCTCTCGGCCGGGGCTCGCAGCAACGCACTCAGAATACGCCCTGCGATCAGCGCAACGCCAAGCGTCACCAGGATTCCGTATCGCCCGGGTCCACGGAAAAATCCAAAACCAGGTGCGTGCTGTCCCACAGGCAGCAGCCAGCCCACGGCGTAAAGCAGGGCGGCTCCCCCGATGATCAGCCACACAACTGAATGACGATTCCAGATAGCGGGACGAAACTCACTGCTGAACAGTGCAAACCCCATCAGGGCCAGGGCAGCCAGACCGAAATACAGATGCGCTTCGGTTTCATTCGTGCCCGAGGACACAGCCAGTGTTTCGAGCTGTGCCAAAGCCCTGTTACGGTCGATGTCCCCGTCGTACCAGAACCACCAGGAAGCCACGACCTGCGAGAGATACAGCGGCGGGATGTGCCCGTATCCTGGATCAAAGTCCTCACCGTCGACAGTCTCGCGCTGGCTGATCAGCTTGAGATCCAGCGACGGCAACAACAGCACTGGCGCAAGACCGAACCCCAGCCTCCTCGCCAGGAAGACGAGTCAACACGCCAC
>CAYSJO010000298.1:0-10740 GCA_964431285.1 uncultured Planctomycetaceae bacterium
AGGTGCGGTTTCAATTGTTCGATGAACGCAGAGACCGCCGTCTTAAGTGCCGTGCCCTTGAGTCCCTTCGGGCCTCGTCCACCACAGACAATCGTCGGACAACCAAACCGCTGCGCCAGCCGCATTTCGTCCTGCAGACCGAACGGCCCGAGTTTGTATTGAGTAATGCAGCCCAGCGTGATGTCGTGCTTCTTCAACATGGCCGCGAACTTCTCTTCGCCTAAATCCGTAAGCTGTTCGCGCTGATTGCCGTGCACCTTGGGCCAGATGTCGACGGCTGCAGCTCCCGTCTTTCGTACTTCGGGAAAGATCTCGCCAACGTACTGATAGCCGTACATGCATGCGCCGAGGATGTACTTCAGTTGAAACTCCGCTGACTCGGCGCTGTGCAGGTGATGTGGAACAAGACTGCCAGCAAGAGCAGCGGTCGTTGCCGTACAGAATCCACGGCGAGAAATCGATCGGTCATTCATCTGGCTCTCCTGATCTGCTGTCACGTCCAGAGTTCCCGTGTTGCAATCCGAGCCCCTTCGGCCAGGTTCTCAAATTTAGCCCAGACGATGCTGGGGTGAATCTCCTGCTCAGTCGCGGCAAACGATGCGAACCCGCAATCACTACCACCCATCACGTTCTCTTTGCCCACAACACTGGCGAACCGAACCAAACGCTGAGCCACCAATTCGGAGTGTTCCACCAATGGAGTTGAGTGCGAAATAACACCAGGGACGATTGTCTTTTCTTCGGGAAGACTGACGTTCTCCCAGACCTTCCATTCATGCTCATGCCGCGGATTGCCAGCCTCGAACAGATAAGCTCCCGCGTTGACCTTCAGCATTATGTCAACAATATCGGCGAGGTTCATCTCGTGAACGCGGGGACCGATGTTGATGCCATAACAGGTATGGAAGCGAACGCGATCCGTGGGCAGACCCTTCAATGCGTGATTCAAGGCCTCGACTCGAATTTCGGCCCATGTGCGACAATCCTTGAGCGACAGTTCCGGGCGCGAGATGTAATACGTCAGTAGTCGTGGGTCATCGATCTGCAGGATCAGACCAGCATCGACAATCGCCTTGTATTCGTGATGCATCGCCTCGGCGATCGCGTACAGATATTCCTCATCGCTGTCATAGAACGCATTCGCCTGTTGACCTTCCACATCCGACGGCGAAACCGCCGTCATGAACGCTTCGTCAACGTTGTGGTGTGCCGCTGCAGCTTTGACGTTTTCGATTTCCCGCTGCAGGGTCTCGTGACCGACATACGTCACCGGCCCAGTGCAGATAAGCTTGACCGGTTGAGCGATCAAACCTTCGCGTGCCTTGCGATGTGCGTCGTAGAATTCGGGGAACGCGAGCGTCTCACGGGAATCGACCCACAGGTCTTCCCCCTGTTCCTCTCGTGGCGAGAATCCCTCTAAACGCTCCGCAATGTAAGTCAGGAAACTGGACTTACCCTGCTCACCATCACAGACAATGTCGATGCCGGCTTTGACCTGCCCAGCCACGATGTCGTCAACGGCCTGGCGAGTCGAGGCCTCGAATTCGTCGCGGTCAAAGTCTTCGCCACGTTCTTTCGCGAAGAGCAGCTTCAACTGGTCGTCGGGACGTGCCAGGCTGCCGACATGCGTTGTTAGAAGTCGGTCCGTGGTGCGTCGCATTGTCTCGTATCCTGCATTGATTCGAATTTGTTATGGGACGCGGATGACGCGGATCAGCGAGGAGCTCAGTTCGATAGCATTCGCTGGATCGCGGCTTCCAGTTTGGCTGCCTTCGCGGTTGCTTCACCAACGGGGAGACCGGCTTTGACTCCCGGCCGCTTGTGGCCGACTTCGCTCAACCAGGAGTCATGCAGCAGCATCGTCCTTTGTGTGACGATTTTAAGCAGTTCCGGATTCGGTTCATGTCTCGATTCGACGCCCCATGCCTGCAGAATCGTCTGCCCCATTAATTGTTGTCCCACAAGATTGGGATGAATTCCGTCCGGCGACAATGTGAACGTCTCGCTCTTCTTACGCTTTTTCGACACGTACTCGGCGAGTGGCGTGTGCAGATCGATCACCATTTCGACGCGTTCAGACTGCTGCATGATCCACTGCGCGTATCGCTTCAGGACATCGTCGTAGCCTTCATACATGGCGAACCATGCATACTTCTTCTCACCGGCCGGCTTGAGTTTGTCCGTGTCTTTCAGTGGAACGGGATCGAATGGTGGCGGCGTCATTAATACGAACTGTGCCTGCGTCGCATGGACTTTTTCGATCAGGCGATTGACGCCAGCCTGATAAGCCTTGAAGCGATCTTCACCAAACGGGTAGTAGATGCCGTCATTCATTCCATAACAGGCGACAACAACGTCCGGCTTGAGTTTTGCCAGGGCTCGATCCAGCCGCTCATGCACATCGGGTCGCGGGAACGGATGGTCGGGCTCCGAGAGTCCACTGCAGGTCTCGCTGCTCAAGCCGATCCCAATGATCTCGGGGAGCGGATCGACGCCATTGAGTCGAAGCTGTGTCTCGACCCATGCCACATAATGCCCCGCGTGTGTAATCGAATCGCCGAGGAACAGAATCCGCTTTGCCTTGAGTGGAAAGCTGGTATCCGATGCGCGAGCTGAACTACTCAACAGCAACGCGACAAGAAGCAGCCACCAACTGGATTTGCAAAGTTGTGAGTCGGTTGTTGAGCCTGACATGTCGTCCTCTCTGGATGCGGTTTGCTCTCTCGCGTGAGAGCATCCTGGCCCACGATGCCGTTGCGTGCCATTGAGCACTCCGTCCGCGACGAGGCTGCGTCGCAGAGCTCGTTCAGTGGATGGAGTCCGACGCGATCGATACGCTCTGACTCGATTTAACATCCTGCACTTCGGCCGATCTTTGGAGACACGTCATGCTCTCCCGCTCACCACTCTCGCGAGTCCTGCCGACCGCGCTCCTGGTCTCGTTATTCACGTCCAACGCATCCGCAGAGGACTGGGCTCAGTTCCGCGGTCCAAATGCGACTGGTATTGCTGCGGAAAGTACTCATCCACCAATTTCGTTCTCCACCGAGGAAAACGTGAAGTGGTCGATTGGGCTGGGTAAAGGAGTCGCTTGTCCGGTCGTAGCCGACCGTCGGGTCTTCACGACCGCCATGACCGAAGACGGACAATTTGCCGTCTTAGCGTTCGACGCGGCATCCGGCCAGCAGCTTTGGAAACAGGAATATGAAGCCGGAGACCTTCCGGAGATCACTCCCCCCAACGAGCACGCCTCGTCGACGCCGGCCGCTGATGGCGAGCGGGTCTATGTCCACTTCAGCACGATCGGTCTGCTGGCCCTGGACGCGACGGATGGATCGCTCGTGTGGAAGCACCCGCTGCCCATGCCGTTTTATCTGATGGGCTGGGGGGCCGCGAATTCTCCGATCGTCCACGGTGACCTGGTCATCTTCAATCTGGACGACGACCTGTCTTCCTATCTGATTGCCCTGGATAAGCGGACAGGCAAAGTCGTCTGGCAAACACCACGGCCGGAGATGCTGGGTGGCTACGCTGTTCCCGTCATGTGTACGGCGGGCGGGCGGACGGATGTCGTTGTCGCCGGCAGTGGCAAGCTGAAAGGTTACGACCCGAAGACCGGCAAAGAACTGTGGGCCTGCCACTCACTGCTGCGGACAATCATGACGACGCCGGTCGTACAGAATGAGCACATTTATGTATCCGTCCAAAGCTACGGCGATACAAGCCGAGTCCTGAAATTCGCGTTGCTACAATGGCGCGATACGAATCAGGATGGCAAGTTGGAAAAAAACGAACTTGAAGAGGCATTCCACGGGAAGTTCGACAAAGGCGATGCGAACAAGGACGGCTTCCTGATCGACGACGAAATCGACGCAGCCTTTCAGGCACCGACCAACATGGTGGGTGGTGGCAACATCATCCAGTCGATCCGTGGTGGCGGTTCCGGGAATGTTACGAGAACGCACATGGCCTGGAATCTGGACGACAAGTCTCCGTCCAACATCGCGTCGCCGCTGGCATACGACGGCCGGCTGCTTCTGGTCAAGAAGGGCGGCATCTCGGCAGCATTCGATCTTAAAGACGGCAGCAAGGTGTGGACGAAAAAACGCATCAACAACTTTGGAAACTACTACGCCTCGCCCGTCGCTGCTGGCAATCGTATCTACGTTCCCGGCGAGAATGGCTACATAATGACCCTGAAAGCGGGTCCGGAGCTGGAAGTGCTGTCAAAGAACGACGTGGGAGACAGCCTGGTCGCCACACCAGCGATTGCTGACAACCGTATCTATGTGCGCACCTTGAATTCACTGTACTGCTTTGCAAACGACGGAGAGTGATGCCGTGCACGGTCGTTTGGAGTTCGAATCTGTCGGCGTTCTCGGTCAATTCCAGCTCCGTCTTCACGCAGTCATTCGAGCGCGCCGTCGAGTGAAGACCTGGTGACCCGTTTCAGGCCAGCAACTCGGTTAGCGGACCCGTTTGATCGAGGTCCTTGAGGTTCGGGTCAGCCATCCCGAAGCGAGCGACATTGGAGCCCGCCACGTTTAAGAGTGTCGTGTATAAGTTGGCTGTCGTGCGGTGGCCGAGTTGGGCATAACCCGGGTAGTCGACATAACGGCCGGCCTTCAGTTTGCCACCGGCGTTGCCTAGCATCACGAACGGCCATTCCCAGCAACGGCTGTGGTGGCCCTCCGCCCCGTCCGACAAGTAAACGATGACCGTGTTGTCGAGCATGGTGTCGTCGCCTTCGGGGATGGCTTCGAGCTTCTTTGCCAGACGTGCGATCAGGTCGAAATGGAAGCGACGGATCATGTTGTAGGTCTCAGCCCACGTCATGCCGTTCTGGCTGCCACCGTGGCCTGTGTGATGCTTGCCCTTCTTGAGGCCGAGGCCCGAAAAACAGATGTCGAAATCACGGATGCCGGCGGCTGATGAAATCGTCACCACGTTGCTCAGGCCGCTGATCAGTGACGCAGCCGCGATATCGAATTGAGCGTCAAGGCGGTCCGTTTCCACGGCGGACGTGTACTTGTCGTTGGTGGCCGGCGCCTGTTTGCGGAGCGTGTGTTCCAGTTCGTTCAGGCGGCTTTGACGCTCGCTCAAGGTGTCGAACGTATCGCGATAGACTGCAAGCTGTTCACGTTCCGGACCAGCAAGTTGCTTCTCGACACGCTTGATGTCGTCACGAAGGAAGTCCAGCAGATTTCGTTTGGCGACGAATTCATTTTTGGCATGGCCGTCAGCCACGCTGCCAAAAAGAGTGCCCATCGCCTGGTCGGGTTTCACCATGACCGGCAACGCTTTGTTCCTGCCGATGGCTGTGATGCTGTATACCACGCTGTTCTCCAATCGCTTGGAGATTCCCAAGCCGATGTGTGGGAAAATCCCGCCGATGTGCGAGGCCAGTGCAGCGTCGATTGTTGGGCCCAGGATTGCACTGGATTCACCGCTTTGTCCGCGTCCCGCACCAAACGCTCCGAGTGCCTGGTAATTGTTCGAGTGCCCGCCACCCGCAACTTTTCCGGACAGTCCCTGCACGATCGTGATTTTGTCCTTCCACGGACTGATCGGTTGTAAGAAAAACGGGAGTTCCCGGCCCTTGAGCGACTCGTCGATAAACGTCGCTGGTCCGTTGAGTGCTTCCTAGCGACGAGCCTTGCGTTCGATGCCACTGGGTGTCAGCTGCTCCGGTCGGTCGCCGTTGCTTTCGACCACAAACACGAATCGAGTCGTCTTTGGCAACACGCCGGCCGCACGCGCTTTGAGCTGTGAGAGCACCGGGCCGAGTGTGAGGGCACCCGCGCCAAGACCCGTGTTCCTCAATGACTCTGCCGTCGTCCGCAGTGCTCTCCAGGAGTTTGGGCAGTCGGCCGCTGGATGAATTCAGTTTCGTAATGATCTCGGCGTCGTTGACGAGATACAGAGCCTGCGCGACGGACGGTTCATTAGATCGCTCGCACTCGCACGTCTTCTCCCGCGCCGGACGTCCGAAGATCTGCATCGGATACCCGGATCGATTGAGCGAATAGCGCACCGGCGGACTGGCCTGGCCCACGGCACGCTGCGGACGGTCGGCTGGAATGCGACCGTGGTTTGCTGCGACGCCGGTGGCATCGGCGATGGCATCCATCAGCACTTCAGCCGGCATTCGCCTCAACTCGGCGTGAGAGAAGTTGCGAGTGTCCAGACGGTTCGAGTCGTTCGGTCGCCACGACAGTTGATACGTCCGACTGTTGAGGATTGTTCGATGGGTGTGTTTGAGATCGAAGCGGTGCTCAATGAAATCCTTTGCCAGCCATGCGAGCAACTGTGGATTCGACGGCGCGTTGCCGAGATTGAAGTCGTCCGGCGGGTCGACAAGCCCGGTCCCGAAATAGTGTGCCCACTCCGATCCACGATGGACGGCGCGAAGGTTGGATGGTCGGGCGATCGCATCCATTTCCAGAGCGCCACGCGAGCGTCTTTGCCTTCGCCATACGAAACGACATCTCCACCAAGCAGCTTCGGCGGCGTCTTCTTCACAATGCCTGCGTATCGCGACAGAACACCAGCCTGCACGTCCTCGTCGCCGTAGCCGCGTCCGCCCCCGGTCTTCGGGTCACAGAACTTCGCCAGCATGAAGATCGACTTGAAGCCCTCGAAGTCCTTCTGCGTCCAGCGGTCGAAGGGGTGATTGTGACACTGGGCGCATTCGAGTCGCAGTCCCAGGAACGAGTTTGCTGTCTGTAGAACCAGTGTTTCCGGCTTCCGACGTTCGACATTAATCCAGTAGAGGTCGAGCGTCCGGCGTGTCGCGTACGTGCCGTCATCGTAGTTGTAGCGTCCGCCAAGCTTGTGTTTGACTTCCGCAACTTCCGCCAGGTACTCCTCACGCGTGCGACCGTCCAGACTGGTCGCGCAGACGAATCCATAGACAAACTCGTCGTATGGAACGTTGCGGGTCAGCTTGTCTTCGATCCACTGCTGCCAGACCCAGTTGTACTGTCCTGGACTGCGTGAAATGTACTTGCTGTGTCCCGTCCAGTCAGAAAACTTCATGTCCCAGTACATCGCGTATTCCGGGCGTTCGAGCAAACTGTCAACGAGGCTCATTTGCTTTTCCGGATCGCGATCGCTCAGGAATGTCCGGACCTGGGCGGGCGTTGGCAATGCACCAATCACGTCCAGGTACGCGCGCCGTAGAAAGTCCTCATCACTGCATAGATTCGACGGATGCATGTTGAGTTTTCTCAACTTCGCAACGACGAACTCATCAATGGGGTTCTGTTGCGGAAACGGTGGATGTGGATCGTCCGATGGGGACGCAGGAACGAGGATGTGAGTGCTGGCGACTCCCCCGGCGTACTGTGCAATGACGGCCGTGTCGCCCGTCAGGTCAACGCGAATCGTTCCGTCGGCGGCGACAGCCGCGATGCCCTCATCGTTACTGGTAAACGTCGTCAGTGCGGTGACGTCTTCGACGGTATCGTCGTCGAACCACGCGATTACTTTGACCGCTCTCGGTTTGTCACGGCTGGTAAAAACCAGCTCAGCCGGTTGAAGCTCAAACCGCACAAGCTTCGGGTCCTTGTCTGGATCAAAAGGCCCGCCCTCCGCGATCCACTCACGAAAAACGTTGTACTGCCAACTGCCGACAGTCATGCGCTGCCCGCCTTCGTGCTCGTCTTTGGACGTGGGTTTGTGCAGCACGAGGCTCTCGGCTGGAGACTTCAGATTCGCTCGCGGGCCTTCACCCTCGCTCAGCTCGTCGACTTCAAGAAGCTCTGCGCGATCGAGTTCGGGCTCAAAGCCGAACAGGCTGAGTCGGAAACCATTCTGGCCCTGAAAAGAACCGTGGCAGCTCAGCATGTTGCAGCCGAGCTTCGAGAATAGCGGCACGACATGACGCCGAAAATCTGGCGAGCCGCCTTCACCACCATCGGCCCACCGCACGTTTGCACTGGTAACTGGCTGATCATCAGCTGCACACGGAATGCCAGCGAAATGGCAGACGGCCGCTGCGACGATTACACACACTGACCATTGCATGTCCGGTATCCTGCGATACCGGTTGGCGACATTCACGCCACAATGCTGCCGCACCTGCGTGCTGCTGTCCAGCCGCAGGTTTCCAGAAACGACACTCGCGACAGCGCCGATCAGGCCTTTACCAGTGGATACTCCGAAACCGGCAGGCCGGAACCGATCACCTCAACGAGCCGCAACCAGCCGCGCGTGACGAGTTCTTCCTGGCGTCGGACATCGTCGGCGTCGAGTTCGTTCTTGTCGAAGGAACCTTCGACGGCAACTGGTTCAAAGTCGTCATGCACGATGAACTGAGCCTGCACGGGATTGCAGCGGATGTGCCGTTCGGGTTCCAGCGCGAGAACGGCTTCCGGGACGAGTCCAAGGATGTATCGCAGGTAAAGGTCGCTGTCGATCATCTCATCGACGGCCTCGCCGCACACGTCGCAGATATAGCCTTCGTCGCAACGTGCCATGTGGCGTACTCCGCGCCGGGGTGCCTATTCCAGAATGATATCCCGCACGGATTTTCCGCCCGGGATCATTGGCAGGACGTGTTCCTGGTACGGGCAGATGACGTCAAGCAGATACGGACCGTCGTGGTTGATCATTTCTGCCACTGCGGCTGGATAGTCCGCCTTCTTCCGCACGTGAGCACCACTGACTCCGTAGCCCTCGGCGATCTTCACAAAATCGGGGTATGTGTCACCGATCGAACCATCACCATCACCGAGCCATTCGGGGTGATCGACCGGACCGAGGTATGTGTGAGCCCGCTTGCCGTCCATGAAGCGGTCTTCCCACTGCACCACCATGCCCAGGTGCTGGTTGTTCAACAGGAGAATCTTGACCGGCAACTGCTCGCAATGCAGTGTGGCCAGTTCCTGCATGTTCATCTGGAACGCGCCATCGCCGTCGATGTCGACCACCAGTTTGCCAGGATGAGCTGCGGCGACTCCCATGGCGGCAGGCAGACCGAATCCCATCGTTCCCAGACCCGAACTGCTCAGCCAGCGTTTGGGCTGACGGAACTTGTAGTACTGAGCCGCCCACATCTGGTGCTGGCCCACGCCGACCGACACGAACGCCTCCTGGTCCTTTGTCTGATTCCACAACTCGTCAATGGCGTACTGCTGCAGAATCCAGTCATCAGTCTGCAGGTACGACAACGGGTGCTTCGCCTTCCACTCGCCGACCTGAGCGGCCCATTCTTCAATGTCGGGGCGATCGTTCTCTGAAAACGCAGCATTGAGCGACTGCAGGAACTCACCCACATCCGCAACAACCGGAATGTGGGCTTCCTTGTTCTTATGAATTTCCGAAGCGTCGATGTCGACGTGGACGATTTTTCCGTGGGCGGCGAACTCGTCGAGCTTACCGGTCACGCGGTCGTCGAAACGCACTCCCAAAGCCAGCAACAGGTCAGCCTCGTTAACGGCCTTGTTGGCGGCATAGGTGCCATGCATTCCAAGCATGTGCAGACACTGTTCATGATCGCCGGGGAACGCACCGAGCCCCATCACAGTCGTAGTGACGGGAATTCCTGTCTTCAGTGCGAACGTTGTCAGCTCTTCGGACGCACCTGAGTTGATCACACCGCCGCCGACATACAGCATCGGACGCTTTGAACGACGGATGGCCGCGATGACCTGGCGAATCTGCTCGGGCACGGCTTTGCGATGCAGCGGTCGGTAGCCAGGCAACCGCATTGGCGGGTCGTAGTCCGGTTCCTCGTCGAGTGTCGCCAGCTGAATGTTCTTTGGGAAGTCGATCATCACGGGACCTGGCCGACCGGTCTTAGCAACGAAAAACGCTTCTTTGACGATCCGCGGGATTGAGCGCAGGGCCTCGCGGACGGACTCGGGATCAGTCCAGTCACCCGCCGTGATCATCTCCGAATGTTTCGTGATTCCCCGGCAGATCTCGATGATCGGCGTTTCCTGAAACGCATCCGTTCCGATCACAGGCTGGGCAACCTGTCCGGTGATCGCGATCAACGGGATGCTGTCCAGTTTGGCGTCGGCGATCGAAGTGACCAGATTGGTCGCGCCCGGACCACTGGTGGCCATGCACAGTCCGACCTTGTCCGTCGTACGCGAAACGCCCTGAGCAGCAAATCCGCCACCTTGTTCATGCCGAGGTAGAACTGTGCGAATGCGATCACGCTTGCCTCGCAGAGCCTGATGCAACGGCATGCTCGCTCCGCCGGGGTACGCGAAGATCAGGTCGCTGCCATTGCGAATCAACGACTCGACCAGAATGTCGGCACCGTTGATCGTCTGTGTCTGTGTTTCTGTCTCGGAAGCAGCAGTAGCCACAACAATTCCTCGGGTAATTGAACGTGTGAGGGGCGAAGCGAATCGCGCCAGTTTAGTCGTTGCCTGGCGATTATTTAACCGCAGGCCAAGGCTGTGTCTGCTCGCAGGTCAATCCAGTGTGTGCTACTGTGCTGGTTCAGCGGGAACTGGAATTTGAGCAGGCTGGCGTTAGCGAGTTGAGGTTGAGTTCATTGTGGGATCGAGTTGAGTGTCAGGCAACTGCCGTTGCGTCCTGACGTCGCTGGCGGGCTTCTTCCAGTTTGCGGTCCCGCTCGGCAAAGATCTGTTTCTCGATACCGTTGAGTTTGTCGGCGGGGGCCACATATCCAATCGCACTGTGTAGTCGTGTGTGATTGTAGTACGCGACGTAATCTTTCATGCGTCGATGAGCGTCTTCGATGCTGTCCGGGCATGCCGG
>CAYSJO010000299.1:0-13603 GCA_964431285.1 uncultured Planctomycetaceae bacterium
AACTATCTCAACCCAGTAGTACCAAATACCCACCAGAACACTCATCACGCACACCGCAGCTTCAAGTATTCCCATATCTTCACCACCACACATTTTATTCTTGTGAAGTTCCAGAACTAAACATTCTTGATCAACTTCTTCAACTTCCAAATGATTATCCGTGTGCCCTCAACACGATGCCCAGTGTCCTCTATCTGGTCCGTGTTCCACAATTTCCCAAAGAATTGTGCTGGAGAGCCAATGCTGACCACATTCTGTTTTTTACAGTACCCGAAGATATCCTGATTCGTGAAGGTGTCACCGCGCTTCTTGTCTTCAAAGAATGCGAACCATAGTTCTGCTTTCTCTTCTTTGCTTACTCGGCCTACTTGTGGTTTCCGTGGCGGCGAACCACTCTTCTGTGCCGCTTTTTTCCCTTGGACCCTTGAGCAAATGGAATTAAGGATTCTTGCCCCGGCTGAGTTTAACTTGTTCAGGTTACTTTTTTCTATGATCGTCAGGGCCTGTTCAAGACTCACAGCCACAGCAACCATTGCTTGATCTTTCAAATCCGCTACTCGCGCTTCAATAAGTTTCCTCTGTTCCTCAATCTCTTCCATCTGTTTCAGAAACTCTGCAGCCGGTCCATTACTTGAGGCTTGTTCATCTGTGGGATTTCCATTTTTAGACGCTTTTGCTGGCATTGGTGGTTTCCATCTTGCTTGTAAAGAGGTGGATGTGAATTCTCAATGTGTTTCAGTCATCGAGAATGACAACTCCGCGTGTAACATTTATCGACGAAATTTTCCTAACTCTCTAGAGTATAATGATATCACAGAACTTGAACCATCCCAAATACCAAACTTTGACATTTTATTAGCTGGTTTTCCGTGTCGACCTTTCAGCCAGAATTCAGGCAACAGTCTATTTGTTGACATGGATGATCCACGAGTCGGTTTGTTCCTTCATTTGGTCAACATCTGCAAAGCCAAACAACCAAAGTATTTTCTGTTAGAGAACGTTCCACGATTCACCACAATGCGAAACATCCAAGGCATTCAAATGATTGATCTTCTAAAAGGGAAGTTTCAGCGGATCGTCTATGAAGTCATGTGGAAGACAATTAATGCGACTGAGGTTGGAGCACCTCAACAAGGAATCAGATTATACGTCATGGGGACAAATACCGGCCAGGAACTACGCTTCCCCGAATACCCGAAACAATACCGGCCAGTCCGGTACATTCTTGATGTTTCCGACACAAACCACATTTTGGCAGATTCGGTGAAAGTGCGAAGAAGATCTGTTGCGTGGGTGGGTTAATATATTAGATAGGTGTTGTGCCCAAGGTATTGTTAGGAAATAGATGGAGTTTATTATGTCCGATGATGTCGAGGATGTTTTAGAGACTGTCAAAGAAATGGAACTGGTTGATGTTCATTTACTGATAGAAGGTGTAAATGCGCGTCGTGACTCGATCCTGAAAGAAACCCGAAATAAGATGGCTGTTGGCGATACTGTTTCATATAACACCCGACGCAAAGGCAAAAAAGATAATTCACCGATCAAGGTGTGCGGCACAATTACAAAAAAGGTGACAAATACGCGTACCTGGATGATGTACACGAGGTTGGAGTGGGGAAAATGGGGGGGGGTCCTTGGGTTCTTCTGGAAAAAGGGGAGTGATCAAGAACGGTGGGTGAGTAGTGTTTTCCGCGCTGTCGCGCCTGGGTGATGTCGATGTACAAAAAAAAGAATCACCAGCACCCTGTGATGCTGATAGTTCAAGATGGTTGTTTGTCTTGTGGGGTTTCTTAATCACAAATACTGCCGGGAAGTTAATCTGGTTTGGGCCATGTCACGGAGAACTATCGATGAGCTCAGAACACTTGCCCGTGATCAAGAACGGCGAACTCTCAAAAAGATACTGACAGGGAGACTTGTACTCCGCGGAACATTGTAGTTCTTCCGAAGTATTCGAAGTGCTGTCGAGGGCTTGTAATGTTCACAACATGAGGTACGAGAAGAAGTTGAATCCTTCAAAGTCGTCTGTTCGTCAGGGGATTACGCTACTTAAAGAAATTGGTTTGATTGAACAGCACACGCCAGAAAAGGATGGACAGTTTGTATATGCGAAAAATACATACACTGTGACTAAAAAGTTCTTTAGTCCGGCAGCGACGCAGAAATTGGTGTCGGCATTACCATCACAGAACCTGGTGATGTGTCGAGGGCCAGAGTTAAAGAGTTAGCACAGAAACGAATAGAATACAATGATAGATTTGACGAGATTGGCAATGACGAAGACTAACTATCATGTGTAGGGGCACACTGGTTGTCTGATAAATAGAAAATGAGGAAGAGTGAAATAAAATATAGTATGTAGATTATGTGTAGTGTCTCATCAATAGTTCTTTTACAGGGGAAGGAATGAAAGAGCAGGAAAATGGTATACGGGCTGAAAAAACAGGATATGGTTGAGGTTGCGAAGTATCTCGGTTGTAGTCCTCGGCAGGTGAAGTATCTCGTAAACGGTAATAAGGCTACCGGGCAACATCCCAATCTTGGGTAATTAAAAACTCGGGAGCAAGATATACATCCTGTTGACGGAACTAGAGGCATATGCGAAGGCCGCGTATGTCGCTGCGACAGAACTCGATTAGGAGGTGTGGACAGTGTCCAACGTTTATGTGGAGACGAAGAAAGGCCACAAACACATCAAAGCCTAAGTGAAGGGCTTCAATGATAAAGACAAGAAGGCCAGACGAATTCACCTCGGTGTGTTTACCAACAAGACGGCAAAGAATCTTTGGGCGGTGAATGTCCAGAAGCTGGAAGACGCGAGGCAGAATTCTGTCGCTGTTCCGAAGGAGTTGGATGGTTGGATATTTGATTTGCCTGAAAATGTGCGGAACGGGTTCGTTAAGGCTGGGTTGCTCAAGCAGCCGAAACCCGTGCCGAAAACCTTCGCGGCTATGTGTGCGTAAGTGCTGACGATTGAAGCTGAGAAGCGTGGCAAGAGGGCGGGGACGATTAACAACCAGAACAACATCTGCCGACACGCCATCAAATTCTTTGAAGGCGTTGATGTGTCGAAGGATGATGTCGCTGGCTGGCACAAGGTTTCAAAGAAATCTGTCGCTGCGATTCTGCCCGACGAAGTGGAGGACTTCATCGAGAAGTGCTGTGACCGGCGCACAGGGCGGCTTCATTCGGTGAACACAAAAATTGGGACGATGAAGACACTTGCGAAGGTGTTTGCGGTGGCGGTGTTGGCAAGGATTATCGAATCGAACCCGTGCAAGGGTTTGACCAGCGGATACGACCCGTCGAATAGGCTGGCCTATGTGTCGGTGGAACAGTTCGAGGAACTGGCCTTTAAACTGGACACCGAGTGGCAAGTCATTCTCGGAATGGCAATGTTTGCTGGGTTTCGTGCACCTTCGGAAATCAACCTGCTGC
Source organism: uncultured Planctomycetaceae bacterium (assembly GCA_964431285.1). Lineage (GTDB taxonomy): Bacteria > Planctomycetota > Planctomycetia > Planctomycetales > Planctomycetaceae > CAUZFZ01. The sequence continues at coordinate 3,442 of CAYSJO010000299.1, forward strand.
GGTAGCAGGACATTCGGTGGCACGAGAAAAAGATGCTGGTACGGTCAACCAAGAAAGGAAAGAAATACACCGAAAGAGATGTGCCGATTTTTGATGAGCTATTCCCGATGCTGTGCGAGTTGTGGCAGGAACAAGGCAGGCCGGATAGCGGCAATGTCATCGTCGAACATAGGACGCCGAAGAATGTCCGTGATCAGCGGGACGGGTACAGCAGTCCGACAAAGGGATTAGCAGAGCAGCATGGCATCAAACTCTGGCCACGGGCTTTGCAGAACCTTCGAGCTTCGTTTGTTTCCCGTAAGGTCTGCTTGGAGAAAATTCCGCTGGCGACGGTCTGTAAGTGGGTTGAGCAGTCAGAAGTCATTGCCGGGAAGCATTACATCGTCCTCGGTGATGAGAACATTGCAGAGGCGTCCACTTGGAGCGTAGAAAGTTGGACCGTCTGCACCGGGTTGCAGTGTCCGCACCGAAGAATACGAAACACTGCGTTTTACAGGGGTTTGCACCCCCCTGCGTACCGATGCAGACGCAACAAGTACCCCCACGGGGATTTGAACCCCGGTCCCGGGACTGAGAATCCCGTATCCTGGGCCACTAGACGATGGGGGCATCCAGAAACAACCAACTCGAACTGCGGCAGCGGGCCGCAAATAGCGTGATTCAGCAATTGAAACCGTTATCGTGTCCGGTTTCAACTGGCATGACGCCCACGGCACCAGATCCCCACGGCAAGGAACGACACATGGAAGAAGATCGAATGATGAAGTGGTTTAATTTCGACCATCTCCCGGAACATCTGCAGGCGGTCAGTAAACCGTTCCACGACATGGCCGTGACGATGAATCACTTCATTCAGCCAGGACCAGAACGCACAGTCGCATTTCGCAAATTGCTTGAAACAAAGGATGCAGCCGTGCGGGCAGTTGTGAATCCGGGCGGTTGAATGGGGTAGGTTGGTCGGCGTTCCCCCATATTTGGAGTCTCTCGTGAAAGCTCGCATCATCGATCGATGCGAGAATCCGCGCCGACTATGCAGCACACGACGCGCAAGAACGATACCGGGAACGGCTCGACAACGCGGCACGCACACTGCTGTCTCAATCGAGCTGCCCACGGACGGTTCAGCGCGGGCACTTTCCGAACTGGATGTCGACGCGCTGCTGGAGAGTGTATTCTTTGGATGAGTCGACTCTGGCTCCGTTGAATCGATACCTCATGCAGAGGATGCCGAAGCAACATCGAAGCCGACGGACAGGACGGGTCCTGACAGTCCGGTCGCAGCGACCATACCAAACGGCGGGCGTATCGACGTATCGCTGATTCGTCCGCAGCACGACGTCGTGAAATCACTGGATGACGTCATCGTTCGCACCAGGACCAAGGAGTTGAAGCGGGCGTTTGTATTGGTCCGCGTGCGGCAAAAAGGCTCGCTGTGGTGGGTGCAGGATGAAGCCGTGCGACAAAAGGGGACATACTTTCGATCGCGAGCCCGGTTTGGGAATGCAAAGACCCAGAACGGTGTCAGATTCTGCATCATCGTCGCCTTTACCAGAGGAGACGAAGACGTGCCGGAAGCTGAAGAGTCTTTCGCTGAGCTACCGTCGAACTACTGGCTCTCACAGGAATTCCGCGTGACGCTGAATCGCTGACAGTTCATCCCGTCGGTGCCGACAACGATCGCATCAGTGCCACCAGACGGGGAATCAGTCTCTGGAACGCTCGCGCACGATGACTCAGTTGCTGTTTGACGAGAGGACTGAGTTGGCCAAACGTCTGGTGGTATTCGGGGATAAGAAAGTGGGGATCGTACCCGAATCCGTTACTGCCACTGGCCGTGTCAACGATTCGGCCTCGACAGGTGCCGCAGGATGTCAGCCGAATGGTCCCCTCGGGATCCGAGACGGCGACATGACACGAGTACCCGGCACCGCGACGATCGGCGGGCACGCCGTTGAGTTCGGCGATCAACTTTCGGTTGTTGGCATCATCGGTCGTGTCTTCGCCGCTGAACCGAGCCGAATAAACACCCGGTGCTCCCTGGAGCGCATCAACGCATAGACCACTGTCTTCGGCCAGGACCCATTGGCCGAGAAACTTCGCTGTCTGGGACGCCTTCTTTGCGGCGTTTTCGGCAAAGGTCTCGCCATCTTCCACGACATCCGGCACGTCGGGCACATCGGCGACGGACACAACGTCAATCCCGTGCGGCGCCAGCAGGCCGGCGATCTCGGCCGTCTTTTTCCGGTTCCGGCTACCCACGATCAATTGAAGAGTGTCTGCCGAGTCGGTCATCAGTCGTTCCGTTTCACGTTGCATGAGCCCTTGCAACAAGCACTCCCGCGTTCCGAAAGCGACGACCGATTGTCGTAAACTGCTCTTTCGATCTTCTCATAGCCGCTGCGGGACCAGTTGGATCGAGCTGGTTCTCAATCACTGCCGACGTAGCGCCGTCATTCCGGCTTCTTCTTAGCGGCTTTCTTTTTTGATGCCTTCTTCTTGCCCGTTTTCTTCTTTGCAGTCTTCTTCTTCTTCTTTTTCTTTTTCGCCGCTTTCTTGCGGCCGCCGCCTTTCGCGGCTTTGATGGCGATCCAATCGAGGGCTTCTTCCAGCGTGACGGTGTCGACTTCACGCTCTTTCGGAATCGTCGCGTTGATCTTGCCGTGCTTCACGTACATCCCGTACCGGCCTTCGTACAGCCCAACGGGCTCTCCGTCTTCAGGATGCTTGCCGAGTTCCTTCAATGGCGGAGCCGGACCTCGTGGTTTCGCGGTCTTCAGTAACTCGACGGCTTCGTCCAGATCGATGGTCAGGACGTCCTGCTCTTTTCCCAGTGACTTGTAGACCTTGTTGTGCAGAACGTACGGCCCGAAACGTCCCATGCCAGCGTTGACCACTTTCGTCGTTTCCGGGTGGTGTCCCAGGCGGCGCGGAAGTGACAGATACTTCAGAGCCATGTCGAGCGTGACGTCTTCAGGTTTGACCGTCTTGGGAATTCCAACTCGTTTCGGCTTGGGCGCGCCTTCCTCTTCCGAGTTTTCGCCAAGTTGCAGGTACGAGCCGAACGGGCCTTCCTTCACATAGATTGCCTGCCCTTCTTCCGGGTGCATACCCAGCGACACTGGTCCCAGCTTCTTGCGTTCGATCAGTTCCAGGGTCAGCTGGTCCGTGACATCGGCCGGGGCAATTTCGTTCGGCAGAGACACACTGATCGTTTCTCCGTTGTCATCCTGCTGGACGTACGGCCCATAACGACCAACACGCACATCCGCACTGACTCCGTCGAGTTTCAACGTGCAGGCTTTTCGAGGATCAATCTCCTCTTCATGTGTCTTGACCTGGTTATCCAGCCCGTCATCGCCGCTATAGAACTCGCGCAGGTATGGCAACCGTTCAGATTTGCCCTCGGCGACTTCGTCAAGCTGCTCTTCCATCTGGGCCGTAAAGCGATAATCGACGAGCTTTGTGAAATGCTCTTCCAGCAGCCTGGTGACCGCCATAGCCGTGAATGTCGGCACCAGTTGGCTGCCCTGCTTCTGCACATAGCCACGATCCTGGATCGTGCCGATTATGCTCGCATAAGTACTCGGTCGACCGATGCCCTCGGATTCGAGCTTTCGTACCAGCGTGGCTTCCGTGTATCGCGCTGGTGGCTTGGTTTCATGACTCAGCGATGCCAGTTCACCCAGCTTCAATGCATCCGCTTCCGACAGCGGCGGGAGTGCATCTTCCTTGTCGTCGAGTGCGGCTTCGGGATCATCCACGCCTTCGACATAGACTCGAAAGAAGCCGGGAAATTCGACGTGCCGTCCGGTGGCACGGAATTCGGCGTCGCCAGCCAGGATGGTCACCGTTTGAAACAGCAGTTTGGCGTCGGCCATCTGAGTGGCCATCGTGCGTTTCCAGATCAGGTCGTACAGACGCTTCTCCTGGCCGGACAGGCCCAGTTCGTCACCGGTCTTCATTGCGGTGCCAGCTGGACGAATCGCCTCGTGAGCTTCCTGAGCGCCCTTCGACTTTGTCGTGAACGTACGTGGCTTCTCGCTGAGATATTCCTTGCCGTATCGGTCTTCGACATTCCCGCGTGCGGCGTTGATCGCTTCACCGGACAGGCTGACGCTGTCGGTACGCATGTAAGTAATGTGACCTTCTTCATATAGGCGCTGAGCGACCTGCATTGTCTGCCGGGCCGACATACTCAGTTTGCGGTTCGATTCCTGTTGCAGCGTGCTGGTTGTAAATGGCGGATATGGTCGCCGGTTTTGATTACGCGATTCAACTGACGCGACCGACCAGTCAATCTGACTGATGCGTTCGCGTAACTCAGTGGCCGCGGCTTCATCCAGCAACACGACATCTGCAGTGGGCTTGAGCTGGCCCGTGTTCTCATCAAAGTCCTTGCCAGACGCGACACGCTTGCCGGCGACGGTCGTCAGTGCGGCTTCGAAACTGCCGCCCTGCGGAGACGCGAGCTGCGCTTTCAGGTCCCAGTAGGTACCGCTGTGGAACTTCGACCGCTCAATCTCACGCTGAACGAGCACGCGGACTGCGACCGATTGCACACGTCCCGCGGACAAACCTCGGGCGACTTTCTTCCACAGCAGTGGACTCAGCGTGTAACCGAACAGCCGGTCAAGTACACGACGAGTCTCCTGCGCCTGCACCAGGTTCTCATCCAGTTTCCGCGTGTTCTCCAGCGCGGCGAGGATTGCCGGTTTGGTGATCTCGGCGAAGACCATGCGGCTGACAGGGACTTTGGGCTTGAGCAGATCGACCAGATGCCAGCCGATAGATTCGCCTTCGCGGTCTTCATCCGTTGCGAGGATCAGTGAGTCGGAGTCTTTCAGTGCCGCTTTAAGATTTTTGACTGTTTTCTTTTTGCCCTCGGGAATGATGTAGAGCGGTTCGAATTCACTTTCGACGTTGATCGCGAGCGTCGACCACGGCTCTTTCTTAACCGCTTTAGGGACTTCCGCGGCTTTGGCCGGCAGATCGCGGACGTGGCCCATGCTCGCGAGCACCTTGTAGTCCTTCCCCAGAAAGCCGCTGATTTTGCGGGCTTTGGCGGGAGATTCGACAATGACAAGAGCCGTATACCTGGGCACGCGATTCGTCCTTGCTGTTTAACGCTAACGGTCTAATGAAACCGGTTTTCGAAAGTTAAATAGACGCGGCAAGACTGTCTGTCGACCTTCATTTCCTGTCCTTGTTGCAGCGCCCAGTGCCTCAAGCCCACGTTCGCAGCGACGGGAAAGACCCGCCGCCCATCGCCCCAACACTGTCACCGGAACGACGCAAGTCCCTGTCGGAGGGCGGCCTTGTGTCGAATCGGACCCCGGCTAAAATCTCCACCAGCCTGTTGTCTGATTGCTTCACGGGAAGCCGGAATACAACCGCTCAAGGCGCGTTCGATATCCGAGGCTTTCCAACTCTGTCAAGACTCGCCTTGGAAACACCGTTCTGATTCGGCGTGTTTTGGACTGATTTGCCAACCGCGGTGGATGGTTGATTCATCCCTGCCTGAACCACATTTGAGACTGATTATGGCTTCTCCATTTTCCGTGTTTCGCCGTCACCAGAAGATTCTCACGGTCATCCTCACGGGTCTGGCCATGTTCGCGTTCATCCTGCTTGACCAAGTGTCACGCATGGAAAGCACGCGGGTCATGCCGTTCCTGTTTGCCGCCATGGGCGCCGGGGCCTTCTGGATCTGGGGAGAAGGTAAGCAGGGGAAAGCGGACATGACTCAGATCCTGACCGGAGCCGTACTGGGCGCCGTCATAGGAGCGCTGCCGATTCTGACCGCTCCGACTGAACCCGGAATCCCTACCAGCATCGGGACGATTTCCGAGCGTGAGCTGTTCCAGTTGAAGCAGGATCGCGAAGTGGCGAACAGTTTCGTGCGACAGGCGTTTAACGAGCGTGAGAACGCTTTCGGGTTCCTGCTGCAGCAGTACATGTTTGGTGGCAACTCGACACAGGAGATTGTGGCAAGACAACTTCTGTTGCACGAAGCAGATCGTCTGAGCATTTCGATCGGCAACAGTTTCATCACAGACTTCGTGAACGAAGTTTCGGACAACAAACTGAATACGACGGCGTTTCGAAGAATCCGCAGTCAGTTGGGGCTGGGCGAAGTCCAGTTGTTCGATCTGCTGCGCGAGGAATTACGGGCTCAAGCGGCATACCGCGTGATCAACCCCGTGATCGTGTATCTTCCCGAGCAGTACTGGCAGGACTTCCGTAAAGTCACAATAGAACAATCCGTCGACACGACCGCCATTCCGGTCGAAGCGTTCGCTTACGGTGTCGCGGCACCGGAAGAAAAAGCGCTGGAAGATCTGTTTGAGCAGTTCAAGGATGTGTATCCAATGGGCTCAGATCCCGGCTTCCTGCAGCCGCCACGTCGAGCGATTGCATGGCTCGAACCAGACATGATGAGACTGGTCGCAGAAGTTGAGGAGAAGCTGAAAGCAGACGAAGGGCCGGTCTTAGATGCCGAGCTTCAAGCCCTCTACGATGAACGTAAAGAAGCGTACTATAAGAAGTCGCCTGCTCTGCCAGACCTCGACGTGCCAGACCTCGACGTACCGGAACCTGGCAAACCCGATGCAGACTCGCCGGATGCCCCCGAGCCGGGCAGTACGCCACCAGCGGACGGTGACAAAACACCACCGCCAGAAAAGCCGGAGAACGGCTCCACACCTGAGAAACGCGCCGACGATCCAGACACCAAACCCGATAGCGATACCCCCGCGAAGCCCGCGCCAGAGTCTGAAACAAAGCCGCCATCCGGCGACACGCCAACTTCTCCACCCACCACGGACAAGCCCGAGTCTGATTCACCTGCTGAGTCTGAGACACCGCTGAAATCTGACGACGACAACTCCTGTCAGGATGAACCGGCCGCGGAAAACGAGAAGCCTTCGAATCCGCCGGCTGACACCGAAACCAAAGCGACAACCGAGTCCGCATCACCGACAGAAAACGAAACGCCGCCTGCGGCGAATCCGGATGAAGCAAAAACTCCGAGCAAGCCAGCCGAGACCCGTGCCGCTGTACCGGACAAGGCAGCGGGCGAGACAACAGATAAGCCTGAATCTTCGGCGTCTGCCGACACACCTGCGGCAGAAACTCCAGAGGCTACCGACAAACCAACCGGCGAGACGGAATCGACCGACAAACCGGAGACTCCCGAAGCTGAGTACGAATCCCCCGACGAGGTTCGCGACGAACTGCTGGACCTGGTCAGAGAGGAGCGGATCCGTAAACTCGTCGATGCGCGAGTTGAGCAGGCAGTTGAGAAGATTGGCCAGCTTCGACGAACACTCAGAGCGAAGGTCCAGGCAGATTCCAGTGACGACGAAAAGTATGACGAAAGCGATCCCAACGCTCGTCAGAACGCTCTCGAAGATCGTCAGAAGGCTCAGGAAGCAGAACTCGGGAAACTTCTCGCAGAGAATGCCGCCACCTGGGCCGCAGAAAACGGATTCCGCTTCAAGGAGACGGAACCGCTGTCTCAGCAGGAACTGGTCGACCACGAGGACTACGGAAAATCGATCGGTGTCGCGATGGACCCACTGGACTTCCTGGACTTCGCACGAAGTCAGTTCCAGCAGAGGCCGCAGCGACTGACCGTGCCTCAGCGATTGTTCTCCGCATCTTCCGCTTTGTTTGTTGTCGAAGTTTCCGAGGATGACGTGAACTTTCCCAAGGACCAGCCGTCTGAGACGGGGTCTGGTGATGTGGATGATTCCGAGGACGAGCCGTCTGAGCCGGATACTGGTGACGTGGAGGATTCCGAGGACGAGCCGACTATGATTCTTCGCAAAGTCAAATTTGTATGGTGGGTCACGAGGGACGTCGAAGCGCACGTTGCAACCGGAGGCGATCCCGGCTCCGAAGATCTTTCCGAAGAAGATTTTGCCAAACTGGATCCCTTCGACGAACTCGGGGTCCGCGAACAGGTCGAGAAAGCCTACCGTCTGCGTGAAGCCCGACCGATCGCAAAAGAGCGAGCTGAAAAGATCGCAGCGCTGGTTGCCGAAGAACTGAAAAAGCCCGGTGATATCCCCTTCGAAGTGCCGACCATGGCGAAAGCGGTTGCCGAGCAGACGGTGTCAGGCCAGGAGGACGCTTCCGTTGTGACCATCAACGCCGAAGGGCGTGTTATCGACGCGAACGCCGCCGCGGCAACGTTACTGGATGTGGAACGGAAGAGTCTCGTCGGCGCGAATATCTCTCAGTGGCTGGACCCCGAGAAGGACGACGCGAACAAGAAGGTCCACGTGGACAAGTACGACAATCATCTTGAGGAGGTTATTGACAGTGACGTTTTTGACAGTGACGTCCCACAGACGTGCGAAGTCAAAATGCGTAGACAGGATAGAACGTCGCTGGCCGTACGTGTGGAGAGTACTGCGGTCAAAAAAGATAACGAAGTGCTGTGCCGCAGCGTGCTTATTGACAAGTTGACCGTTCTCCCCAGTCCTCCTTTCAAGTGGCTTCAGCGAACATTCTCCGGATTGCAGTCCAATCCATTTATGCAGCAGCAGCCACGGGTTGAGCTCGGTCGCATTCCTGGCGTGGAGGGTGCCGGCGACGAATTCATGCGGACCGTGACTGAAATGCAGGTCGGTGAAGTGAAGGTCATTCCGAACTTTGACCGCTCGGTCTATTACGTCGTCCATGTGAAAGCTCGGACGCACGGGCCGGACACGATGGACTATGAAACCATGCAGCAGCAGTTCATCGAGGAGAAGGTTCCGGATTCACCGGTATTCGGTGATCTGGCGCGGTCGCAGTCGAGCGAGATTCGACAGCAGTGGATGACGGAGTTCCTCAAGCGATACGACGTCGATCCCATGGTGCTCAATTCTATCTGAGCTGGAACGACGCCGGCCTTGCCCCGCTAAGAGTCCACGGTGGCAAACTCAGCAGTGAAATCCGGAACGCTTGTCGGTCGGATTGGAAGAATCTGGCAATTCTGCCAGGTTGCATGGACGATAAACGATCCGTTCCCGATCCCGGCAGCGTTTCCATATATGTCCGAATCGTCTGAAAAAAAGTCGAAGCGCCGGCTCACTCCACGTGAGTTTCTGCGCACGATTCTGATGCTGGATGACACACCGCATTCGATCGCTCTCGGCACAGCCATCGGCATGTTCATCGGGATGACGCCGACGGTCGGAATCCAGATGGGGCTCGTGCTGATCTTCGCTTTCCTGGTGCGACCGCTGTTCTCGTTCAACAAAGTGGCTGCCGTCCTGACGGTGTATATCTCGAACCCGTTCACTGTCGCGCCGATTTACTGGGGCTGCTACAAGCTGGGCACTGTGTTCGTTGAAGGAAACGTCACCTACGAGGACTTCGCCGCCATTGTGGAATACCACAACTTCCGGGAATGGTGGGACACAGCGACGTCGCTGATCGTCGATGTGGGAACTCCGCTGCTGGTGGGCTCGCTGATCGTGGCCGTGGTGACGTCGGTCCCTACCTACCCCATCATGCTCTGGCTGGTCCAGCATCTGCGCCCCACCGAAGCCGCCGGAAGTGCAGCCACGGGAGTCGCTGTCGCGAGTACGACCGACGATCCGGCCGCATAACCGGAACCTTGTAAAATCCTCGACCTCGGGGAAACTTTCGAGTCAGGTCGTGGTTTATCAGAAACGGCGATCTCTCAATTGTCAGCCCCGAGCATAGCATGTCGGCAGTCATCAGCGCGCCTCAACAGAACGCCTGGCTGAGAGATCCAGACGTCCAGCGCATGCTTCGCGTGCGCGATGGCGATGATGCAGCGTTCGGGGAACTGGTCGAGCAGTATCAGGACCGTCTGATCGGCATCTTTTCACATCTGCTGCACGATTCTCAGTCGGCTGAAGACCTGGCCCAGGATGTGTTTCTACGAGTCTATCGGGCTCGTGAGCGATACGAGCCCACAGCGAAATTTGCCACCTGGCTGTTTCGGATTGCAAATAATCTGGCCATCAACCGCCGTCGCAAGCTATCGCGTCAGAAAGAAGTGCAGCTCAAAGCGACCGATTCCGGACCGTTGGGACCGCGGCCGGAAGAAGTGCTGGCAATCGACAAGTCGGCGCTCATGCCCACGCGTCGAGTTGATAAACAGGAAATGCGCGAAATTGTCCGCGAAGCGATGGAGACGCTG
>CAYSJO010000300.1:0-5474 GCA_964431285.1 uncultured Planctomycetaceae bacterium
CCGCAAACTGGAAGAAGCCCGCCAGCGACGTCAGGACCCAAGGGCAGTTGCCTGACACTCAACTCGATCCCACAATGAACTCAAACTCAACTCGCTAACGCCAGCCTGCTCAAATTCCAGTTCCCGCTGAACCAGCACACAACTGGCCGTTGTGCTGCGATTGGCACTCAACCTGTCTGTCATCAGGAGCGTCACGGTAAATGGGAACCAACGTAACTCCAGTTCTGTGTGATCAGTGCGGCGGAAGTCTTGAAGTCATTGCCTCCCAGACGCACATAGAATGTCGATGGCGTGGCGTGGCGCTCACGGTCAAGCGAAAGTCGAAGGACACGCGCTGCACAGAAATTGCCAACCTGAGATCGAGACTTAAACGCCTTGAGATGAGAGCTGAGTATCCGAATCAGAAGCACAAGAGGAGGCAGGGCGATGAGCGAATGACTGCCCGTCTGTTTTCAGTCGTCTCTTTCGTCTTTTTCGTATTCTTATTCAGAATGTGGCAAGACCGCCCGAAAGTGCCAGAAATCGACCCTTCTGAAGTCGTTGATGCAATTTACCGCGATCGACCAATCTATGGCATCGACAGTGAAGCCCCAAAACCGCAGTCAACGAAATCGGCCGCGGACAAACGCCAACCCGGTGCGTTGTCGTTGGATTGAAAAGCGTACTTGGCTATGAGGTCACGTTCATTATTTGATAACACATGTTCTCGTCGCCTTCCCGGCATGGAGACTCGTAAAAACTGCATAACACCAGTCGCTCAGAAACTCGCGAGGCTTTCCGAGTCGGAGCGGACTGACTACCCATCCTTCGATTCACACACCACGCCCTTGTACCTCCCCGTTCGATTTCGAGGATCTTCATGCCGTGTGCTCCTTTTCAGAATCCACTGAAATGAGACCGGCCTCGGCAGTGACCTCGCGGGGAACCATTCCCCCTGGCGGAAGACTAAACCACTCCCGCCGGTACACGGCTTTCATGGATTCTTTAGGTTGCAAAGGAAGAACTTCACGTGATTGTCGCCTGTTTCTTTCGAGTCTTCTGGCCTTTCGAGATTTTCTGTACCAGTTGCTGAGCCCATGGGTTGTAGCTGAGTAACAGCCACGTGCATTCAACTAAGCGCTTCCTGAGCAGCCGCGGACCACGTTTGATAATCCGGCCCCGCCGGTCGCTTTCTCCCGACTGATACTGCACGGAGACCATCCCGGCGTACGACGACACTTCACGTCCGTTGCGGAAGCGGCGCGGATCGTCCAGCCACGGTGAGCTGCTGCTCAATCCCGACCGTGCCGAACTGCTGGGTGTGCAGATCATGCAGGATCGCCGCGTCGGTCCCGGGATGGATATCCTGCATGCCCTCGCCGGCGATGGTGACGGTCGTCGGCCACGACTCACATCACGGGAGCTATTCGAATCGACTGGGGCCAATTCGGTCGAGTCGGTCACTCGTGCACTACGACGGATACGTGACAACAGTCAGAATAAACTGCGGGAAATCCGGGACATCCGGTGTGGCAAGTTCGAGATCGATTAGCTCTTTCGAACTGCATGGCAGCATAGTTGGCACCTCATGCCGCATGATGAGCTGTAACAGCTCCAGTGGCATTCCGGCCTCTCTGACATGCGTTTGGCCAGAGAACGTCTCAGATCGTGAGCTGACGCGAATTTGGCCACGTGCCACTCGGACGATCATGCCGCACACTGCGAGCCGCCGCGTCACGAGCAGCCAGCACTTGGCGTCGAGCACGGGCAGATCCCGAATCCAGCATGTCATGCAGGGTCAGCCGCCTGACGCCACACCCGCTGCAGGCCTTGCCTGGCACCGGCTCAAGCGTCACCCACAACTGGGCGGAGTCCGAGTCATCCCCCTCATGCCGCTGCACGGAGCCGATCACATATCCTTCCCAGTCATCCAGAAGAGATCCAGAGGTCGTTATCCAACTCCGGATCATCTCAATGGCCACTTCCTCCGCAATCACATCCCGGTAATCAGTGAAGAACCAAAAGAAAGCCCCGGAGGCTGACGGGAGACTCCTGTCAACCTTCGGGGCTCGTTAGTTCTCGTAAACCACGATTACGTCTTGATGTGCTTGCGCTTCAGACGACGGGCCTTGGCGCTGGCAGGACGTTTCCCGTGATTGGCTTTCTTCAGTTTACGCTGTGTTTTGGCCATGACTTTCCTTTCAGAACGCTGAGCGGTGGGAACCGCTGTGAGACAGGATTGATTTCGCCGGACGGCGAAGGGCGAACAGTCTAACCGGGCGACCGACACTTTGAAACACTCGTCACCCAATCGGCTGGGGACTGGATTCGCGTTCACAAAATACACGAATCCCACGAAAGGGAAGGATGGCCAGGCCGTCGACGCTGTTATGTGTATCGGTCAGCTACGCCATCTGACATTGTTGAATTGTGACTGACCTCGGTGCCGGGACTACGACGAGTGGCGACCGTTTTTTCCCACGGACGAACGTTTTTCGAGTCATTCGTGAACTCCTTGCGCTGGCCAGTGATCGGGACGTGAGGCTACGATCGTCAGGCGGTCGTACCGGATCGGATGTTTCAGAGTGAGCGACCGAGCATGTAGCGCGATGCAAATATCCGGTGTTTCGGTCCTAGGTGCCGCCGCGTGAGTCGAATCCGTCGACCACGGCGCCGCTCCGTACTTGTCATCACCCACAACCGGGCACCCGCGCGAGGCAAACTGCGCTCGGATCTGATGCATCCGCCCCGTATGCAATTCGATCTCGACCAGGCACGTGCCTTTGGATTCGGAAAGCACGCGGTAGTTCAGTTGAGCTTCCCTGGCACCTGGAGTGTGGGGCTCGGCAATTTCTGTCCGGGCTTCGTCGGGGAGTTTTCGCAGCCAATCGGTGAGCGTCCCGGATGCTGGATCGGGTGTCGACTCGAGCAGGGCCCAGTAGATCTTTGTGACTTCACGTTTCTCAAACTGCTCGGCAACACGCGCTGCTGTTTTCGAATTGCGCGTAAAGACAAGGACTCCCGTGCTGGCGCGGTCAAGACGGTGCGGAATTCCCAGGTAGACGTTCCCTGGCTTGTCGTATTTCTGCTTAAGCCAGTCTTTGACTGCGCCGACCATCGTGGCGTGTCCGCCCGGAACGCCTTCGGTCAGCAGGCCCGCTGGTTTGTTGACCGCGATCAGTGGTCCGTCTTCGAGGATCAGCCAGTCCGGATCATTATTCGGCATCAGGAGGAGCTTCCTTCGGTTGTGCCTTGAACGGATTCCGTTCAGGCGGTTCCTCGTGAGGAACGCCTTTCAGCAATTGCCGCACAACCAGATTCACGATCGGAACGCGGTGCCGGATCCACACGGACGTCGACACGGGGTGACAGCCAAGCCGGGCCTTTGGCTCCAGAGCTGTTCGTCCGAACGATACGCGCCGGCATTGCCATGCGATCGCCTGTTCGATAACGGAATACAGAAGTCGGTGATACAACGGCAGTCGGTCGTTGACTTCGTAATCGAGGCCCAGGTAGTAGCCGATAGCGGTCTCACCGTCTTTGAGAACAGTCACGTAGCCGGCGAGCACGTCATCAACGCGAATCCCAATCGCGGCAAAGCGGTCGGAACCAAGCGACTCCGCCAGTGCCGGCAGGAATTCAGCCGGCATCTCGGCGAGACGGACATCGGCCCGGTGAGCCACGGCCGCATACAGTTCGTGCATCCGAGTCGAGTCGTCGCTGAGCGAGTTCAGCACGACGACCTCACCCGCGCCCTCGTCGACTGCTTTGATCACATTGCGGGCTGGCTTGCGGTACTTCTTGTTCAGACTCGCCAGATAGTCTTCGAACGATGACCACTCGGCGGGGACGTCCAGAACCATGTCCGGTTCGGTCTCGACACGTCGGTACTTGAATCGTGCCAGTGAGTCAGACGATTCGCATTCCTGATCGTTCAGGTCTTTGATCAGGACGTAGTCAGTCTGGCCATGCAACCGATCGGCGCGTCGGATGCGATACAGGGCTTCGGCCACCGCCGGCCACAATTCACGGGAATCCTCGCCATCCGCAAAGGCGACACCGTGTGGTCCCCACGACAGCAGGTTCCCGCATACCATCACGCGGCGTTTGATCCGACCCAGTGCGCGGCGACCGAGTTTTCGAATCGCCAGTTGAGCTCGATCATCGTCTGTCAGTTGGTCGACCGACTGCACGAGCTGCGTACCGTCGATTGTCAGGCACTGCACGGCGATTGCGGCGACTGGTGAACTGTCCCGGTAGATCACACCGTAGCGGCACCGCAACGACTTCGGTCCGGACATCGCAACCGTCGACAGATAATCCCGGGACATGAACAGTCCGGCTGACTTCGCCGCGGTGTCCCAGTGCCGGGCGTTAAGGAATTCGATGCGGTCGGCCAGAGCGAAATCCATCCCGCACGGCCGCCGCCGCTCGCGTGCAGCAGCCAGCGCCGTTCGGATCGGGGACGTGGTCTTCCCGGATTCATGTGCAGGCGTCGCATCGGTCATGCCGCGAGTGTGCTGACTGTGTCCGGCCCAGACAAGTTTGCGATCACTGTTCCGGGCGTTGTCGCGGTTAGACGACGACCATCTACAGACGCGTGGCCGTGCTACGAGAGAATCGAGTCACCAGCCCGCTCGACGTACTGACCGGCGCAAATACGCAGGCTGTCACGACTGTGAAAACACCTCAGTCGGTGGGTTGCATGGCACTCGCCGTCGCTCCGCGCGTGGCCACCGCCGATGAACCGCTCGCCGCCAACGCGACTGTCACCATCATGAACGATCCGCCCGTCAAATTGGACGGTATCGTGCTCAGTCAATCCCGACCCGGCTGGGTCGCGTTGAAACTTCCACCTCTGGAAGTCTGGGAGCAGCACTTCCAGTGGCTGACTCGGTAACAACGCGAACGAATCACCAGCCCGGACTTCTATCAGCATCTGCAAAAGCAGCTCGGCGATCGATTCCGGCGACTGCTGGAGTAGCGACGGATCGCCGTCTCGCACTTCCAATCAACAGATTTTCCGAGCAACACCGCATACGGTGTGCGCTGCACACCACCAACAGGCCTCAATGACTGCTGTTTGTCTTGGGTTTCGGCACGTCCCCGTCCCTGCACCAGCCCGGACGGTCCACGCAAGGCAGATTCGCTGAGCATCCCAATTGCCGACGCGAACCAACGTCGGTACGATCTCTGTACATTTCCACACACGCAATCCTTCTATGCGACAGTGTGTCACCCAGAACCCCGTTCGCCGCTCCTCGGTTCTTCCATGGCCCCATCTCCATGCACACTCGACGACGATCGCTTCAATGTTCTTCGTCCGTGCATTCCAGACGACGAGCAACTCGAAAGTGTGCGGGAGTACGTGCCATTTGATCCGATGGCCGACCCCGATGGATTTCCACTATTTTGCCTATCGAAGCAAACCGTTGTCTGAGGTGCTTCGTATTTTTCGGACAGTCGAGATTCTTAAATTGGACGGATGAAGGAGA
>CAYSJO010000301.1:0-20840 GCA_964431285.1 uncultured Planctomycetaceae bacterium
GACCTGATCGTTAGTTGAATTTCTGAGTTTACGTTGAAGTTGTTGTGTGCTGTACTCGTCGAGGAGATTCTGATATTCAAAGGACACTCAGATTTTGTCTTGAGCGTGAGTTACAGCCCGGATGGTAGGAGGATCGTCAGCGGCGGCTCTGACAACGCGGTGAAGGTGTGGGATGCCGAAACCGGACAGAAGCCCCTCACACTTATTGGACACTCAGATAGGGTGAGAAGCGTGTGTTTCAGCGCGGTCGGTGACCGGATCCTCAGCGGCAGCCACGATGGTACGCTCAAGACTTGGGATGCCAAAACAGGACGGGAGCTGTCCACACTCGTTGGACACTCAGAACCTGTCACTAGCGTGTGTTTCAGCCCGGACGGTGCGCGCGTCGCTAGCGGCAGCATGAACAACACGGTGAGAGTGTGGGATGCCAAAACCGGACGGGAGACCCATACACTCTATGGGCACGCGGAAGCTGTCTGGAGTGTGAGTTTCAGCTCGGATGACGAGCGGATCGTTAGCGGCAGCTCTGACAACCCGGCGAAGGTTTGGGATGCCGAAACTGGACGGGAGGCCCTCAATCTCGAAGGACACTCAGGTCTTGTCACTAGCGTGAGTTTCAGCCCAGACGGGCAGTGGATCGTAAGCGGCAGCGGGACAAACCAAGTTGACGGAAAGCCAGGCGAGATTCGTCTATGGGATGCTCTGACCGGAGACCTTCTCAAGCAGTTCGCGGGTCACATTGACACAGTCCTGAGCGTCCGGTTCGATCACTCCGGTCGCCGCATCGTGAGCGGCGGAGCTGACACGTTCATCCGGATTTGGGACGTCGAGACCGGCGAGCAGTTGTTGGCCGAAGTGGACGATGGATTCGTCTTTGACGCAGCGTTCGATTCGACCGGAAATCGCGTCGTCAGTGGCTGCTCCGACGGCACGGTGAAGGTATGGCTCCAGGCCCGGCACGTTGGTACCGTTGCGAATTCTTCAACGCAACCGGATCGGGACGTTGTTCCTCCAGACGATCCCGCCGCTGGTCGCGAACACGCGACGGACGTCTCGCACAGTGACATGCCACAGCCCGAACGCGTCGTGAGAGAACCGATGAAGGTTCCGGGACTCCGCTGGCTGTTGCTGGCGCTCACCGCAATGGTGGCTGCCGTCGTGCTGCTCGCACTGGCGTCGCGGCGAGGACGTCCTTGAGGCAACGCAGGACACGTGACCGAGGGTAGAATTCTGCGAAGCCGAGGATAGAATCGCAAACGTCTGGTACCTCATTCGTACCCGCGTCTCCGTAGATCAATTGGATAGATCGCTGCCCTCCGGAGGCAGAGGTTGGAGGTTCGAATCCTCCCGGGGATACTTTTTACGGACGTGTGCATCAGAAGCCCGGCATCAGAGAGCCGAGCTTCTTTGCCTTGGCGTGTTTTCGCCGTCCGGTCCCATCTTCAGCACCGCATACTCGCCGTGATAGTGCATGCACAGTGGCGTCATTCAGGCGGCGATGCTCCGCCCGCCTCACCACTGGCGCCGCTGAAGTCAAACACATGATCGAAGTTGTCCCCAAACAGACGGCTGGTCAGTGTTTTCCTGCGATAGGCCGCTGAGAACTCCACGGTCCGGTTTTCGGTGAATCGAAGCAGCAGTGTGATCTGATCTCTCTCGCCAGTCGCAGGCTCCGGGAGGTTACGAAATTTGATTTTCGCCAGCCGGCGGTTCGAGTATTCCAGCTCAGGCTCGAATTCACCCGAACGGCGGGACTTGTCCGTCTGCGTCGCGGTGGGCGATGGGTCTTCCTCTTCGTTGACTGGTGGGTGCTTCACGAACCGTTCGTAGATCGACAGGTTGATCTTGCCTCCCGAACCTGTCTGGAGCACAGGGATAACGAATCTTGTTGTCTGCCCGTCGGTGACAATCGAATTGACCGTGACCATCGGATGAAATACGTATTTACGGTCTTTCTTTTTATTAGACGGCAGAAAACTCCGCATGCCATCCAACCAGGAATCATCGTCTTCCGCACCTCTGATACCGATGTCTGCGGGGCACCGTGTCTTGTGGAGTCCCGGCAGCACATCGCCACGACTGAGCATGTCGGCAAAGACTGCCACGCCTTCTGCAATGACGCGTTGAGGCCGTTCCGCGACCTTGAGCTTGTGGCGGTTCCACTCGCCGCCCAGCGCGGCGAGCAATCCCTCCTGTAGCGGGGGCATCAGGCCTCCACCGCCCACGACATGCACTTCGTCGATTCTCATCCAGGATACGCCGGCCGACGCCTTTCGTCGGGAGGACACACCGGCCTCGCCGGCATCGATTCCTTCCAGCAGATGCTTACCCAGCGCGACGATGTATTCGACCTGATCACTCGTCGCCCGCCGGAGCCAGTCGGCCGTATAAGTCGTGTTGAAGGTCTTTTCTCTGACCGGTTCCAGCCAGTTGACCTCGGCGGATGTCGCTTCGGTCGACGCCATCATCTGCTGGCACAATTCTCGCTTAACCCGCTCCGCCTGATGCATGAGCTGTGCAGCAATGGGCCCGTATCGGAGCGCCCGGTCCTGATCCCAGTCGTACCAGTTCAGTGGTCCCTGCCGAATGGCGTGCCGTGCAATCAGCTCGTCGATGTCCAGTCCACCAAACCTGCGGCTTCCAATTCGGCCCAGTTCGTTAATCCCACCCTCGACGTCCTGACCTGCCCGCACGGCCATCAGATCAGTCGTCGCACCCCCGACATCGACAATCAGAATGTTCCTGGCTCCCGTTTCAAGGTGAAGGCCCAACCCCAGTGCTGCAGCCAGCGGCGCATCGATCAGTCTGACTTCAGAGAATCCCGCAGTTGACTGGGCGGCCTGCTGGATGAAAGTCCTTTCCCGGGGCCCAAAGCTGGACGACACCGCCAGCACAGCCCGGCTGATCTCACCGGAAAACGCGACGTCAGGAGGCAACATCTCTGGCCGTCGATTGAAGTTCTCGACAGCCGAGAGTTTGAGAGATTTCAGAATCTCGCCGAAGACACGTTCGTATGTAAACTCGCGACTGTTTGAGGTGACGGTTTTCGATTTATCCCGGCCGTACCGGGCGTGCAACTTCAGGTTTTGAATGACATGGCCAGCGAAACGTGGGTCCGCATCGCGGACCTGGGCCGCCCGTCCAGTGGCGATTCGGCCGCCGCCCAGATGTAGACACGCGCACGGAACAAGCCAGTCGGCCTCGTCTCCTACCAGGACGTCACCGTCCGGATCACCTGGCGCAAAGAAGCGGTACTCCTGCGGCTGGCGCATGACGCACGCCACCGCTGTCGTCGCGCCCGCATCGATGGCAAACCACAGTTTTCGTTTCATGTCACCCACTGAGCCCTGACGCGCCGATTATTCTGTTCCCGACAAAGTCGCGACCCCAATTCGCTCAAGGCCGCTGAAATGATGAACTGGTGATGTTATTCGAGCACTAAGCGGCCAGCCTACCTGAGGCGTCGATCCGTCTGAGCAACCGTCGACGGACTCAGCTCACTGATCTGTCTCTGCAGACGTCTGAGCCTCTCGGCGAGGTCCAAAGGAGGCACAGGCGTAGCACTCAACCACTTTGTAATCGTTGCTTCTGCATTCATCAGATCGGTGGCGTTGAAAGCGCCGTCATTCAGCCGAGCCCAGACAGCTTTCAACCAATCGGGTTTCTCGGCATCTGACAATAGCGGACTGCTTTCCGAGTTCGGATCGAAGAACGGCTCATCCGGATCAAGCGCTGGCTCCGTGGTTGTTGGTGGAGTCGTGTTAGAGTTCACCGTTGGACTCCCGCCGATAGTCGACGTTACATCCGTGGCGGTCTCACCCGGTACTTCTGAGGATGTGGTTGTGTCAGCAGTTTCTGCGCGACCGGTGGATTGAGTAACGGCGGTCTCATCGATTTCATCTGAAGCGGGCTCAACATCCAGAAGACCCAACTGGACAGCAACGAAGATCCCGCCCACCACGACCGTTGCCCCAACACTGCCTTTCAACCAGGCACGTGACTTCTTTCGCGGAACAGCGGCTGATTTCAGGGCGACTTCAAGTGGTTTGCCGACCTTGATCGACGAACTTTCAGCGGCGTCGACCGACACTTCACGACTGAAGTCGCTCAGGGACGTACCGTCGTCGGTTCCGGCAAACTGCGCGATGGGATTAGACCCAGAGGGGGTAACTTCTTCCTCTTCAACACTTCCATAGCTGGCCGAGGACATCGTATCGACCGACTGCGGCTCGCCCATGACATACTTCACGACTCGGCTGACCTCTTCCAACCCGGACGGACTTGTATCCTTGGAGACGTCTCCGAAGTAGCTCTCGCCTGGCAAATCGTCTTCGTACGTCAGAGTTTCTTCAGCGGATGTCGACGACTCTTCGATCTGCTCCGACTCGTCCACGATTTCGGGGGCTTCGACGCGTTTGGGGAGCTCCAGCTGATCCACGACGCCATCAACCTCCGCCGGAAACTCGTTAGCGTCGTTCGCGACTGGTGCCGCGATTTCCTCTCCCGGCAGTGCTGTCGCCCACTGAGCTGGATTCGCGTGAGCACCCGCCGCATCCTCAACACTCACCTTTGTTGGCTTACCCAGGACGTGACGCGAATCCCGTGAAACGTCCATAGACCGATCATGGCTCTGGTCCCCTACTGATTCGTCGCCCGTGGAAAACTGCGGCGCAGCCACCGACTGTCCCCGGGCCTCTGCTTTTTCGACAGGAGATTCCATTTCGATCAGCTTCGGCTGCCCGAACACGTACGACGCGTCTCCACTGATGTCTTCGGACGCGTCCTGGCTGAGACCTTCCCCCAAGTCGCTGTTGTGAACTTCCGACGAACTTGTGTCAGCGCCGGAGGACTCTGCGCCCGCGACGACCTCCTGCTCGATCGGCGTGTTTTCAGCAGTGGGATGTCGAGCGGCCGACGACGACTCAATCGCGGCATCCGACTGAATCACATTGTCAGCCCCGCCGACGGCGGCCGACTTGACCGCGGCCTCTTCGCCCGCGGGCGTCGAACCGGCCGGTATGGGCTCTCCCATCAGGTACGACAGGTCGCGACTGAAATCTCCCGACGCATCCTCACTGGACCTATCACCTGACGGATCGTCAACAGAGGCGAAGATTGCATTCGTGTCCAGGACGGACTCATCAAGCAGTACATCCTCGTCGATACACTCCTCGTCCACGTGCAGAAATGCGCGTCTCCGTCGTGCGGAACGAACGACTGCATCGTTGACTCCATCCGAGAGGCGACCGGTCACGTCGCTTTCCTCGACGGTATCCATTTGGGGATCCGGAATCTCATCTTCACCCAGGTCAACGTTCTTCGCTGATCGCTCTTTATCTCCACTGGAAGAGCTGGGGCCTGAAGTCGGAATTGGCGTCTCATCCCGCGTGTCGTCACTCGGTGGGGTCGAGTCAACCGACTGCGGCTCTCCCATCACGTATTCCATTTTCCGACTCAAATCTCGTGTCGTGCCCTCACCGCAATCATCGATGGACGCATCGTCGACGCAGGAGAATGTCTGCTCGTCGCCCGGTCCCGACTCGATCATGACGGGGCCTTCGTCCGAATCGACGGCACTAAGAGGCTCTTCCGTCACGCAGGATGTGTCGCGACTGGCATCTTCGGAGTCACCCTCTCGATATGCCGACGCAGACGAATTCGCGCCGGCCTGGCGATCCACCGACCCGCCTTTCCTGTCACGTGAATCGTCAGAATCGTCGACGTCCGTTTTGAGTATGTCGGTCATCGTCGCGTTCTCGATTGGTTGCCGAACCACCTGAACGGTCGATTCTCCGGAAATGGCACCCGCTTTTCAATTCTGGCAAGAACAAACGTCTCTGCGACATGCCGAGCATCAAAACAGCTCAGAAATCGGTTCGCCGTCGGTAAGAACCGGAATGGGGCGGCCCGAGTTGTCCAGAAACGCATGATGAGTATCGATGCCGAATCGGCGGTAAATCGAAGCCAGCAGATTGTTGCTGTTCATGATGCGTTCGACGGGTTCTTCAGCCTTCCCGTTCGTCGCTCCGATCACCTGCCCCATCCGCAACCCCCCACCCGACAGAAACACACTCATGGCGCGGGGCCAGTGATCGCGGCCGGGACGGCCGCTGGCATCCTGATTTCGAATCAAAGGAGTGCGCCCGAATTCTCCACAGAAGACGAACAGCACGCGTTCGTTCAGCCCCCGCTCATACAGGTCTTCAACAATTGCCGAGACTGATTGATCGAACGACGGCAGTTTCTCGCGATACGCCTTGAAGATGTCGGAGTTGACCGAGTGGTCGTCCCAGTTGCTGGTGCGTCCTGTTTCCGGCTGCAACCGAAACGTCGCCTGGCACTGCACGAATCTGACACCGGATTCGACGAGCCGTCGACACGTCAGGAGACTGCGTCCCCAGTGAGTATCTCCGTACCGACGTCGAGTGCTTTCGCGCTCACGCGTCAAATCGAAAGCATCGCGCGTTCGGGAACTGGCGAGCATGGAAATCGCCTGCCGCTGAAAACTGTCAATCGCGCTGAGTGTCCCGGATCCATCAATTGCCCGTGGAAGAACATCGAGTGCCTCAAGCAGACCGCGACGACGCTTGAGCGACAACACACCTTCCCGATTGACGGAGAGGTTGCCTGATGTCTCCTCGCTGGTGTAGATCGGAACGGGGTCGTACTGATTGTTGCCCGTAGATGTCTGTGAGTTGGGGCTTGGCATGTACGGCGCGTACGCGGGTCCAAGATACGCCGCTCCGCTCCCGTAGGCTTTCGTGTTGGCGATGAAGGGCGAAATCTCTCGTGGTCCCGGCGACTGCATCGCGTGCCACGCAACAATGGACCCGATATCCGGAAACTCAGAGTCAGGCAGATTTCGGGCCACCGATGAGTAGCCGGTCAGAAAACGATTCGTTCCGCCCGAGTGCTCGCCGCGTTCGTGATGCAGGCTGCGAATCAGTGTGAAACGTTCGGCCTGCGTCGCCAGACGCGGAAACAGCTCCGTGATCTCGACGCCAGGCACACTGGTCTCAATGGGTCTGAACGGACCGCGGTACTCGGCAGGAGCGTTCGGCTTCAAATCGAACAGGTCGAGATGACTTGGTCCTCCGTTCGCCCAGAACAGGATCACGGAGAAATCGGGATTGAGTGGCTCTTTGATCTGTGCGGTCTGCTCGGCTGCCAACAATCGGGCAATAGTTGGATCGAAACCGGAGGTCAGAGCGCCGAAGCTGAGTCCACCGACCTGCAGCCATGTGCGACGGTCAATCGGTCCCTGGCAGTGGTTTGGAGTCGGGCTCGGCATGCGTCATGTTCAGGATTCTCAACGGCCACAGAGTTTCCTTCGAGGCCATCATCCCCCTTTGAGTCAGGACAGTTTCTCCGTCATCTGATAGACGCGCAGCGATCCGTCAAACTGCGCGACGGCGAAACGTCGGTGGTCCGGCGTCAGGTCCAATCCGCGGCCACAGTGCGTCAGCGTGACGGTGTGAAATGCCTTTTCCTCGCCAGGCTTCCAGAACCAGACGGCGCCCTTATTACCACCCTGAGGCGCTCCGACACCCATCACGAAACCGTCCGGGTGAAACCGCACGCCCCACGCCATGCCCTTGTAGGAATCGACTTTGAACTTGTGCTGTGGCTCGGCCTTGTCCCAGTCAACGAGCAGGATCATCGGCTTGTGGACTCCGGCGAATGCGTTTGTCACTTCTGTCAGTCCCGCAATCGCGAGTGTCTTGCCGTCATCGCTGAAGCACATGTCACGCGCCCCGCCCATGTCAGCTCGGAATTTCTGATCGAAGCCCCACATGAACTTGGCTTCAAGCGATCGCAACTGCTTGCCTGATTCGAGGTCCCACTCGCGGAGGACTCCCATCAAGTCAAACGATGCGAGACGTTTGCCATTGGGGTGAAACACGACTGCATAGGGATATCGCTCGTGTCCGGCGAATTCACGCAGCAGCGTTCCGTCGGGAAGGTTCCAGACTTTGATCAGATTGTCGTTTCCACAAGACGCCAGCAGTTTGCCATTGGGACTGACTCGCACCCAGCGCACCCAGCCCTTGTGAGCTTCGATCATCGTAACCGGCTTTGGCTCGGCGTCGGCCGTATTCCAGATGCCAATGTGATCGTCGTATCCGGCCGTGAAGAGCAATTCGTCGTTCGGAGAAAAGTCCACGCAGCGGACCCACGAGTTGTGTCCCTTGAAGACAGTCTTGGACTCAGGTGTCCCGTCGATTTCCCAGCGATAGACGTTGAAGTCCTCTGCGCCGGCGAACGCATACCGCCCCGTCGGGTCGATGCGACACGTCGTCAGCGCGACCTCATGTTTGAATTCGGCAGCGACGTGCGACTTCGTCACATCCAGCGGCATCTCGGGCAATGGGGGAGCTTCCGGACGGCCGCCAATGCTGTTCGATTCTCTTGAGTTCGTCATGCGAGCAGCTCCTCAATCGGCGCCGCGGCTGGATCACCAATCGGAACGGACTTCCCTGGAATGTCGTGGTCCGCGGCTGTGTCGAGTCCCAGAGCACTGAAGTAAGTGTGGAATAAATGACCGCTCGCGACTTCCCGTTCGGAGACTGCTGTGCCTTCCTTGTTGGTTGCACCCACGATCGCACCTGGGACGATTCCGCATCCCCCCATGGCCATCGAGCAGGACGCTCCCCAGTGATCACGGCCATACCGCTGGTTGATCTTCGGAGTGCGGCCGAATTCGGAGTGCACAAGAACGAGCGTCGATTCCAGCATGCCCGCATCCGCCAGGTCATCCAGCAGCATGCAGAACGTGTGGTCAAACTCGCCCAGTTGTTCGAGGTGGAAATTGAAGTTCTCGGCGTGCGTGTCGTAACCGTGATGTGTCACCTTCACGCAGGTGCCGCCGTTCATCAGCAGTTCGCGGGCCAGGATGCAGCGGAGACCGAAGGGATGCGAGCCGTAGCGTTCAACGTCCTTTGCTGATGGTTCGGCTTCGAACAGTGACTTCTGAGAGATCAGCCGGTCAGCCAGAGTGAACGATGATTCGAATGCTTCCGTGAACGCTTTCTGTCCCGGTCGACTCGCTGAGAATCGTTCACTGAGTCGGCGACGAAATTCATCGCGGCGCTTTGCCGCTTCCTCAGTCACTTTGTCAGACCGCACCAGATTGGACGGAGCCTTCACGCCTTCCAGTTTCAGCTGGGCGTGCTGAGCTGGCAGGAATGCATTCGTGTTGTCCGTAATGCCGCGCGTGGAGATGTGAATGAACCCCGGCAGAGGAGCGTCCTGCGGGGTGAAATACTTTGCACCAACGGAGCCGACATAGGGAAAGTCGCCGGCCATCCGGCCTTTCTCCATCCGCAGCTGGCCTTCGCGGTGGCTGTTCGTCTTCAGGTTAATGCTGCGGACAATCGACAGCTTGTCCATTCGCTGAGCCGTATGCGGCAGCAGTTCGCAAATCTGCATCCCAGGCACGACCGTCGAGATGGACCGAAATGGTCCACCTAATCGAGTCCCCGGTTTTGGATCCCAGCTTTCAAACTGGCTCACCCCGCCCTGCAGGAAAATCTGCAGAATCCGCTTCTGTCCGCTTCGAACCTGCTCGGCCTGTGCCGGAGTCAGCAATCCACCCACAACGGCCGAACCGGCCGCCGAAGCCCCTAGAAAAGAGCGTCGAGAGACCGCGTGATCCGTCCGATTGCAGCCAATATCGCGTCGCATTGCTCAGCCTCGTTGATGAAGTTGCAGGCCAGGATTGTGACCTGCGTACCCATTAAATCGTAATGCTGTCAGTGATTGAACCGGAACTCGGCCGAGGCCAGAACGGCCCACACGATTTCCTGGATCGCCGGATCCCGCTCGCTGACTGCGTCCAGATAAGCAGTGACCTCGTCAGCCTCGTCGCTGGTTGGAATTCGACTCAGAAGAGACACATATAATTCTTCGGCCACAGCCGCGTTGTCGTCCAGCTTTCGCAGCCGACCCGTCAGGTTGCCTTTTGCCGGTGTGAGCCAGCCCTGCACGAGCGATCCATTGATCAGGAACAACGCCTGGTTGGCCGTCGACTCGAAACCGGTCTTCTGACCGCCCTGATGCGCAAACTGCAATGCGAACTGATCGACGTGTGGCTTCAGGGCTTTGTGCAAGGCTCCTTCCTGCCACAGCGGATCATCTTTCTTTGTCGGCCCGTTTTTCGCATCGGCCTTCAGCAGCGCCGCCTGCTGAGCTACCAGTGTCTGACTTGTCACACCACTCGCTTCCATCAATGACCATGCCAGCTGTTCCGGCGACAACGATTTCAGCAGCGCGGACGAGTATTCGATGACAGGCGTATCCGAATCGGTCTGAGTCCGCGAACTGCGTTGGTACGTCTCGCTGAGTGCGAGTTCCCTCAGCAGCCAGCGCACGTCGTAGTTGTGGTTGAGGAATTCGTCGGCCAGCAGGTTGAGCACTTCCGGGTGTGTCGGCGGATTATCCGAGTGTCGAAGATCAAGTGGCTCGACCAGGCCCCGTCCCATCATGATCGCCCACAGCCGGTTCACGATGTTGCGTCGGAAGTCGATGTTGTCGGAAGAGATCATCGCACGGGCCAGTTGCAGCCGACGACTGTATTTTGGCACGCCGCGTTTCTTGCCTTCGGGCTTGACCTCGTATTGCTTCTCCGTGCCCTCAGGGTCAGCAATCGCCGGTAGATCGAGCAGACGCGGAGGCGTTGCTCCCTCTTCCTGTGTGAACACCGACGTGAACTTCACGTCGCCTTCGGCCTTTTCGCCGAGCACTTTCTGTTTCGACTTCGGATCAGTAAACAGGTAGCTGCGTTTCAGGAACGCCGTGATCCCATAGTAGTGCCTCTGCAGGTACCCATCGATACTCGGGTGATCGTGACACTGAGCACACTCGAGATCGACCCCCAGAAAAACGCGGCCAACATCGCGCGTAATCAGGTCGACATCGAAGTTGCGATCCAGATAGAACTTCGCCGCCGGCCGCTTTTCTTTGTCGACGCCATCGGCCGCGAGCACTTCCTGAACAAGCTGGTTCCATGGCTTGTTGTCGAGGAATGCCTGCCGCAGCCAGTTTTGCCAATCAGCAACCGGAATCGTTGTCCCCGGACGCCGCTCCATCAGCATTTCGTCGAACACGTACTGCATCCGCCGAGCATGCTGCGGACTGGCCAGTAAGCGATCAATCAGTTGCGGTCGTTTCTGAGCACTCGGAGTTGTGTCAGCCAGGAACTCACGCGTGGCCAGTGCCGAAGGAATCGTCCCAGCCAGATCCAGCCAGGCACGTCGGACAAACTCCGCGTCCGGGCACGCATCTGCTGCGTAGTCGGCGAAGTCCGGCGACGCCGAAATCAGTTCATCCAACCGGAAATGAAGCGGCGAAGGGGAAGCGGCATCTTCGGGCAGTGGAGGAGCTGGTGGACTGTCAGCAGCAACGCCCGCGCATGCAATCGACACAACGGCAACTGCCAGAGACACGCCACGCGCGGCGCTGGTCCGTGAGGCCATCATGAAAAGACTCCGGCGGATGCGTCAGGAAAGACGCACGGATACAGGTGGGAAGTCGAGGGGTTGAAGGCCGCAACCCGACTGTCTCAATGATATCGCCGAAGGCCTGGCTGCGTCAGCCGATAACACACTTTCCATTCACGTGGCCACTGCCCAACCGATCCGATCATCCCGGGCACAAGCGATTTTCAACGTGGGTCTTTTACCCCGGCCAGGCGGTGTATCGCTTTCCATTCCTTCTCGGATACCGGTTGGACTGACAGTCGCGATCCTCGTTGGAGCAGCATCATGCCCGACGTTGTTTCGTCGTCGCGCAGTTCGTCGCGCGTCACTGGATTCGGAAGTTTCTGAATCAGTTCGATATCCACCATGTACCACGTGGGATTATCCGGATCACTCTTCGGATCGAAGTGATGGTCGTTCGGGTCGAATGCCGTGTGGTCCGGATAGCCGGCCTTCACGACCTTCGCCGTACCAACGATCGCCATCGGCTTGGCGTTGCTGTGATAGAAGAACACGCGATCGCCAACCTGGATGTCGTCACGCAGCATGTTGCGCGCCTGGTAATTGCGGACGCCGTCCCAGTGCGTCGAGCCATCGCGTACAAGGTCGTCGATCGAGTAGGTGTTGGGTTCCGACTTCATCAGCCAGTAGTGACGTTTGCGTTTCTTTGCCATGAAGTTATTCCGGTTTTTGCCTGGTGATTCGGGAGCTTGAGTTCCCGTCAGTTTCCAGTGGATCTGAGTAGTAGTAGTGCGGCGTTGAAGTAGATGACGACTCCCATCACGTCAACCAGCGCCGCAATCAATGGATTCGACATCAGTGCCGGGTCCATACCAAGTCGCTTGAACAGAATGGGCAGTACGGCACCAGCGACCGTGCCCATGACGACCATCAGAAACACGGTCAGCCCGACGACGCCTGCCTGTTGCAGGTTGACCAGTGTTGCGGCCGCTCCGAATGACAGCAGCATCAGGCAACCGCCCAGTAGACAGGCCAGACGAAACTCACGGATCAGCATGGTCCACTTTTCACCGTCATCCATGTGGCGTGTGGCCATTTCACGGATGACCAGTGTTGCCGACTGCGACCCGGCATTGCCGCCGCTGGCCAGCACGAGCGGTACAAACCAGCTCATCCAGATGAACGCCTGCTGCGCCTGCAAATCTTCGAACTGCTTCATCGCGAATGCAGTCAACAGTGCCGCGCCCAGCAGAATCACTAACCAGACGCCGCGTTTGTGCAGCAGCACCAGAACGGGCGTGGCCATGTAGCTGTCTTCCAACGGCTCCATGGCAGCCTGTCGATGGGCATCTTCGGTGGCTTCTTCTTCCAGAATGTCGAGCACGTCGTCGTGCGTGACGATTCCGACAAGCTGGTGCTGATTGTCGACAACAGGGATCGCCAGGAAGTCGTACTTCATGACTTCGCGGGCGACGAATTCTTCGTCGTCGCCGACGCGGACGGAGATGACATCGCGGTGCATGATCTCAGACAGCTTCGCCGTCCGTTTCGCCATGATGAGTTCACGCAATGACACAATGCCGTCCAGCCGACGTCCTTCGTCCAGAATGTAGACGTAGTAAATCGTCTCGCTTTCGGGCGCCTGCGATCGCAACTGGTCGAGGGCTTCTCCCACGGTGAGTTCTTCAGACAGCCAGGCGTACTCGGTCGTCATGATCGAGCCGGCGCTGCCGTCCGGATACGACAGCAGCTTGCGGATGTCCGCGCGTTCGGCCTGAGCGATCAACGGCAGCAGGCTTTCAACCTGTTCCTCTTCCAGCATTTCTAGGTAGTCGACCCGGTCGTCCGCGGCCATCTCCTCGATCAACCGGGACAGTTCGGCTCGCGAGGCGACGTTGATCAATTCGATCTGGCGATGATCTTCGAGGAACCCGAGAAGCTCCGCCTGACGTTCGGGCGGGCATGCGCTCATTACGGTCCAGATTTCTTCGGCCGTCAGCTCATCCAGAACTTCGGCCGCAACCGCCGGATGAAGCGCCTCGCAGAATTCGCGCAGCCCGTCCCGGTCACCCGCATCGAGCGACATGCGAAGATCGGGTAGCAGGAGTGAGCGATAAAACATGATGCGAATTCGGTGGGGCAGGAGGGTCGACGAATGATAGGCAGCCTCTGGTGACCGTCCAGTCGCTGCGATGTTGCCGCATGAGCCGCTGCTGTGCCTGCAGAATGCAGACCTCGTGACTACGATCTCGCTGACATCCAGGAGTTGAATCAACCGTGAACCAGCCGTCCCAGTCCGAAATACAGACCGTCAGTCGGATCGAAGCGATGATTCGCCGTGATCCCGGGCGTCGAGGACTGATTGGTGCCGATGGCGACGGTCCAGGCCTCGGAGAGCTGCTGCCGGCAGCCATTCAGCTTGGGGCGAACTCCGGACACGTGTGTCTGGTGACGGGTTTTTTCATCCCAGGCAGTTCGCATAGTGCGCCAGGCGCGGGTTCTGGACCTGTCCACATTTCCCAGGGACCCGAGGCTAGCACATACAGCTCACAGGCTGGCACCGGCGCTTCAATGACCGTGGGCAACGCCGAGACCGACGGTCCTCCGGGGACGATGCTGCTGGCGGCTGTGCTGCTCGATCTGGGTCATCGCGTCCAGGTGATTACTGACGTCAATTGCTGCAAAGTGGTTCGATCGGCTGCCGAGGCGACCAGGCTGAATCCTGAAATCGTGCTGGAATGTCCGCTTGAGTCGAGCTCGTGGCGTCAAAGCTTTCTGCAATCTGAGCACGGCCGTCAGATGTCGCATCTAATCACCATCGAGCGTGTTGGTCCCGGACACACAACGAAATCAGTCCGGCAACAGGATTCCGCGGCGGATGCGGAATCGTTTCAGTCACTCGTACCTCAGACCGAGCAGAACCGGTGCCGCAATATGCGGGGAGAGGCAATCGATCATTTCACCGGTGATCTGCACGAGTTGTTTGACGATGTGGCCGGCAGTCCCGCACACGATGACGTTCAGACAATCGGCATCGGCGACGGCGGCAACGAGAATGGCATGGGACGAATTCGCTGGAGTGAACTGTGCGTGCGTCTGTCAGGCCCGCAGTCAGCAACAGTCCCATGTCGAATAGCAACCGACCGAACGATAGTCGCTGGAACCAGCAATTGGGGAGCCATGGCACTGGCAGCCGCAGTCTGTGTCCTGCACGACCGGGTTGATCTCATCAACCGCCACACAATCGCTGCCCATCAGAAGGTCGTGCAAACCATCGTGGACGTTGCAGGAGCAGTCGACGGCGTCACGCGTCGTAAAGAAGCCACCGTCGACGGCCTCCCATTCCTCACCTACGTCCAACCCTGGAGCGGAATCCGCCGCGGCCTCGGGCTCAGTGACTGATGGTTTTCTGAGGTGAAAGCCATGAGGGACTGTGACGAATCCAAGATGAGTCGACCCGGTTTTGGGCGGCTGTGGCCGGCGCCGCTGCGGCTCATCCGGGTCAGGAAATCGCCTGCTTGAGCGTCTCGTCCATGCCTTCGTCCATGTCGTTGATGGCGTTGACATCGGCGCCCCTGGAGACGAGGTATTTTGCGACTTCCACTTTGTCCGATTCCAGGTGCATGATCGGCGTGTAGCCACTCCCGTTGCGACGGTTCACATCGGCACCGTGCTCGACCAGCAGACGGATCACTTCGTCATGGCCGCGGTAGCAGGCCATGAACAGGGGCGGGTTGTCTGACCAGTTCGTGGGGTTTCTGTATTCCGGATCAGCTCCGCCAGTCAGCAGTGCCTCCACGATCTCAACCGAGCCACGAGTGGATGCAAGAAGGAGAGGAGTCTGGAAATCCTTGTTGGCGACCTCCAGCTCGGCTCCGCGTTTGATCAGGAGCTTTGCGGCGTCCACGTTTTTCGCCAGGAGTGCTTCGAGAAGAGGCGTGTTCTTCTGCCGGTCACGGGCATTGATGTCTTCGCCGTCGTCGAGCAGTTTCGCGAGCTTTGCGGTGTCGTTCTTTTTCGCGGCATTGAACAGCGGCGACTTGCGCGGCCGCGGAACTTTCACACCGTCATCGAACTGCTCAACCTGGATGTCATCGTCGTCTGCGCTGAACGGAGCCGCGTCGAAAATGATGTCGTCGTATTCCTCCATTCCCGGAAACTCGCCCTCGCCAATCCCATCGCTCCATTGCACACGCGTCGCTTCGACCTGGAGTAGCAGACGATTAGTCTGAGCAGTCGGCGATTCAGGACGAAACAGTTGCGGCAGTGAGACGAGCCATTGATGAGTTGCCGGAGACTCAGCGGCAGGTTGTGCGGATGCGGATTTACGAGGACGTGACATTTGCGGTCATTGCGGAACGGTTGGGAATTCCTCTGGGCACAGTGCTGACTCGTATGCGGCTTGCCAATCAGCGGTTGCAGAAGATTCTGAAGACGGAACAGTGAGTTCAGGTTTATGAGCACGTTCATACCAAACACGGTGAGTGGGCAGGACCTCGACTGGGTCGCGTTCTGCTATGTCGCTGACGAGTTGAATTCGGATGACCGCGCCGCGTTTGAAACTCGACTGGAAACGGACCTGGCTGCGTGTGAAGCATTGGCCCGAGCCGTGCAGCTGACGGAATCGGCTGCGACCGCATTGGCCGGTCCGACGCTCGGTCCGGGCAGCCTGCCGGTTGTTGGCAGGCGCGTCACTGTCAGTCGAACTCGCGCTGTCGGTGTAACCGTGCTTGTTGCTTCGATTTTGGTGCTGCTGGTGCCTGTGCTGCAGAACCAGTTCGTTCCCGTCGATCCGGTTGCTGTGAACGAACCTGTCGAGGATGTCGACGCCATCGTCGGGCTCTGGGCCGGTTCTCAGGACTTGGTGGCGGACGCTTCTGAAGAAGTGATCGAAACGTTTGAACGGAAAGCAGTCCCGCCGACTGCGGCTGGTTCAGACGCCTCACTTTCAACCGTCGCATCGTCGGTCGATGTTCCGGACTGGCTGTTTGTGGCGTTGCAGGCCGAGTCTGTGTCTGACGATTCTGTGACCCTGGAGAACTGAAACCGTGCGTCTGGTTTACGGATCACTGTTGGGGGGACTTGTCGGGCTGTGCCTGTGGGCTGGCACGATCCACGCACAGAATCCGGTCGACGTGAAGATCAGAAAGGCAAATTCGACCGGTCGCGAGTCAAAAACCCCGACACGCGCTGTGACAAAGCCAGTCAAGCCGGTCGATGCGAAGACTCGTGCGGCTGCGTTGAAGTTTGCCCGTGAGCACCATCCAGAGCTGGCCAAACTGTTACAGGTTCTGCGGAAGGCGGACGCGCAAAACTACAAAACGGCGATCAGCGAACTGGCGTTGCAGTCGGAACGCCTCGCCCGGTTGGCAGAACGGAAGGACGAGCGGTATCCTGTTTCGCTTGATTTGTGGAAGCTGGATTCCCGAATCCGACTCGCTGTCGCACGGCTGACCATGGCCGGTGATGATGAACTTGACGCGAAAATCCGACCGCTGCTGATTGAACGGTCAATTTTGCGGTTGAGTCTGCTGAGGCTCGAAGCTAAACGGCAGACGACTCGATTGCAGAAACTAGAAGAACAGATCGCGACACTGTCGACGGACCCCGACGGGAGGATCGCGACTGAGATTGAACGGATTCGGAAATCGATTGCCGCCCGAAAGCGACGATCGAAAACGAACCGGGCGGAACCCACCTCGAAAGAGACCGTCCGGCAGAAGTCCCCCCGAACTCCTCAAAAGCAACCTGCCCCGTGACGCGTATCCAGAGTCGCCTGGCTTTGGTCCCGCCAACCTCGAATTAACATTTCAGGAGTGGAATTGTGAGACACTTCGCTCTCAGTCTGCTTGTTGTCGCGTTCGCATCCGCGACTGCTTGGGCAGCACCCACCATCCCGCCCGCGGCCGAGCGTTTTGCCGATGCTGACGCGGAGGAAACTCCCGACTTTCGCCGCCATGTTGTACCGCTGTTGGGCAAACAAGGGTGTAACAGTCGCGCCTGCCACGGCTCGTTTAAGGGACAGGGCGGATTTCGGCTGTCACTGTTCGGCTACGACTTCAAGCTGGATCACGAAGGTCTGATCGATCGCGTTGATCTGGACGTGCCCGAAGACAGCTACGCCCTGCACAAGCCGTTGCTGAAAGAACCGCATAAAGGCGGCAAGCGGCTGGAAAAGGGAAGCTGGGAATACAGTATCCTGCTGAAGTGGATTGCTGGTGGAGCGAAGACGGTCGACTTGGACAAGACACCGCGATTCGAGAAGCTCGAAGTCACGCCCAGTGAGTTGCAGTTCAGGAAAGACGGCGAAGCGATTCAGCTCAAAGTTGTTGTCGTCTGGTCGGACAGCAGTCGGGAAGACGTCACCTGCCTGACCCGATTTCAGACGAATGATGAAGTCGTGGCCGATGTTTCGAAGACTGGCGAAGTGACGAGCCACCAGGCTGGCGACACAAACATCGTCGCATTCTACGACAACGGAGTTCTGCCGATTCCCGTGATGCGACCTGTCAGCGATCGGATCGGCGACAAGTATCCAAAGCTTGCCAGCCGCACGGACGTGGACAAGCTGGTCGTCAACAAGCTCCGCAAGATGGGCATCGTGCCTTCAGACGTTGCCGGCGACACTGAGTTTCTGCGTCGCGTTTCGCTCGACATGACTGGCACATTGCCAAGTCCCAAAGAAATCAAAGATTTCGTCGACGACACTCGCAAGAACAAGCGGGCCCGCAAGATTGACGAATTGCTCGAACGCCCGGCCTATGCCGCGTGGTGGGCGACTCGCTTCGCCGACTGGACCGGCAACAGCGACGATCAGCTCAATAACGTGACGCCCGTTCGCAGTCAGGCAGCTCGGGACTGGTACGAGTGGCTGCGTGTGCGAATCGAAAAGAACGTCGCTTACGACAAGATCGCCGAAGGCTTCGTACTCGCGAACAGCCGCGAAGAGGGCGAAAGCTTCCAGGAATTCTGCGAGAAGATGTCCGAGGTCTACAAGCGACCCGAACGCGGACAGAAGCCGGACGTGTCTTACGCCGAACGCTCGACCATGCCGCACTACTGGGCACGGAACAACTTCCGGACTCCGGAAGATCGCGCGATTTCGTTTGCCTACAACTTCCTGGGCACTCGCATTCAGTGTGCTCAATGCCACAAGCATCCGTTCGATCAATGGACGATGCAGGATTTCCATCAATTCAAGAATTTCTTCACGAATACCCGTTTCCGCGGCAGTCCGGATTACCGCGAAGCGTCAAAGAAAATGCTGAAAGACTTGGGCGTCGATCCCAGTCTGCGCGGCGGCCAGTTGCGTCGAGAACTCGGCAAGCTGGCGGCAGAAGGCAAGGTTGTCCCGTTTGAAGAAGTTTGGACTGCGAAGCCCACTCCTCCGCGGAAGGACAAGAAGGGTCGACCCGTTCGGCAACGGGGCGGGGCAGGCGCCAGAGAAGCCAAACTGCTCGGCGAAGCCGAGAAGACGAACCTCACTGAGTTTGCAGACCCGCGTCAGCCCCTGATGGACTGGCTGCGGAACGACGAAAAGCAACTGTTTGCGAAGGCGATCGTCAATCGTGTCTGGGCGAACTACTTCAATGTGGGGATCGTTGATCCACCGGACGATCTGGCTCTGGCCAATCCGCCCAGCAACGCGCCGTTGCTCGACTACCTGACCAGGGCGTTTGTCGAGAACGACTACGACTTGAAATGGCTCCATCGCGAAATCGCGAATAGTGATACGTATCAGCGCACATGGGCGCCGAACGAAACCAATCGTGGAGACCAGCGGAACTTCAGTCACGCCGTTCCGCGACGTCTGCCGGCCGAAGTCGTGCTCGCTGCGATCGCAGCGGCCACATCATCGGACGAAGAGTTCGCGTCCATGCTGAGCGAGATCGAAGGCCGTTACATCGCTCAGGTCTCTGCGGGTTCGCGTTACAACGAAAACCCACAGAACTATGCGTTGTCCGTATTCGGACGTTCAATCCGCGAATCCAACTGCGACTGCGATCGCTCGGAAGAACCCAGCCTGCTGCAGACGGTCTTCCTGCAGAATGACAACCACATCTACTCGCTGATTGATCGCGGACGTGGCGGTTGGATCAACCAGGTCGCATCGGAACTCGGCCTGAAGCAGACGCGCGTTGCTTCACCGGCTGGTCGTGGAAACACCACGGCTCGCCAGATCGCGGCATTCAAGACTCAGGTCAAGCGTGGCATGGACAAGTTGAAGAAGGCCGAGAAGGCTGGCAATAAAAAACTCGCCACGCAATTGAAAGCCCGCATGGCCAAGGTCCGAGGACGCATTCAGGAACTGCAAGGTGGCCCGGCGAAAGATGGTGCTGTCGTCGAGCAGAAGGTCGACCCGGACATGCTGCCTGAGGTCGTGCGAGACACGTATCTCCGGACGCTGAGTCGTGAGCCCAATGCGGATGAACTGAGCCGCTCGGTCGCTTACGTCGAATCTACTCCGGACCAGTTGGCCGGTGTCCGCGACCTGTTGTGGGCTCTGGTGAATACCAAAGAGTTCATCATCAATCACTAAGACGTTTCAACGACTAACAAACCTACCAACAGCCCTCCACGGGCGAATTCCGAAAGGACTGATTTCATGGCTATTAGTCGCAACTGTGAAGGCTCCAGTCGTCGTGATTTTCTGAAGGTTGGCGCCATCGGCGCAACCGGCCTGACGATGACGAACTATCTGCAGATGGCCGAAGCGGGCAAGGTGAAATCCGGCAAGGCGAACGCCGCGATCTTCATCAATCTGCAAGGTGGTCCATCGCATATGGACACGTTCGATTTGAAGCCGGAATCGTCGGATGAGTACCGCGGCGAATTCAATCCGATCGACACCAATGTGCCGGGTATCCAGATTTCCGAGCACCTGCCAAAACTCGCAAAATGCCAGGACCTGTTCACCATTCTGCGTGGCGTTTCTCACACACTGGGAGCCCACCGGCTGGGAACGGAATATGTCAACACGGGCAGCCGCCCGCTGCCGTCACTTGAGTATCCGGGATACGGTGCGGTTATCAGCAAGGAGATGGAAGCACCTCGCGACATTCCCCCGTTTGTGGCGATTCCCCGCAGTGCTCAGAAGCCCGGTTTTCTGGGGGTTCGCTATGCAGCCCTGAATACAGGTTCGACGCCCCAGGCCGGACAGCCTTACAGCGTTCGCGGAATAAAGCTCGGTAACGGACTGACGATCAGCGAAGTCGAGAAGCGTCACAACCTGCTCCGTGATCTGGACTCGACGTTCCGAGGAATTGAGCAGGACAACCAGCTCATCGACGGTCTCGATCGTTTCGGGCAGCAGGCCTACTACATGATCACCTCGAAGCGTTCGCGTGAAGCGTTCGACATCAGCAAAGAGTCGACCGAGACCTCGCAGATGTTTGGCGACGA
>CAYSJO010000302.1:0-13983 GCA_964431285.1 uncultured Planctomycetaceae bacterium
TCGATGCGACAATTCCAAATGACTACAAACATCCGATTCATCTGGAAAGACGCCGGGCACCGCAAAAACTGCTCACGCCTCTCATCGGGCGAGTTGCTCTGACAAAAGACGAGATCCTGGCACTGCCCGATACCCGAGCAGCGACCAAAAAGCGGCAGATTTTCACAGGAGTTTGACCCCACAGACCGCTTCAAACCGTTTCTTCCCGCCGATCTCTACACCAAAGAAAGCTCGTGGGTCTGCCTGGGGAAGGCCGGCAACCCCGACACCGATCATGCGATGAACGATCGCTGGCGTTCCACTTTCATTCAATTCGTGCATTTGTCTGGCGGGCGCGCGGCGACCTTGGAATACATCCCAAAGCTCAACGATCGAAAAGTCTTTCCGATCGGAACGCGGTTCCCCCTCATCGACTAGGCATTCCTGATCAGCGACCAGGGTGAACTCATTCTTAGCCCGTTCATCAATAGCATCCAGCTGCGTGCCTACTTGAATGTCACGATGACTGATCTGGAGGCGAGACCCAGTGCGACGGTGTGCGTCACCGAATTCGTCATGCAACCAGAACAGCTCAAAGAGGGCAAGTTCGCGATGAAGGCGCTGGGCCCACAGGATTTTCGATTCCAGACAATCGCAGCCGGCTCTGGCGGAAAAGTGGACCCGCTTGAAGCATGGAGCACGACCGACGCTCAGAAACTGACGCCGAATCTTAGGGGGGTGCGTCTTCTGTCATGAAAGAAGCAGATCCGGAGTCCGTTCGCTCGGCGATTTCATGCACGGAGACAGGTATGCCGACAAGTTGACGTTCGAGGCGGGCAGCCCGGCCGAAATGCCCAGGCGGTCGCCGCTTCGAAGCGGGGCGACGAGACCTGGAAAAAACTGCAGGAGCTTTGGTCCGCAGAACAACGCGTGAACAACCAGCAGAGATGACGACCGATCACAAGAGGCAACCCATCTGCCTGGAGGAAGAAGCTATTCTCAGAAAACAAAACAATTGATGGGCCGGCAAAAAGTCGTTGAGACTGGTCTTGTTGGGATCCGGAATCGCGCCACCCTGGCAGGGTGTTGACTATCCGAGACCATCAGAGCCGTGAGTTGTTCGATTCGTGGGATTATCTGGGAGCGAAGCGGTGTCGGTTGCTGGAGCTGAGCTGGCGTGTTCCGGGAGTATCTGCTCGTGCATTTGCCGGTCAGAGAACTGGCAGTCGGGTTTCGCGATGGCCACGGGCGACCGAGTAAAGATCTGTCGGTGGCGCTGGGGGCATTGATCTTGCAGCAGTTGCATGATCTGACCGATCAGCAGACGTCTGAGGCGGTCGCATTGAATATCGCATGGTATTACGCACTCGATATTCGACATGAGCCGGACGCGTATCTCTGCGAACGGACTGTTCGCAATTATCGAACGCGGCTAATGGACGCGGGGCTGGAAGAAGTGCTGTTTCGGACGCTGACCGACCAGCTGATTGAGAAAGTCGGCGTTGATACGCGACGGCAGCGTCTGGATTCGACAACGGTCAAATCGGCGATTCGCGGTCTGACGCGGCTGGGGATTCTGGTCGAGGCGGTCAGTAAGTTTCTGCGTGAACTGAAGCGGAAAGAGCGTGCGCTCTACGTGTGGATGCGGAGATACTTCGCAGGTACGTGGAGCGCCAGGGCGACGGCTGTTTCGCTGATACCCGTCCGAGTGAATCGAAAAGGCGCCTTCCGGAAGCGGCGGGAGATGTCTTCATGTTGCTTGAGCAGTTCCGTGATAGTCAAGCGGCGAAGCTGCAAAGCTATGAACTGTTGCAGCGAATCTTTGAGGAACAGTGTGAAGTCGTTGACGGTTCGGCTGGTGATGTCGCGATCAGGCCACCTCGAACGACGGACTGCGACACCGTCATCAGCCCGGCCGATCCCGACGCGCGTTACAACAAGCACAAAGGAACCGGCTACCTGGTGCAGCTTATGGAAACGTTCGTCGAAGACGACGCGGCCAGCCGGATTGCTGGCGACGACGAGCAGGACGAAACGAAGCCGGCAAAGCCCGACCTGATCACGCATGTCGCCGTCGAGCGATTCACGGCGTGGCGTTGCCCAGCGGCGATTCGCACCTCCGCGACCGGCAGCGCGACGGACGGGAGATCTTTCAGATTAAGAACGCACGATGGGCCGAGTACTGGATCGCTCACGAGTACCCCGTGATGCTGGTGATCCGCACGTCCGACGGCACCATCTGCTGGTTGAATACGGATCACAACGCATTTAACGGTCGGACGTCCGGAAACCTGGAAGTGCCCACGAGGATTGTTCCGCAGGCTCGACGTGGGTTGATGTCTTTGCGAGGCTCTATTGCCCCCGGCATCTGTGCGCTGGTGGGGAATTGACACGTGAACTCGAAAGGTCTCTTTGCGCAATGCCCATGTGCCCCGGTTTTCCTGAGCAGATCAGTGCCGTTGCATTCGATCTCGACGGTTTGATGTTCAACACCGAGCACGTGTTCGCCCGTGCTGCAGACAACATGCTGAACCGGCGTGGTCTTGAGGTGCCGCCCGACCTTATGCGGCGAATGATGGGACGGCGTGCGCCCGAGGGCATGCAAATCATGCGGGAACTGTGCGGGATTCGTGATTCGGTCGACGACCTGCAGGCAGAAGCTTTCGCCGAATTCTTCGGTCTGCTGGATGAGCATCTTGAGCCGATGCCCGGCCTGTTCGAAGTACTGGGCCTGCTCGAATCGCTGGAGATTCCCCGGGCCGTTGTAACTTCCTCGCCGCGCGATTATCAGGTTGACCTGATGAGTCGCTTCGAACTGCTGCCGCAATTTGCCTTTGCGCTGACGGCCGAGGATGTTCAGAACGGGAAGCCTCACCCAGAGATTTATCTCATGGCTGCTGCACGTCACGGTGTGCCGGCGTCGGAATTGCTCGTGTTTGAAGACAGTGAAGCCGGTACGAATGCGGCTGCGGCCGCGGGAGCGTTCGTGATTTCTGTCCCGCACGAACACAGCCGCACTCACAACTTCGAGAACGCCAGCCGAATTGCTGAGAGCCTGATGGATACTGTGGTGGTCGATTTGCTGAATCGTCACCAACCGGCTCCTCAGGTCTGAACCACGTTGAAAGCCTGCCCCCACCGTTCCATAATTGTCACCAGCCGGGTTCTGTGAATCTGGAGCGTTCAGTGGGCGGTGAAGGAGAACTCGTGATGACAGTGTCGACCGAAACGCGATGCATCCCTGCGTGCCTGGCCATGATCGTCACTTTCGTCGTTGCAGGTTGTGGCGATTCGGCTCCCGATCAACCGTCGAATGAGACTCCCGGAACTGCACAGACACCAGCGGCTGCTTCTGGTGAAACACTGGTCGCATCCGTCGACAGTCGGCCGAACATCGATGGCATCCCCCTGGATGTGTATGGGGAACTCGTTGGACCGCCACCTCCTCCGCCACCACCACCACGCGATCCCAAATCGAAGCCAGCTGAACCGGAACCAGATCCGGAAACCGGCGGCGCTATCGTCTGGTCAGAGTTGATTTCGGCTGAGGCGATCGAAGGTGAAGTCAAGGCGATTCGAAACGACTTTGCCGGGAAGCTGACCAGCCTCGGCAGCTACAACTCGTCGTACCTTGAGATTCCGATTTTCGGTTCGACGATGGCCCTGCTGGCTCAGATCGCCATCGATCACGACGGCGATATCGGCTGGAAAGACCAGGCGAAGTACATTCGAGTTCTTGCCGGCGATATGGTTGCGATGACCAGCTCGGGGCAGGCCCGCGGTCGAGGCGGGTACACGAAAACGAACGAAGCGTTCCTCAAGATCTGCGATTTACTGGATGGCAACGAGCCGCCTGAACTTCCTGAGGCGGAAGACGAGGTTGGTGATTACAACGAGGTCGCTGAACTCGGCTATCTCATGAAGCGGGCGGAAAAAGGCATGGGCTGGTTGTCGACAAATGTGGGCAGCGAGGAAAAATTCACGGAGAATGCAGAGCGAGCTCAGCGAGAAACGAGTCTGCTGGCCACGCTCGCCGTGGTCTTCAACCTGGAAGATTATGGATACGGTCCGGCCGAGGTTGACGAAGAGTTCTCCGGGTACTCAGACACGATGCGTGACGCGGCGAACGCAGGCGTCAAGGCCGCGAAAGGCGGCAACTTCACAGGATTTGATCTACAGCGGTCGAACGTCGGCCAGGCATGTGCTCAATGTCACATGGTCTTCCGCAACGGTTAGAACACTCTCAGGATTCGTTTGCAGGATACCGACCTCATGACACCTCTCAGACTTGCGACAACCGCTGGCTGTCTGGCCATGTTTGTTGGTTGCCTGTCCGGTTGCGGCGGTGGAGACGAACCGAACGTCGAGACAGATGCAGGAACTGCATCGGCCGATCCCGCACAGTCGGGAAGCGGGACGCTGACGACGTCTGCCAAACCAAACTCAAACCTGGCCGTGTTCTTTGACAGTCCACTCCAGATTGCCGCAGATCAAAGCGAAGTGGGAACAGGCGGAGGAGGTGGTCCGCAGGCGGAACCGTCAGAAGGGGACGGCGACATGGGTACTGCAGCGGCGCCACCGGCGGACGATCCACCGACAGCCGCAGGTGGCGGCGCCGTTGCCTGGGCGGAACTGATGCCCGCAGAACTGGTCGAAGCATCCGTCAAGAACTTCCGTAACGAACTGTCGACCCGACTCGTGAATCTGGGAGCCTATAACAGCTCGTTTCTCGAAATCTCGGTCTTTGCATCGGCACTGTCGTTTGTGGCCGAAGTTGGCCGACAGCACGACGGCGACATCGGCTGGAAAAAGAACGCCCACCTGATTCGTGCGCTGGGTGTCGCCATGGTCGAAGTAACTGGCGGGGCGACGGGGCGGGGTAAGAAGAGCTACGACGCAGTCAACGATTCCTTTCTGACTATCTGCGAAATCCTTGACGGCAATGATCCGGCGGCACCACCCGAGACCGAAGAAGAGGCCGACATATCGGAAGCAGCCGAAATGGCTTATCTGATGAAAGTCATCGAACGCCAGCTCGAATGGATGCAGAACAACGCCGGCAGCGAGGATACCTTCACTGATAAGGCCGAACTCGTTCAGCGGGAAGCAGCTCTGATGGCGGCAATTGGTGAGGCCTTTAATGTCGAAGGGTATGGATACGG
Organism: uncultured Planctomycetaceae bacterium; assembly: GCA_964431285.1. Classification (GTDB taxonomy): domain Bacteria; phylum Planctomycetota; class Planctomycetia; order Planctomycetales; family Planctomycetaceae; genus CAUZFZ01. Next base: position 5,142 of record CAYSJO010000302.1, read on the forward strand.
TCCAGCATCGAACGACGAAGAATTCACCGGCTTCGCGTACGGATTTCGAGACGCGGCCAAAGCCATGTCCGGTGCTGCGAAGGCGGGCAACTTTGAGGAATTCGATCTGCAAAGGTCACAGGCAGCTCAGAAATGCGTGCAGTGCCACATGGTGTACCGAAACGGCTAAGTCGTTATCGGCAAGCGGCCGAAAAGAAATACTGGTAGCTGGATTCGCACGAATCCAGATGAATCGTCGATGACTGAATTCTTGCGAATTCAGTTACGGTTCTGAACTTGCTGCTCAAACAACGACTTCGGACTCGAACGGTCAACCCGACATGATTAACTCGCTGCGACCAGTTCTGCTGTCAACACTCACTCTCGTGCTTCTCACAACCGGACGCTCGGTCGCTCAGGGCGGCGTCACGTTCTCGCACCAGTTGCCGGATCGTGTCACGGCTTGGCTGCATGTTGGCGACACAAGCGTTCTACGTGACCGTTTTGGTCAGTCGGCGTGGGGCCGTCTCATGGCCGATCCTGCAGTTGCGGACTTCAGAGCCGACGTCCTGAAAAAACTGGCACTGGCCGATGCGGCTGTTCCCATTCCGGATCTGTTGATTGAGGTTTCCGGTGAGCTGAGCGTCGCACTGATGAAGCCTCAGGGTGGTAAGACGGAATTCGCTGCGAGTGTCGGGTTTTCACAACAGGCCGTCCTGGACCGCCTCGTCGCGTCGATCGTCGAGCGAGCCACCACCGCGAAAAAAAACGTCCAGGATGTCACGCACAATCAGGTTTCGATCCGCGTTATCTCCGACAAACCAGGTGACGCTCCGGAAATGGCCCAGCAGGCTTTCGTTGTGCAGGGTCAGCGACTGGTCGCAACAAACTCGTTGCCGTTGCTACGGGAAATCCTGGATCGCTGGGACGGAACGCCACCAGGCTCGTTCGCCACCAATGCGCAGGCTCAGCATGTCGCGACCGCGACACGCGATGGTGATCGGTTGCCGGCTTTGGAATGGTATCTCGACCCCGTTGGCTTCCTGCAGGGCGTGCTTGGTGGAGACAAGCCTTCGCCGCTCGCGAGCCGGCTTGAATCGCTGGAGTTTGATCGGTTTCAGGGTGTGGGCGGATCGATCGACTTCGCAACGGGCACCTTCGACTCAATCAGCCGCACGGTTGGCGTGGTGAAGACTCCCGTAACCGGAATCCTCGGTCTGCTGAATTTCCCCGTGGACTCAGTGACCGTACCGGCCTGGGTGCCAGACAGTGTCTCGGGGTGCCTGGTGATGAACTGGGATGCCGACGGCGGCTGGTTGTCATTGCGCGGTCTGGCGAACGAACTGATGGGCCTCGGCAAATTCGACTCGGCCATTGATGCGGTTGCTAACGATCCCGACGGACCGATGATTCACTTGGGTCGCGATGTTTTCGGTCAACTGACTGGCCGATTGTTCGTCCTGCAGAGCCCGCCTGATCCTGAAAGTCAGGACCTGGAAGGAGCGATCCTGCTGGTAGCCAGTGTGAAAGACGCCTCAGCCGCAGGGGTAATTTTCGATCGACTGGCAAACCTGGAGAGCGAGAATCTGGCGAAACGGACCGTCGGAGGTTCCACGATTGTGGCTTATACGAACCCCGCAAAAAAGACGATGCATCTGGCACTCAATGGCGATCAACTGCTCGTCTCGCAGAACGTGGCCCTCGTCGAACAGGTGTTGTCAGTGGATCCCACAGCACCGAAGTTAAGCGGCTCGCAGGACTACCGTCGGCTGGCTGAGCACTTGCCGCCTCGCAGCTCGATACTGGGGATCCAACGAAACTCAGAGCAGTTACGGGCAATGTACACGTTGCTGAAAGCCGGCGGTGCGACCGGTGGCACCACGCCCAATCTCGCGCTGCTGCCGGCATTTCAGGTAATCGAGCACCATTTCCTGCCGACGGCAACATACGCAACATCGACGACGCTCGCACCGAATGTGTCCGGGTTTCAATACGTGAGCTTCACGCTGGCTCCTCAGATTGAGGCCGAATGACGTTGAGTGCTCACCGATCGGACGATCCAGACAGCCTGCTAGCCGACCTGCTGGATCGCTACGTGTCAGCGCTGCATCTGGGCGATGACGCAAGTTGCGATGCCCTGCTGGAAGCACATCCGGAGCTGGCCGAATTCGCCGAACCTGTGACCGCGCTGGATGCGATGTCTCCCGACCGCGAGTTTGGGTCATTGCTGCTTGAAGCGCTGGCGGCAGGACCGTCTGATGATGTCGATCCACTTGATGTGACCCAGGTGGAGAACCAGCCAGGGACACGGGTCGAACACACTGACGGCCAGCCGGTCACGCGTGTGTTTGGTCAATACGAACTGCTGGCAGAGATTGGCCGTGGCGGCATGGGAGTTGTCTTTCGAGCCCGACAGACAGACCTTGATCGCGTCGTCGCCGTCAAGATGATCCTCGTGAACCGCCTGGCCAACGAGGACGACATTCGTCGGTTCTATCAGGAAGCTCAGGCCGCTGGTCGACTGCGTCACCGGAACATCGTCGGAATCCACGAAGTCGGCGAAGTCAACGGACAGCACTTCTTCTCGATGGACTGTGTCGAAGGACCCAGTTTGTCAGAACTGCTGGCCGCCGGCCCGGCTCGCGAAGAGCCGCGGCACTCGTCAAGTGTGTCGTCGCGGTCGCATCTGGATGTCAGCGGCGAACCAGAACCGTCCGAACTGAATGGTGATGCACCGCTCACTTTTGATGAAGCCGCTCGTGTCGTTCGTGATGTGGCTCGGGCAGCCGCGCATCTGCACTCGGAAGGCATCGTGCATCGGGACATCAAGCCATCGAACATCCTGCTCGATGAGGGAGTTCCGCGGGTTACAGATTTCGGCCTCGCACGCGTCACCTCATCCGATGGCATGCGTACGGATTCCGGAGCTATTGTCGGCACACCGAATTACATGTCTCCCGAACAGGCCGCTGGAAAAGCCGGCGAAGTCAGTCCGGCCAGCGATATCTACAGTATCGGTGTCATTCTGTACGAAGCACTCACGGGGAAACTCCCGCATCGCGGTTCCAACGCCATGGAGACGCTACTGCTTGTGACCGAAGCCGATCCGGAACTTCCCGGACGGATCAATCCGAACATCCCTCGCGAGATCGAAGCGATCTGCCTGAAGAGCCTCGAGAAGAACCCTGAGCAGCGGTATTCATCTGCTGGAGAGATGGCCGATGACCTCGACCGGTTCCTTTTGGGTGAGCCCGTCACCGCGGGGACTCGGGGGCTGACACACCGACTGCGCCGGTGGTTGCGGCGAGAACCTGCGCTGGCGTTTCGCTGGGCCGCACTGATCGTCGGCACGGGCATTCTGGAATCCGCGTTTTTGAACGGCGATATCGAGTCTGCCACGCGCGACGCCTTCCTTCGGCTACTTGGGTTCTGGGCACTCGCAGCGTTCATCTTTCAGCGACTGCAGCGCAGCGATGCGCTGGCCAGCGTGTCCCGCTACTGCTGGCTGGCTTCCGACGCGCTTTTTCTCACACGAATGCTGGTGCTGGCCGGGCCGCCGGTGGGTCCGCTGGTTGTGGTCTATCCCATGCTGATTGCGGCATCCGGTCTGTTCTTCCAGGAGAGTCTCGTACTGTTCATGACGAGCGTCTCGCTGGTCTCGTATGCCGCCTTTCTGTGGATGTGTCCCGACGAAGCAATCCCTGCGCATTACCCGATGATCTTTGCCGCAATCCTCATTGTCAGCGGCGGTGTTATCTCTCACCAGGTGCGCCGCCTGAGGACACTCAGCCGCCATTTTGATCGCTGAGGTTGATGCACTTCAGCGTCGCGGTATCGCGTACGAACAGCAATCCGTTACTGAGCGCCGGCATGGCACGGCTCGTGCTGTTGAATAACCGCGTGCGTGCCAGTTCAACGTACTTCTTTGTATTCGCTTCCGCGAGGACGAGTTCACCGTCCGTCGTCATGATGACCAGTTTGTCGTCAGCCAGAATCAATGTCGCATAACCGAAATCCTCTTTGGTCCAGGCAATCTGCTTCGTCTTCGGATTGAAGCAGCGCACGGCCGCGAAACCCTGGTCCTGCCGACCGTGGATCCCGATCAGCGATTCGCCCTTCCGCACGCAGGTCGTGTACTGACTCGACATGACCTCGTCATCGGACCAGACCTCGATCGCGCCGGACGCGCCCGTTCTGGCAAGCACGGCACCAAATCCGTAACTCGCCGACACGAAGACAGTGTCACCGAGCACAACAGGACTCGCCCCCGTGGCGGCCGGGCCAAGTCGTCCAAACGGAAATCGAAACAGGACTCGTCCGTCAGCCGGGTCAACCGAGACGACATTCAGACGCGTCGCGAAAATGACATGTCGCTGCCCGCCAATCGTCGCCGCGACGGGAGACGAGTAACTGGCACGCTCATCGGTGGCCTTCCACAACGTTTTTCCCGTGGTGGCATCGAAGGCGACAATTCCCGCTTCCTTGGTCGACCCGCCAATGTTGATCAGCAGACGGTTGCCCTCCAGAATCGGTGAACTGCCAAATCCGAAATACCCCTCCGCCGGTTCGCCGCGACTCGGTCGTTTACTGCTGTAATCCTCGTACGCATCCCGCTGCCACAGCACTTTGCCGTTGGACATGTCCAGACAGTAAATCGCCGCCTGGGCTCCATACAGATACACCCGACCATCGCGAATCAACGGAGTCGCGCGTGGGCCGGAGTCGCTCGTGAATGACGGCACGTACGTGGCAGGGAATGACTGCGACCAGATGGTCTTCCCAGTCTTCGAGTCGAGCGCCTCCGCGATTTCCTCACGCCCCTTACGGTGAAACAGCACTGCTTTTCCACCAGCCACGGAAATCGCCGAAAAGCCGCTGCCCACTGGTCGTTGCCATACGGTGTCCGGGCCGTCTTTTGACCAACTCCCTGCCAGGTTTTCATCACGGGCGATCCCATTGCGGTCCGGGCCCAGGATCTGCGGCCAGTCTCCGGCCGAGGCGACAGTCAGTCCCACTATCCACAAAATCACCAAAGAACTTCCGATACATCGCATGGTCGCCTCCTGGAGTTTCGAGAAGGCGGAAGTCTACAACGGGATCGATCGCCTGCCAGGGATCTAAGGTGCTCGCTGCCCCGGTCGTTCTATACGTTGCGAGATAGCCTGGAACTCTGAACTGAATTCAATCCCGCGCCGCTTGTGAGCCGCCCTTCCGGAATGATTTCCCGTTGCTGGTCTGGTAGAGTGGCTACGTTTTGGTTGCGGGTGGTAACCCGCAGAGCAAAGATTACTCAGGAAGAATAAACTCATAACATGACAATATGCGTCTGCATTTGTCAGTTTTACAGGTCGCCGGTACGAGTTGTTGTGCCGGTCGTAAGTAGTTTCCTCGTTGACCGAACTTGATTCAGATTCGTCGGCATGAGCGTTTCCATAGTTTCGTGTCCATCGTGCAAGTCACTGATTCTGAGCGATACAGCTCAGTGTCCGACCTGTCAGCACGTAATGAAGCCCGAAAAAGTGGTTGCCGTCGTTCAGGATCTGCCTACGGTGGAACGGACTGCGGCTGATCTGGTCGCATGCCCCGACTGTGGGGAGGAAGTGCGCAGTGGGCTTGTGCGCTGCTGGCGCTGCGGTGGTTTTCTTCGCGGCGAAATCGCCGAGAAGTACGAGAAGATGCTCGATGCCTCGCAGAAGGTGACCAACAGCCAAGTCGATGACGACTCTATTCCATTGCCTGTGGATGACGAGACTGAGATTGCCAGTCCGGACGACTTTATTCTCGGTGACGGACTGGACTTCCTGACACCCGAGCAGGTGGCCCGTCAGCAGGAGGTGCTCGAACGGGAGCTCGAACAGGAACTGTTGCCGGCTCCAGTTGCGGAACCGTCCCAGGAGGACCTCGATCGAGCTGTCGCAGATGCGACCGCTCGAGCCGACGCTGCTCGAGTGGAGGATGAGGCCGAATCAGAGACGCAGGCAGCTCCAGACGAGACTCAATTAGAAGGAACGTACGGCCTGACGGAGCCCGAAAAATTCGACGCCGCTGGCGAGACTGCGGTTACGGATACGCCCGACAGTGGCCTGGCCGCGAAGAAACGCAAATCGAAAAAAACTGCTCCATCGAAAACTGAGGCGGAAGAGGATGAAGCGCCTGCCTCGACGGGTGATCCGCTTCTGGATATTGCTCTCCAGGAAGAGCGGGAGTCTAAGAAGCGGATCCGGAAGGCAAAGCGGGAGAAAGGCAAAGCCCGTCGTCTAGCGGGCGCGATGGCGGGCTACGTTGCCGTTTTTTGTCCTAACGGACATCGAATTCAGGTCGACGAGAAGTACCGCGGACTGACTGGCCGGTGTCCCAAGTGCAAATCGATGTTTCTGGTTCCGGTCCAGGACTGGGAAGCCGAACGCAGAGCAAAGCTCGAGGCGGCCGAAGCGAACAAGAAGGTCAGTCGTTACGACAACTGGTCTCTCGATCTGCACCTGCACAAGCTTGACCCAGCAAAACTCAAGCTTAAGCTAGGCAGTCTCGCAAGCGCCTTTCATGAGGTCGATGTCTGCTCCACGGACGAGGGCGTTCTCATGATTGTCCATGGTAAGCAGAACGCTGGTCTGTTCGCAGGAGAGAAAAACAAGAAGAAACGAGAGGAACTGCGAGTCGATGTCGAGGATTACCTGCGGCTCGACAAAGAGCTGCTCGACCTGCCTGCCGCCGGCTATCGGTTCTACACCGCTGAAGATGTTCGCAAATCCCAGATAGTTCAGCCGGCTATCTATGCGCACGAATCGATGTTTGCCGGCGTTCCCGTCTTTGGAGACGGGCGCATTGCCGTACGACTACCAGTAACCGCAGCCGATCAGGACACACAGGACATCATGTTTCTGGTGTTCCACTTGAGCGACTTTCGTACGTTTTCCAGTCTGGTCGCAGAGAAATTTGAGTTTGCCAACTTTGGTCAGGCAGAGGGTGTCCCGCTGAGTGACGACTTCACTGATCACAAATGTCACTACAGCGATCGGGCACTCAAATCGATCGAAGTGTCCGAGTTCCACCATGCCGACTCAGCAATGGAACTGGAGCTCATTGGGCGCAAATGCCAGGCCTGCGGGCTGGTTGTGAGCGAAGAGTCTCGCAAGAAAGAGAAGCTGGGCGGAGCGACTGGGAAGGGAATCGCGAAAGCCAAGTGCCCCAAGTGCGAGCAGAAGTTCGGTAACACTTCGCTGTTCGGTTTGAAGTCCGAGGACGAGGAACTCGACACAAGCATGTCGGAATCTGGCGGCGTCCCGTCGAAATAAACCGTGCAGACAGGAGCTGCAATCGGTCTCCGATCTGGATTGCATGGTTTCCGAACACGTTCTACGGGACGACCCAGTGCCGCTCCTTCCCGGGCCTCGTGTCAACAGAAAGAGGCCGGCTTCCATAATGAAAGCCGGCCTCTGAATCATTACCTCAGCGAAACGCATCAGTTACACGAGTTCCCGAATCGGGCGGCCATTTTCCAGCATGTAAACCGGGCGTCCGGCTTCGTTGAAGAACTGAATCTTCGGATCGACGCCAAGCACCTGGAACACTGTCGCCATCAGGTCGGATGGACGAATCGGCGCTGTCTTCGGGACGTCGACCTTGGAGGCCGATTCACCGATGACCTGACCCATTTGCAGCCCACCGCCGGACAGAGCCAGCGTGGTCAACGGAGCCCAGTGATCTCGCCCAGCATTCTTGTTGATCTTCGGCGTACGGCCGAATTCTCCGCTGATGACCACCAGTACGTTGCGATCCATGCTTCGCTGGTTCAGGTCTTCAATCAGAGCATGTACGGCGTGGTCGAGCTGACCCGCCCTCTTGTTCATGCTCTCCTGAATCTTGCCGTGCATATCCCAGCCACCGTAAGACACGGTGACAAAACCAGCGCCAGCTTCGACCAGTCGCCGGGCTCGCAGCATCTGCTGGCCGAGTCCGCCACCGTAGAGTGACGCCACACGCGGGTCTTCGTACTTCAGATCGAACGCCCGTTGCGATCGACTCAGTACCAAGCTGAATGCCTGCTGCTCGAACGCGTCCAGGCCTTCCATCAGGCCAGTGCTGTCGACCTGACGGTTAATGTTGTCCAAGCCACTCAGCAGAGCACGCCGGTTATCCAGGCGGTTCTGCTTGATGGTCAGCGCCATGTTCTTCCGGGCCTGTCCAGCCGGGTCGAACGGGCTGTTGGCCGCTCCCAGGAACGCGGCACCATCTGAGCCAATGCCGCCCAGTCGCACGTACGTCGGCATCCCGGTTTGTGGGTGATTTGAGCCACGCACTCGAGACAGGATCGAACCCATTGACGGCCGCGTCGGCAGGCCACCGTTGTCGACATTTCGGTTGTCGTAACCGGTCATCAGCCAGTGCGTGCCGCCACCGTGCCCGCTGTTCGTATGTGCGAACGACCGAACGAAGGCCAGCTTGTCGGCAACCTGCCCCATCTTTGAGAAGTTCCCACCCAGCGTGACGCCCGGCAGGTTTGTGGAGACTTCGCCCGTGGTGCTCCGGTACTCTTTCGGAGCAGTCATCTTGGGGTCAAAGGTTTCAACGTGAGTTGGCCCACCACCCAGCCAGACCCAGATTACGGACGTGTCTGCCAAGGGGGCACCGTTGCTGACCGCTTGCGACCGAGCCCGCATCAAATCGGCCAACGTAAGGGAGGAGGCCCCGAGTGCTCCGACTTTCAAAAAGTCGCGACGCGTGCCTCCATCACAGTCCCGATATCGCCTGCTAGTCTCGAAAGTCAGCATAAATCCTGCTCCTTCCAATTGTCCTGATGCAAGGGCCCAGAAAAGCAAATCAGCTGTCACATCACCGACCGCCGACGCGTGGCGGAGTCTATATC
>CAYSJO010000303.1:0-6784 GCA_964431285.1 uncultured Planctomycetaceae bacterium
AGCCGATGGTGATGACCGAGCCGCCAGCCTTTTGCAGCTCTTCACGGGCGTAATGCACCAGCGCGTAATAGTGGACCAGATTGCGGCGCAACGACTCGACGAAATCGTCCGGCCCGGCATCCAGCGAGACTCCGTCATTCACTCCGGCGTTGTTAACCAGAACATCAATCCGGCCGAACTTCTGAATGGCTGCTTCGACTGTACTTCGGCAGACTTCGGTGTCGGACAGGTCTCCCTGTATGAAGAAGCAGTCCTGTCCTTTCGCGGCGTATTCGGCTTCCATCGCCTGGCCTTCAGCCACGCTGCGATTCACATTCGCCACGCGAGCCCCTTCAGCCAGAAACGTCCGGACGATCCCCTCGCCAATCCCCTTGGAACCGCCCGTCACGAGAACGACTTTGCTCTCAAGCTGAAGATCCATCAGCAAGACCTCGCAAGGTTTGGGAAATCATTTTCTGACGAGACGCGATCGTCGCCTACTTACGACGGCCCCGCTTGTTCTTTGACGACTGGGGATGCGCCTTGTCGTATGTCTCGTGCAGGCGTCGTGTGCTGACGTGCGTGTAGATCTGTGTTGTCGTCAGACTGCGATGCCCTAGAAGTTCCTGCACGATGCGCAGATCGGCGCCTCCGTCCAGCATGTGAGTCGCAAAGCTGTGTCGAAGTGTGTGCGGTGTCACATGGCGATCCAGACCAGTGTGCTGCAGCCACTTGTCGAGCATCCGGCCGATGCTGCGTGTGGTGAGGCGCTTGCCGAATTTGTTAAGGAACATCGCGTCCGCATCACTGCTGTGGGGGTCGGGTGTCCGCACATCAATCCAGTTGGACAGTGCCTTCGCTGCGTAGCGACCCAGTGGGCTGATGCGTTCGCGGCGCCCCTTACCCATCACGCGCAGGACGTCCGAGTCGCGTTCCCAGCTGGAAACATCGAGTCCGACCAATTCTGCGACACGCAGTCCGGCTGAGTACATCGTTTCAAGGATCGCCCGGTCGCGAAGTCCCATGGGCTCATTGGCTGGCGGTGCTTCCAGCAGTTTCGCGAGCTGATCGGCCGACAGGAGACCTGGCAGTTTGCGACCGGTCCGCGGGGTCCTGAGTGCCTTGGCCGGATTGGACGACACCAGTCCCTCACGCTCGCAGTAGCGGAACAGGCTGCGCAGGCAGGCCAGTCGACGTGCGACTGTTGTTTTCGCATACTCGCATTCATGCAGGTAGGCGACGTAGGCCCGCAGGATTCCGATACTCACCTGTGCCACATCCGGCATGTAGCCAATGCGTTCGCGAAAGAACTCCAGCAGACTCGCAAGGTCTTCCGCGTACGACTTGATGGTCAGCGGCGATGAGTTTCGCTCGATCCGCAGGTACCGCAGAAAGCCCTCGATCGCACGTTCCATGGGTCATGCAGACTCGCGCAGGCGGTTATGCCCCTCAGCCTCGGATTCTTCGCGCAGACGGCGGACTTTTTGACTTAGAACGGCCGCATCGTACCAGGTGAAGCTCAAGCTGCGGTCCGCAGCGTATCGGCCCAGTTGCTGCAACAGACTGGCCACGCTGTCGTCGTCGTACAGGAACACGTACCGCTCCGAGTCCTTAACGAGCGCCAGAACATTCATACTGCGCTGCATGAGATTTCCCCGGTGCGATACTTCGCTGCTGGCTGGCCAACTGGTTGATTGACTCGTGTCGTTGTTCTGTCTTCGTTCGCGTCGTCGAACAAGGTGCTGGATTTACGGCTGTCCGCATTCGGTGAATTAATCAGTCGACTGATTCGCCTGAGTTGCTTGAGTCCGCTTGTCGGGATACGCAGGGGTTGACTGACTCCGATTGTCAGCGTGCGGAGAATCGCCTCCCTGCCGCATCAGCGTTTCGCTGATCATCAAAGGTGTCACGAACTTGCAGAAAAACACGGGTCAGCACACCCAGTCCTCAAGATTTTCGCCGTGATTTTCAGCACGCAGCCCAAGGTCGTCGGCGACCAGCACCGAGCTGTCCGCGATGCAAAACCGCAGGCACATGGGAAAACCCCACGCGGGATCTCTTCGAGATAATCGGCACAACCGGCACAGGTTCTTTAACCCGAATAAATTGCCAGTTCAGCTTGAAGTGCCACGTTCCTCGAGCGTTAAGTCGGCAGACTTCGGCGCCGCAGAAGTCTGAGTTTCCGTGCCGCTATCACGCGTCTCGGTTTCTACGGGCTTATCGCCGGCAGACGATTCGTCGGACTCGGCTGAAGGCTCGTCCACGGATCCGTTCACGGCAGGAGTCGGAGTTTCGGGGTCAGTATGACCCGTCTCCTTTTCAACAGCCTCGCCGCCACCATCAGACGATTCGGAGCTTGAATCGCTGGGGTCTGGACCTTTCCCCACTGGTTCGTCCGTCGCGTCCGGTGTCCCTGACTCGGACACAGTTTTCTCGCCCGACTCTGCAATGGCAGCGGCATCTGCTGCCTGCGTCATTTCGGGTGGAAGCTGCAATGCTCCCCCAGTGTCGATCACATTGTCAAAAGTGGGCTCGTCCTGATTCGTCTCGACCAGTTTCTTGACGTCCTGTCGCTGTAACTCCTCAGCCTGACTTTTCCGCCAGAGATTGAAGCCGAACCGACCAGCCATCAGCAATACGACTGCGGCCACTGCAAGTTGCATCTTGGCGCTGAGCCCCAGCGCAAACGGATTACCGCCGGATTCGGGCGGTCGATGAAACAGCTCCTGAGCGATGAACACCGGAGCGAATCGGGTCGAATCCTTAGCTTTGTAGCCAAAGTTCTTGAAGAAGTATCCGGTGGCGTAGCAGTGATCGATTTGAATGTCGGTGCCGTGTTGGTGTGCGGTCAGGCCCTCAGCCAGGCTCGTGCACAAAATCATCACGGGGTTTTCCTGCGCGTGTCTGTCATACAGCCAGACTTCGTAGTAGTGGTCCAGGTCATAGGGCGTTTCCTCCGGGCGAACAGGAATGCGGACCAATCGACGCACGTGCCCGCGCAGCGTTACCAGCTTGCCATGATAAATGGGCGAATTCTGGTCCTGCTCTTTGTCCTTAAACAAATCCACAATCACCGGAAAGTCGTATGACGGGACGTCCTTGTAGCGTCCATCGAAAGCCTCGTTCTGGCGTTGTTGCTGAAACTCGGCCGCGGCCTTGCGAATCGTCCCGATGTCCAGCTCTCGCGCTTTCTGCAGGATGGCGTACAGCGGGACTGTGTCGGCTTCCTTAAAACCCATCGTGGTCAGACCCAACTTCGGGTGAATGACGCGTTTCAACAATTCCCCGGGGAGAACGGCTTTGGTGTGTTGCGTCCAGACTTCCGGGGCACCCGGCTGGACGTTCCGTTCCGGCGGCCCGGTGTCAACGACGGCCGCTTCATCCGCTGTCACCAGGCCTTCCCGTGGGAAGGTCTCCAGCTGCAGATTCCGGAAGCGCACTTCCTGCGATTCCTTGTTCGAATGCAGTTGCAGGCCGATGGGCCCAGCCTCGATGCGATCTGGTTCCGGCTCGCGCCAGTCCGAAACCAGGGTGCCGTTCAAAGCAAACCGAATGCGATTGCCCTGAGCCAGAATCTCGACCTTGTTCCAGTCATGCTGATGGCCGACGGCTTTGGCAGCTTCTGCGTTCTCATGGATCAGCTTGCGGCCATACAGGTCATAAAAACCATAGTTCGATGGGAACATGACCAGATGCCCCGCGTACGTGAACTCATCACCTTCGTCGGGAGCAACGCGGCCCCACAGTGCCACACCCGAGTGCATTTCCGACTCAGCGAGTTTGAAATCAAACGTGAATCGAAAGTCGGAGAAATCCACCGACGTGAGCAGGTGGGTGCTGACGGGAACTTCGTCGGTGTTGCGCCCAACAATCTCTGGCCCGTCTTCACCCTCTTCGACGTGCCAGTACTCGTCGATGTGACCCCGCCAGCCGTCCAGGTTCTCTCCGTTGAATGGCCGGATGATCCGCGTCGGGCCTTTACCGGGCGGCACAATCGGGGCTTCAGCTACGTCCTGGGCGGACAGGCAAGCAGGAATCCCGACCAGCGTGATCAGGATCAAGCAGGACAGAAATCGTCTCATGGCGACGGAACCGGGGTACCGGGAACGAATGGGAACACTGCAAATACAGCAGATGTTCTCGATATCTTACCCGACCCGTCAGGAAGCTCCAGAAGCGCCGCCCGACGTTACACCCTTCCGCCTGGTGATTACGGAAAACTACACAAGCGCGTCTTTAACCAGCGGCGCATCTTCGGCAATCAGCTTCACTGGCCGATCATTGAGCGTGTGCACAATCGTGTCGGCGTCGATGCCCAGCAGGTGGTACAGCGTGCGACCGAAGCTCTCGACTTTGTAAAAGTCGTCCGACACCTGTTCGCCCAGTTTGTCCGTCGCACCGACAATGTGGCCGCGTTTGAATCCGCCGCCGGCTGCCAGCACGAACTGGGCGTAGTCCCAGTGATCACGTCCCGCGCCTTCTTTGGTGCCGCACTTCGGCTTCCTGCCCATTTCCCCGAGAGCCAGGACGATCGTCGAATCCAGCAGACCGCGGTCATCGAGATCGTCCAGCAACGCTGACAGTCCACTGTCGAACATCGGGATCTGCTGGCGGCCGGCAACAAAATTCTGCCCGTGCCAGTCCCAGTAACCCAGGCTGAAATGCACGATGGGTACTCCGGCTTCAATCAAACGCCGCGACAACAGAAAGTGCAGGGGGTTGCCGGACGGATACCGGTACTTCTCCAGGTGACTGTCTTTGTACCGGGCGATCGTCTCGTCACTCTCTTTCGAAAGATCGAGTGCCTCGCGCAGTCGGGGCGAACGCAGCATGTCGAACGCGGTCTGCTGGTACTTGTCGAGTCCGACAATCAGCGGATCGACGCGGTCCTGGCCTCGCAATCGCAGGTCAAGCGCCTTCAACAGTTCCGCATTACGGGCGAAGGCTGGCAATTCCATCTGCGGAGACAGCATCTTTGCGATGTCGTCTTTGGACTCGAGCGGATCAAAGATAAACGGGTTGTACGACGGACCCAGATTGCTGCTGGCGATGGAGTTCCCGATGTGGTGGTCGATCTTGCCCAGCACGGAGAATGACGGCACGTCGCTCGGGCTAGGTTGCAGCTTCGAGATCACGCTGCCGATCATCGGGTACTTCGCTGTTCCGCTCGGAAGACGTGGATTGCCAGTCAGCCAGTACATCGGAGCCCGACTGTGATCACCCGGTTTGTTCATCGTCGTGATGGACCGGATCACCGTGTATTTGTCAGCCCGCTGCGCCAGCTTCGGCATCAACTCGCCGACTTCCAGGCCGGGAAGATTCGTGGCGATCGGACTGAACTCGCCTCGATAATCCGCAGGCGAATCCGGTTTCATATCGAACATGTCTGTATGTGGCGGTCCGCGGGCCATCCAGCACACGATCATCTGTTTGGCCTTTGGCTCAACTCCGGTCGCTGCACTCTGCAGCACGCAGCAGATCAAGCAGACCCACACCGCACAGCGATGAACCGCCGATGCGGAGGAAGCTGCGGCGTGTGTGTTGTTGGAAGTTGGAACATCCGAGCATGATGGTTTCTCGATGTCAGTGTGATTATTCAGTCGCGAATGCGAGGCGTGCTGATCAGTGCTGCAATATAAACTCTCTGGTGTTGATCAGTCCCCACAGAAACCCCTGCAGGCCTTTCTCGGGCGTTTCGGATTGCTTCAGGTATTCAAGACATGCTGTGTTTTCCCTTTCAAGCGGCGGGCGGCTGACCGAACTCAGATACAGCCGCTCGATCTGCTGCTGCGGATCCGCCGTCCGCTTGACGACTTTCGCCACCAGCCCGGTGGGGTCTTCAATCTTCATCCAGACGCGGGGATGGTTCGCGAAGCTCAGCACCTGCAACATTGACGCGTCCGATTGGCACTCGCAGTCACACTGAATCGAGCTGTTTCGATCGGGTCGCCCGAACTGCTCGAGCATGAACGCGACAAACGAATTCCGCGGCATGTAGGGAATCTCGACCGTGCGCATCTCTTCGGGCCAGTGGTAGTACCGCATATCCAGATTCTCACTCGTCCCGGTCGCCTGATTGAGTGCGTCCAGCAGGACTTCGGCCGGCAAACGTCGTAAAGGAAATGCGGCATAGGTCGCCGGATCGGAACGACCGTTGGCAAGGCTCGTCTGCTGATACGTGCGGCTGTTGAGAATCATTCGATGCAGCCTTTTCAGGTCGTAACTGTTGGATACGAATCCCGAACACAGATCATCGAGCAGTTGCGGATGACTGGGCGGATTGAACGGTGACAGATCGTCCGGCGGATCCACGATGCCGCGTCCGAAGTAATGCGCCCACACTCGATTCATGATCGCTCGGGTGAAGAACGGATTGTCGGGTCGGCGGAGCCAGTCAACGACTGTTTGCCGCGGGTCCTGATCAGGCTCGATCGACACGGGGTCGGTCTCACCAAGTAACCGGAATGTCTCGGAAGTCTGTGTGCCCAGTGGACTCGTCACGCTGGCAAATGCGTTGGGTGCCTGTTCTTCATTCAGGATGTGGACCTGAGCGTGCAAGACTCGCTTGGCGACTTCGCCCGGCAGGAACTTGCTGCGACGGTCCAGCTTACTGATCTCCTTCTGAAGCTCTACGTTTTCGGCGATCAGCTTGTCGAGTGGAACGAGTGGACCGTCATGTCACAATTTTCTGTAGGCTGTGGTCCCGTACCTGATCAAGGATGATCACATGGCGGTCAAGTACATCATCACGCTCACGGAAGAGGAGCTGTAACAGGTCGAAGCGGTTGCTCGTGGAAAGAAGGGG
>CAYSJO010000304.1:0-3509 GCA_964431285.1 uncultured Planctomycetaceae bacterium
CAGTGATTCAAAATCGGGCACGCCAGGAAAGCCGCCAGCGTAGTACGTGATGTCGATACCAATGCCCGGTGCCGTTTTCCCTCCCGTAAACTGGTCGCGTAACAGATACGCGGCGATGAAACGGGCTTCACCGGGTTTCAGTTTGAGATTCGGCATACGTCCCGACGGCCGCAAATGCAGCGGATTCAGCAGGAATGCGGCCAGCTGATCGACAGTCGTCTTCATCGACAACGGCCCGAGCGGAACTGACGGACGTGGGGCTGCCGTTCCCGGCAGGTTCAGCGCAACCAGCTCTTCAATTTCCAGGCCCGGCGGCAGACCACTTTTCTGTTTTGACGGCGGCGCGGAGGGTTCGTGGCAGGCCACGCAACCAACTGTGTGATACAGGTCCTGACCACGCTGAATCTGCACACGACTGGCCCCCGAAGATTTCTGATCGATCGGCCCACCAAGCGAAACCAGATAGTGCGTGAGAGCTTCAACCGTTTCCGCGCGACGTTCGTCCGGCAGCGCATGCAGAACATCAGGCATCCACGAGCCCGGCTTCACCTCATGCGGCCTTGCGAGAAACGCACGCAAGTACAGGGGCGTAACGCGTCGACCAACCTCGCCCAGTTTCGGTGGCTGGCGTTTCGTCAAATGTGGAACAGCTCCCGCCGTCGGATGACAGGCAACGCAATTCAATTCGCCCAGCAGCAGTGATCCGCTATTGGATTCCCAACCGCTGACGATTCCCGTGGGTACGTCGGCACCTTGAGCTGCACTCACACCGGCGACAACGACGAACATGGGGGAGGACCAGTCTGGACCAATGCATCACGTTGCCTGTTTCTGAAGTAAGACAGTTTGAGCACAGCAGATACGGGCCGTGACTATCCTGACTGGGATCTGCTTATTCAACCCGTTGTGTTGCCACTTGCTTCAAACAGGGAAACGCCCGAAAAGAAAATCGAAATTCGTCAGTTAAGCCCGAGCAGTCTGTGCGGTCACCGGCCTCGAGATGACACTCGACACAGGGGACAGGCACATGGCAACGGACGAACTGCAGACCGAATACGAACGGCTGCGAGAAGAAGGGACTCGGCTGGCAGGAGGCCTGACCGATCTCGCTCAACGAGCGACGGTGTACCACAGTGTGTATCGCGAATCCGGTGGCAATCATGTGTTTCCGTTGAGCGCAGCTCACGGAGCATTGTGGGCGGGCGGCTGGTTCAAGTTCGAATTCCGACTGGCTCGCGGACTGACCTGGCAGAATCCTCTGGATTCCGGAAAACGGCGACGAAAGATGGAAGCGCTCGGCGAATTTGCAGACGCGTTTCGCGAGATTAATCGGCGGGTCTGCGTCGATACCTACGCCAACTTTCACTTCACGCGTCTGCATGGGAACAAATCGGGAGCGTCAGCAGTTCTTCCGGCTACGTTGCTCGAAGCTGTCAATCGGGTTCACCTTGCCAATGCCGGCGACTGCCCGCTGACGGACGCGCAGAAACGGGAGATCTTTCAGGCGCACTTCCTTTACGAGCAGGAGCACATTGTCGGGCCAACCATCGAGCGGGCTGTTGCGCACTTCGACTGGCCACTGCTGAAACTGATCGCGATGCGACCGGCCGTGTCCTTCGCGTACCTTCCGCGACCGTTGTGGTTCCGCAACTTCGCGGATCGCGACGAGCGGGTTGCGAACGGGCTGAAAGCGTTCGACATGGCGGCTCAGGCTGGATGGCCACAGGTGGAATCCGCCCTGCGAGAATACGGCCTGCTGCCTGAGCAATTCTTCCAGACCAGCCTGCTGTTTCGACCGGCAGCTGCCTGAGAAGGCTGCGTCTACGCGATCTTCAACACCTGGCGAACACGCCGCAGTTGTTGACGCAGACCGGGGTCCTCATCGATCAGGCTGGCAATGCGCGAGCAGGCATGCAGAACGGTGCTGTGACTGCGTCCGCCGAAACTGGCTCCGATTGCTGTGTATCGCTCGCCGGTCAGCTCGCGCGCCAGATACATCGCGCATTGTCGAGGCAGGACGACTGAGTGATCGCGTGCGGCCGATCGCATTTCGCCCAAACGCACTCCAAATTGACGGGCGACTGCTTTGGCCACATCGTCGATAGAAACGTCTCGTGGCTGGAGTTCCTGTTTTAGAAATCTGCGACCGAATGCTGCGTCGGGAAACACCTGCTGCTGCCGGGCCTGATCGTCGAATCGCAGCAGCACTCCCAACAACTCGCGAGGTGAAACGGCCAACTCGCGGGCAAACAGCCGGATCACCGGCATGGGCAGCGCGACTTGCAGGTGAGTGCAGAAATGCTGCAGAAGTTTCTCGCGAGAACCGGGCCCGGGAAGACGCATCGCGGCGCTGACACCGCCGCGCAGTCGATTGGCCAGTTTGGGGATGAGTCCTTTCAGATCACCAGGTGCCCTGACGGAATTACACACAGCGGTCGTCCCGGTTCGGGCTGCTTCGTCGAGCAGCGAGGCCAGCCGATGCTGGGCAGCATCGTGACGCGCGAGTAACTGCAGATCCTCCAGCACGAACACGCGACCGGCTGTCAGTGGCGCGAGTGCATCGTCTGGCTGACCGGGTGCCACGAGTTCCACGAAATCTGAAGCACCGACGAAAGGCACATCCAGAGTTGCCTTTCGTTTTCCGCCCGACTGGGGATGCCGCAGCAGTTCACACAAATGCGTCTTACCGGAACCGGATGGTCCATAGACCAGCACGGTTCGTCCGCGCCGATCAGAGCGTTCTCCAGCCGGGTGATGCTCAGTTACGGCCGTCCACGCAAAACGATTCTCGTCCAGAACCAGAAACGGAACCGAACGGCGGGCGGTGCGGCGGGACGAAGATGCGCGGCTCATGATCTCGCGGTGTTTCGGACCACGCGGGCAGATTCAGGGAGCCGGGCGTTTGGCTGTGACCTGAAACGTCTCTGTCTTGACGTGCGGGACGTTTGTCGCCAGATCCGATTCGACGACCGACCGCGTGTCCTGAATCGAGAACACTTCCCAGCCGTCGTTTCCCATATCCGTCAGAGTCTGCGGCAACTGATCCAGTGAAATTTGCGTCGTGTTGTACTGCCATTTCGTCTGACCGCCGGTTTCTGCACCTGCCGACAGCACGCCAACCAGACTCGACGCGGCCAGCAGACATGCGGCTGGCAACAAATACCCGTATCGCTTGCTCATGGTTCATCTCCGAATGAATGACTGGACCCACAGGAGAGAATGACGACTTGCGGACGGTTCGCAACCAGAAGCGACCGGGACGATGCATTCCGTCAACACGGCAACATGACTTTTGTATCCATTCGCGAAGATTCACCGGTCAAAGCTCGAATCCGAGGGGGAATCCCACTCGCGCATCGCGGTCCAGACCTAGTGGACCGTCAGGTCTCAATTTTCGGGTAGAGGCGTTTGAGTTTTGTTCTGGCTTTGGCAGTCGTGAACTGCCAGTCCACTCCGGTCTGGGCTTTGTTGCGTTCTTCGGCCCGGGGCGTGGCGCGGGACTGGACTTT
>CAYSJO010000305.1:0-6285 GCA_964431285.1 uncultured Planctomycetaceae bacterium
CGACGAGGACCTTCGTACCCTGTTCCCAGATTTTGTCCGGGCAACGATCGTCGGCCATCATGATGTACGCCGATTCGTTCATCAGGGCCGCGCTGGTTGCTACGGCTTTCCATCCCTCGTCGTCTTTCGGTCCGGCTTCCAGAGCCTCTTTAAGCGACACAAAGTGCGGCTTTACGAGTCCGGCCATCAACTGGCTGGTGGTGAGTGGCCGAGTCTTGCCCTTCTTTTGTGCGGATCCAGGCAGCGCAAAGGAGAGGACGGCGACAGTGAGAAGGCCACAGACGATCAATCGAAGTTTCATTCGGTTCCACCTTTGCAATGAGTTTCAAAAAGACCAGTAGTTGTGTTTAGTTCGAGCCTCGAACATCGAGGCAGACGATGACCTTGTCGTCGCGAAGGTACAAGCGTCCGTTGGAAAGCGAGGGTGCCTGACGCGTACGCCCGAGCACGGTTTGCCTGCCGAGTTCTTCAAAGCCGTCTGGTGTCGCGTTCACGACGACGACTTCGCCCTTCATCGTACTGGCGAACAGCTTGCCGTCCGCTGCGATCAGGTTGCCTTTGCCAAACCGCAACTGCTGCCACACACGTTCGCCAGTGGCGGCTTCAACGCAGGTCAGATGAGTCACGGGGCCGGCGCTACCGACGTTGTCGAAGCCATAGAGATATTTGCCCAATTGGATCGATGTCTGCCATTCATTGCGCAGCACACTGCGTGTCCCGTTGGACGTCCAGACTTCGGACACGGCAAAACCGGATCCAATCTTCAGTAACGCGCTGCCGTGATTCTCACCCGCGGAGATCAGGACGTTACCGCCAACGGACAGCGGCGTAGCAATGTTACAGTCGTAGTCCGTCACATACGGATACCTCCAGAGTTGCTTACCGGAGGCCGGGTCAACGCCAAAGGCCGACGCTCCCGCGAACACGACGAGCTGGTCTTTGTCGCCGATCTTCAGCACGGACGGGGACGAGTACCCGGCCGGTTCTCCGCGACCTGCCGTCCATTTGGTTTCTCCGGTTTTCAGATCGCAGGCAACGACTGTGGCCGATGGCGAGCCAATCGTGACGATGACCACACCACCTGAGACCAGTGGAGAACACGCCATGCCGTAGTCCGCTGGTTTGCCGCCGTGTCGTTTGAAGACGTTGTGACTCCAGATGGTATCACCGTTACTGGCTTTCAAAGCCGCCAGCGTGCCATCTCCGGTCATTACGTAGACCGTATTGCCCGTGATGGCTGGCGTTGCGCGAGGTCCATTACCCATCTGGTTGGAGTAGGCCTTTGCAACCTGCGTCGACCATTTCGTTTTGCCGCTCGCGGCCTCAAGCGCGACCACCGACTGCGATCCGCCGACCTGAATCAAAGTGCAGGCCGTCCCGTCTTTGACGGCCACAGCCGACATGCCGACTCCGCCATCGACACTCCAGAGTTGTTTCAACCCACCATCGGGCCACGCATCAATCAAACCAGTTTCTGCTGAGATTCCATTACGGTTTGGGCCAAGAAACTGCGGCCAGTCGGCCGCCGTCAGAGGTCGACCACTGATTGCAACAACTGCCCCGAGCAGAAGGAGTGCCGTCTTGATCCATCGGGAACTGGTACTCATCGTGTTGGCTCCTGTTTTGAAAGCGGCATTTGAGGTCGAACTGCCAGGGTCAGAGACAGACTCCGTTTGTATGCGGGACTCAGCCGCCCGATCTTCTGTAAGCGGCCGGAGAGAAACAAGACAAGCGAGACCTGCCTCGAAGTCGGCGCGGACCAGACATGTTTGCCGTCGTGCCGAGTTGCTCCCCTGTGTGCGATATACGAGCGGTCTGGAATGACCCCATCCTGAATCCCGCATATCAGCGATAATGTACGGAAGTATCAGAGAGACCATGATGTATATTCAGACGCCAGCGAAATCGGGGAATTCGATGACGCGTGCGGCGTAGCCTCACCAGCGTAGTTGTTTGCCTCCGCTGCGATGAGCCGATCAGTACCGGCGCCGTCGTTTGTGACTTGCTCCCTCAACCGGAAGTTCACCATGCCCTCACCACCGCCACGTAAACGAAAATGAGCAGGCACGAAACGCACTGAGGCAACGGCTCGACTGAAGTCGCCGCAACCGAATCCGGATTTCCAGTTGCATCCGACTCAACTGGATGCCGGGGAGCGGCGGGCGCATGTTGTTGATGCGCTGTGGGAATACAACAGCGGAATTATCACGCACAACCCGGCTGGTGCTGCCGTGAAGCTCGAGAAGCTGACGACATCTCCATTCGTCTTTTTCCGTGGCACGGCCGATCTGATGTACCGCGATCTGCGGGGTACGGACGCCGACATGGCGATCGTCCTGTGTATGGGCGATGTGCATCTGGAGAACTTCGGCGTCATGGAAGCCGACGGTGGCACACTGCTATGGGGACTCAATGACTTTGACGAGGCCGCCTTTGCACCGTTTTCGTGGGACGCCAAGCGTGGCGCCACCAGCATTGTTCTGGCTGCTGGAGAACGCGCGTTCAACGGCAAGACCTGTCGCCAGATGGCCGGGTATCTCGGGGCGATCCAGAAATGTGTCGACGGCGACACGGAAGCAGAAGCCCACTTCACCAGAAAGCGCGGGCCAAAGCTGATCCGCAAGCTGATCGCCAAAGCTGCGGACGTTGATCCGGAAGAGTGGCTGATGAAAGGCTACCTGGACTCCAGGACCGGCCAATTCGCAGACTCCGACGAGATTGCCCCGCTTCCGGATCGCGTGCCGGATTTCCAGAAGTCCCTCGATGCTTACCTGCCGACGGTCTGTGAGAAAAGTAAAAACCTGCCCACAAAGATCACTGTCCTGGACGTGGCCACCAAGACCGGATCCGGCACGGGCAGCATCGGGTTGTGGCGGTACTATGCCCTGGTCGAGGTCGAATCACGACGTGATTCGCAGAAGATGCTGCTGGAACTCAAGCAGGAACGCTGCTCGGTGCTGCAGCCGTATGTTGGCAACAGTCCGCTACTGTTCTCTTCCGAAGGTTCGCGTGTCGCGTTTGCCGAGGAGATTGACCTGCCGCGGGCCAACCCGTTCTATGGGTATACGTCGATCGACGGCACCAGCTACCTCGTACGGGAAAGAAGTCCGCACAAGGCTCGGGTCAAGCTCGTCAAACTCACGAAGCCGAAGAAGTTTCAGAAGTATGCCGAAGCCTGTGGTGCCGCGCTGGCATATGCGCATGCCCGCTCCGATCAGGCACTCGGACTGGGTGAACCCGTCGCGGAGCGGCAGATATTGCAGTCCGTCAATGAGCGGACATTCGCCAGCGACATCGGCCACTTCGCCGTTCGCATGGCCGAGCAAGTCGATCGTGACTGGAAGTCATTCCTCTGTACTCACGCAGCGGGCGAGCTGAATCCCGGTTAAGATCGTGTTGCTCCCTTGACTCGCTGGAGCGATGTCGCACCACTCCGGCTGCATTCGATTTCAGGAAGCAAAGCTTCCAGTGATCGCGTTCCCGAACGGAGGGCGGGAACGAGTGGGAGCGCCCAGCATCACGCTTGAACCAGGGATTACCGTGTCGAATCGCCACCAGCCACACGTACTGCTAATCACGACTGACCACTGGCCGGCACACTTTCTTGGCTCGGCGGGGCACCCGGTGATTCAAACTCCCACGCTTGATGAACTCTCGCGTTGCGGGCGAGTTTATTCCAATTCCTACAGTGAATGTCCGGTCTGCATTCCCGCGCGTCGCAGTCTGCTGACCGGTCAATGTCCGCGATCTCACGGCGATCGGACGTTTCAGACAACGTTGACTATGCCGGACGCCCCCACCATTGCGGACTGCTTTCGTGAGGCGGGATACCAGGCATTCGCAACCGGCAAACTGCATGTGTTTCCGCAACGGGCGCGGGCCGGTTTTGAAGATGTTCTTCTTGCCGAAGAAGGTCGGCCGCACTGGGGCGTGTGGGATGACTACGACATTTACCTCGGCGATCAGGGCTACGCCGGGCGACAGTTCGATCATGCAATGAGCAATAATCAGTACTCGGCAAGGCCGTGGCATCTGCCGGAAGAGTGTCATGTCACCAACTGGACTACGCGTGAGATGTGTCGCACGATTCGCCGTCGCGATCCGACTCGACCGGGGTTCTGGTACCTGTCCTACACGCACCCGCATCCGCCGCTCGTCCCGCCGCAGTACTGCTGGGATATCTATCGAGACATGGGAGTGGAATCTCCGGCTTACGGTGACTGGGTTCCGTCAGAATGGCGGGTGGATGGACTGCCCGCATGTGCGGAGACGATCGAGAGTTCCGTTGCCGAGTCGGACCCAGTCTTCCGTCTCCAGATGCAATACGACGGTTGGAACAACCGATCAGCTCAAGAAGTGCGAACGGGCCTGCGTGGCTTCTACGCGTTGTGCACGCACATCGATCATCAGTTGCGACTGGTGCTGGGTACGCTGCGGGAGGAAGGCATTCTTGACGACACGATCATCCTGTTTACGGCGGATCACGGGGACATGCTGGGCCGTCACGGGATGTGGGCCAAACGGCTGTTCTACGAACCTTCGACCAACGTCCCCATGATCCTCGTCGGCCCGAAAGGAGACGAGCGTGTTCCGGAGGGATCGCGTGACGAACGGTTGATAGGCCTACAGGACGTGATGCCGACGCTGCTCGGTCTGGCTGGTATCGATGCTCCAGATTCGTGTGACGGTTTGCCCGTCACGGGTGACGAGCGTCGCGAACACATTTACGGCGAGTGCAACGAAGGACCGTCGGCGACTCGGATGCTCCGTGACGATCGGTTCAAGTTGATCTACTACCCGGCTGGAAACTGCCGTCAGTTGTTTGATCTTCAGAATGATCCGCTGGAGTGCCGCAACCTGGCCGACTCAGCAGACCATGCAGAGACACTGCAAACTCTGACAGAGCAGCTCATTGGAGAGTTGTACGGCTCGGACAAAGACTGGCTGAACACAGACGGGAATCTGGTCGGGCTGCCAGATCAGGACTGCCCCCCAGGAGCCAATCGCGGTCTTGCTCTGCAGCGCGGAGTTCATTGGCCACCGGTTCCCGTCATTCTGCCGAAAATCGGCGAGACAAATTCCGGTACCAATTGACGGCCCCCCTGCCCTGCTGCCACAGAATCAATGGATCGGCGTAGTTGTGTGTTTTGATCTATACTGATCGGACTAGGCTCTGTTGGAAAACCATTTCAACGACGGTTGTACGATGGCCTTTCCAGGCCGTCGTACGGGTTTTCGAACAGAGCTTAATCTGACTGCTTTCGTTGATGTGCTCTTGCGCCACAGTTTCTTGCTGCGATAATCTCTCAATGACCAAAGCGATTCGGCCGATGCCCGTGTATGAGCCGGCATTGGCCAGTTTTCGAGGACACTTACGATGATCACGTTGACCGGAAAAGCCCGTAAACACTGCGACGGAATCAGCCGACGGGGCTTTCTGACGGCTGGAGCATTCGGGCTCGGCGCCACCGGGTTTTCCCTGCCTCAGCTGCTGGCAGCTGAGTCGGCCGCCGGAATCGGTAGCTCGAACAAGGCAATTATCAATGTCCACCTCGACGGCGGTCCGCCGCACATGGACATGATCGATATGAAAATGTCGGCTCCCGTCGAAATTCGCGGCGAGTTCTTTCCGATTCAAACAAAGCTGCCGGGCGTTGAAGTGAGCGAACTGATGCCTCGGCTGGCCGGGATGGCGGATCGGTTCGCGCTAATCAGGTCGCTTGTCGGTTCGGCCGGTCGGCACGACGGTTTTCAGTGCCAGTCGGGCTTCTCAACCAAAGAGCTGACGTCGATCGGCGGACGCCCGGCGATGGGCTGTGTCGTTGGCCGGCTGCTTGGCCAGCCGGAGGATGTGGCTCCTTCGTTCGTCGACCTCATGCAGGGGCGACCGCTGGTCCGCAACAGTGCCCGACCAGGATTTCTGGGGCCGTCCTACAAGCCATTCCGCCCTGACCTGTCAGACATGTTCAAGCGAGAACTTGAAACTGGAATGAAAGGCGAACTCGCACGACTGGGTGGCGACCACCGAGTCAGCCTGACGCTCAACGAGAGTCTCTCGATTGATCGTCTGCGGACACGGACCGGACTACTGAGCGAAATGGATCGCATCAAACGATCGGTTGATGCCAGTGGAATGATGGACGCGATGGACGCCTTCACTCAGCAGGCCGTCAGCATTCTGACCTCTGGCCGCTTCGCTGAGGCCATGGACCTGACTCGCGAAGCCCCGCGGACGGTTGCGCGTTACACCGTACAAGGCGATCCGTCGGCCGAGCGTTTCTATAC
>CAYSJO010000306.1:0-2133 GCA_964431285.1 uncultured Planctomycetaceae bacterium
GAACGCAACAGGTTGCTGCGAGGAGAACGCGATGGACTCAAACTCGACCACAACAACGGCCACGGCCAGGCAGAAAGTGCTGGCAGTTCTAAGCGTCCTGTGCTTCTGGATTCTGCCAGTTTCCCCCTTTCTCGCGATGACTGCGGTCTCGGGTACAGAACATTCATCCAGGTGGCCTCGAAAACTGGCTGTCAGTGGGGCGATTCTGTGTACCCAGTACACACTGCTGCTCGGGAGCTGGATTCTGTTCCTGTATCTGTGTCTTCCGACTCTGACGTGAGGTCTGCACTATTCACCAGCAGGAATCGCACGGCTTTCCCAATCGGAAAAGTTTCTCTAATCGGCGCAGTTGAATCCGCTTTGGCTCATTTGAGCCCCGCTCCGCAGCCGATCTGATTGAAGATTCCTCGTTTTCCGTTCGTGGTCGCGAGGCCAGCCCGCCTCCTCAACAGCGGACACTGGAACACGAGTCTCGATCAGAGTTCTTTGGGCCGCTTGTGGATCGCGACAGTCTGGTCTGTCGCCTTTCTCCCTTCCTCACCACTTTCCCTTCTGTCTCGTTCAGAGACGCGCTGGTGAGACAATTCCAAACGAGGTAGCAGGATGCGACTCCTCAAATGGCTTGTGGCTCTGACTGGTTCACTTACACGTCGTCGCCGAAAGAGCCTCCTGCATATGCCGGAGCGGCTGGAATCGCGGGCGTTACTATCCTCGATTGTTGTAACGTCGGCGGAAGACGCGCCTGACGCCGATCCAGGAGATGGGCTTGCTCAGGCAGCCTCCGGCGAGACAACGCTGCGTGCCGCCATCCAGACGGCAAATGCCACACCTGGCCCGGACACCATCATCCTGCCCGCGGGTGTCTTCGATCTGACACTGCCGGGAACTGACAACGATGCAGCATTCGGCGATCTGGACATCACCGATTCGGTGACCATCACAGGGGTGGGTCCGGATCAGACGATCATAGACGCCAGCAAAATCGATCAGGCGTTCCATCTGATGAATGGAGCCGTTCTGGAACTGGATAGTGTGAGTATTGCGACGAACGGCGACTCGCAGCCGGTTCTCGTCGAAGACGGTCCGCTTGAGACACAGAACGTGACGGTCGAGGTGGTTGACCCTGCTGAATCTGAATCCGAACCCGCATCGTTCCCGGCCACCGACTGGGGAGGAATCACGGTCAGCCAGAGGCAGACGGAGTTCCTTGTGTCGCTGTACCAGTCGCGACCGGTATTGCGAGACGACTTTGTGTTGTTCGATCAGCGCCCGATCATTGTCGATCAGATTGCTCGGCTGGATGCCATGAATTCAATCGAAGGATACGTGATTCCGCTGCTGAACCCGGAATACGACGAAAGCGAACCAGAGAATCCGCAACGCTCTCCGCGTATCCGGCAGCCGGAAGTTCTGGCAGAGCAGAAGGCGCAGGAATCTCCGAACAATGAGACACCGGGTGAGAAGCGACAAGGTGTGATGAATTCGCTGTTCCGGAATCGCTCAGACGCTCCCCCGTCGGTCAGGCAGGTGTCCAACGAAGACGATGGAAAGTCGGATGCCCGCCCAATACGTGAAGACCTGCCGATGCTGCTTCCAATGACGGACGATGGCGCATTGCAGGTCGTTCCTGATGATCCTCGGCAGGAACGACCGGCGGCGCCACCATTGCCGGAGTCGAAGCTTGTGACAGGTGTCTCCAGTCGCTCGGATCACGGTGGTCAGGCACTTGTGGCGGGCACACTTATGTCAGTCGTCCGACCGGCTGCCTGGAAGCGAACGCTGCGTCGCATCTCAAAGTGGTCACGACTGGTTGCGTAATGACGTCATGGAAATCGTTCGGCACCTGGGCGCACGAAAAAAGGGGAGCAGTGACAATGTCACAACTCCCCTTTCTATCTGTCCGTTAGCACCTCGTGGACTGTCAGGTCTCAATTGTCGGGTAGAGGAGTTAGAGTTATGTTCTGGCTTTGGCAGTCGTAAACAGACAGTCAACAACGGACAGGGCGGGGGGGAGCAGTCATGATCTCGATCTCGCCAGGGGGGACGCTGCTCTTGTATACGCAGCCGGCCGACATGCGGAAGAGCTTCGACGGGCTGTCGGGGATCGTGCGTTCGGAACTGGGTCGAGAGCCG
>CAYSJO010000307.1:0-6055 GCA_964431285.1 uncultured Planctomycetaceae bacterium
AGATCGACAAGCTTGTGGACGAGACCAAAGAAACACCGCTGACGCACGAGAAATGGGAAACCGTTGCCGCGCTGCAGGAACGCATGCGGTTACGACTGGATGAGACGGCGGCGGAAGTCGGAAACGCTCAGGAAGCGCTGATGGCGCTAAAACACGCGGCTGATGGCGAGCAGTTGGCGATGTCGCTGGAGTCCCTGCTGCAGCTCGAAAAAGAAACGCTCGAAACGCTGCAGAAGATGATGGAGAAGGGAGCATTCCAGGACGCCCCCGAGTGGTTGAAGAACGAACTGCAGCGGCTAATGAAAGATGGTCAGTTCAAGTTGCCCGAGGATCCCGGCGAGCGGCAGGAGTTACTCGACAGTCTGAGTGAGTTCCTGGACAAGGAATCCGAAGAGCTGGCGGAACTTCGATCGAAGTGCAAAGGCGGGCAGTGTGAGAAGTGTGGTGATGGCAATTGCCAGGGCGGTCAATGCCAGCGTGACGGCGACGGCCGACCCGGTCGCGGCGGCGTAAGTCGCGGGCGCGGCGATGCTCCACTGACGTGGGGCGACGAGTCGAGCGAAGAAGGCATCAAGTTCAAGGAGTCTGTGCTTCCACCCGGAATGCTCGACAAACCACGCGATCAGGTCGTCGGCATCAGCGTCTCGATTCCCGATGTCGAGCCCGGTGGTCCAATTCGCAGGCAGGGTGAACGCGCGTCGAAGGCCGCATCCGGAGATGAAACCTGGAGCCGCAATGTCCGACCGCGGCATCGCTCTGTCGTACGACGGTACTTCGACGAGGAATAGTCAGCCGTTTGGGGATCTGCTGTCCCACCAGCGATGGGAGCATGAGACCCGCTCCGCACGGAGTCACAACCCTATGGTTGTGACTCGGGTTCGCGCGAAAACCGAATGAGGATAGCCACCATCTACTTCGCAGTGACCAGCTTGAAGATCGCACCAACGGGTGTTGTGAAATACTGCTCGCCCTGCTGGTCTTCACCAAACGACATGACCGGCAGTTTCGGGTTACCGATGGGGCGGTTTTCCGTGACCTGTTTCTTTGCCTTGTCATACTTCAGAGCCCAGACACCCCCCGAGACATAGTCGGCGTACACGTAGTAACCAGCCAGGTGCGGGATCGCCGAACCGCGGTAAACATGTCCGCCGGTGATCGACTTGCCGAACTGGCCGCCAATCGTGCCCTGTTTTGCTTCGTGCGGGTACTCCCAGATCGGATCGATCAGCTTGTCGCTTTTTTCCGAACCATTCTCGTACTTATGCTTCGACTCTCGCAGGTTCCAGCCGTAGTTGCCGCCGCTGGTGACAATGTTGATCTCTTCCCACAACTTCTGGCCGACGTCGCCGACCCAGAAGTCGCCGGTCGCGTAGTCGAACGACATCCGCCAGACATTTCGCAGACCGTACGCGTAAATTTCGGGTTGAGCGTCTTTGTTGCCGACGAACGGATTGTCTTTCGGCACGGCGTAGGCTTTGCCGTCGTCCTGTTGATCAACGTCGATTCGCAGAATGCTGCCCAGCCAGGTCTTCAGGTTCTGACCGTTCTTGTGCGGGTCGCCGCCCTTGCCGCCGTCGCCCAGGCCGATGTACAGCATGCCGTCCGGACCAAAGCAGATAGTGCCGCCGTTGTGATTCCAGTAGGGCTGCGGGATTCGCAGGATTTCCTGCTCAGATTGTGGATCGGCTTTGTTGGGGTCACTCTTCGACACAGTGAAGCGTGAAACAACTGACATGCGAGGCGCAACGGTCGACGTGTAGTAGATAAAGAGCTGGCCGTTTTCCTTGTACCTGGGATGAAAAGCCATGCCCAGCAGGCCCTCTTCGTTCATCTTGTCGTTGTAGACCACCTGTTTTTCGATATCGAGAAACACAGCCGACTCTTCGGCCTCCGGGTCGTTGGGCAGGACGTGTACGACGCCCAGCTGAGACGCAATGAAGATCCGATCGGATTCGTCATTCGCGTGTGTGACAACGATTGGTCTTCGGATTTGAATCTCGTTAAACACACGCTGCGATCCGGCCGCGATTTCAGATGTATCGACATCGGCGGCGGAAGCCAGACCGGTGGTCATCACAAACAGACTCAGAAATGCTGTCAGCAGTCTCATAATGCACCTCGTGCAAGCGTGAATGGCGTAAATCGCGACTGGCGAACTCCCAGGCGGCCGGCCAGGATAGCGGACCGGCTGACCACGTCAACGCGCCACGTGGTTGGTGGTCCGAAGGCCACGCCCGATCGCCACGAGCTTTGGATAGCGAAGATCAGCGGCAATTCGTGTTCCCCCGTCTCCAGCTTCCGCACGATGGCCGAGAGTTGTCCCTGGCTGCTGTGCGAGAGCAGTTAACTTACTATCAACAGACGACTTCGAACTATCGCGTCATGAATGTCACATGCATCCGTTTGTTCTGACTGGCCTGTCTGTTTGAGGTGAATCGGAGGGCGGTCTGTCGGGCGAACTGGTAAAGCCTGATCGCGATTTCCTATACTCGGAGTTTCGTGTCGCAATTGTGCCAAAATGCCATCGAGACGGTCTCCTTCGAGCAGACTCTGGATAAACGTACATGACGCCTGGGACTAAGCGCATGTTGATCGGATCGATCGCCGCTTCTGCCATCGTCGGCATCCTGTCGATTGTCGACCTGGTTGCTGGCGTGCCGTTCGCCGGGCAGACCGTGCTTGACATTATGTTTCTCGTCAGCGCAGGGCTGATTGGCTACATGGGCTTTGATACGTACCGCGAAATGTCCTGAGCCGATTGCCGAAGGATCGAGTCGGCCTCCAATCGGGATCTCGACTCGTGGGGGCAAGTACAGAGACGTTGGTCCGACGAAACCCGACAGGAAAGGAATTCCGCCGTGGCCGAGCGTCCTTCTCTCTTCGCCAGACTGATCGGCTGGCTCAAATGGCCGCTCGCGATTGGGCTCATCACGCTGCTCGGTTATCAGAACCGTGATCAGTTCCAGCGTTTGCTCACCGAGCCGATTCACTGGAGCTTTCTGATCGCTGGGTTTGTGCTGTGCAGTAGTTCGATTGTCCTGACATTTTTTCGCTGGTACCTGCTGGTGAAGGCTCAGGATTTTCCCTTCACGATGGGTGATGCCGTGCGTCTTGGGTTTCTGGGGTACCTGTTTAATTATGTGGGCCCTGGAATCGTCGGTGGCGATCTGGCTAAAGCCGTGCTGATGGTTCGAGAGCAGACGGAACGTCGAGCTGTCGCAGTAGCGACCATACTCCTCGATCGCATCCTGGGGCTGCTGGCGTTGTTCATGGTCGCCTCAGGGGCCGGAATGTGTCTCGACCAGGATCTCGGCAGTGGCGAAACACTCATCTGGGTCACGTGGGGAGGTACGGCGGCTGGATTGCTTGGACTGGCCATCATGCTGCATCCGGCGACTCCGCGATCCCGTTGGCTCAACTGGCTGACGCGTCTTCCGAAGATCGGCGGACTGGTGGGCGATGCCGCGACGGCTATCGCTTTGTATCAGACGCGCCGGATGGTGGTTGTGGCCACCGTATTGATCAGCATTGTCGGACACTTCGGGATCATCTCGTCATTCTATTGCTGTGCCCGGGCCATCGCAGGCGATTTTGACGTGCCCGGTTACATGGCACATCTGTTGATCATCCCACCCGCTGAGGTTGCGGCGTCTTTCGTTCCGACGCCAGGAGGATTGGGAGCACTCGAGTACTTCGTGAAGAAGTCGTACGAGCTGGCTGGATTTGAAGCGGGTCTTGGTGTGCTCGCGGCCGGAGCGTATCGCGCGACAACAATCCTCGTGGCGGCTGTCGGTTCGCTGTACTACTTTGCGGCGCGCAAGCAGATTCAGGAAATGCTGGCACAGGCGGAAGCTCAGGGCGAGGATGCCGCCGAGCCCACCCCCTGACCGTCGCGTTCGGCATGCATCACGAGGATGGGCATGGATTCATTCGCGGAACCACATCAGGCGCAGCTCGACCCCGCACGTTGGCAATTTGCCAGCGACCTGCTGAAACGATTCTGCGACGAGGACGCACTGCCGTCGGCCGGACTGATTGCAGGACGGGGGGGAGCAGTCGTTGAACCCCAGTTCTTCGGAGTTCAGACACTCGACGGATCGCAGCCTCTCCGCGAGGACGCCGTTTTTCTGATTGCGTCCATCACAAAGCCGATCCTCGCGATGGCGGCGCTGATGCTGGCGGAACGCGGCGAGTTGAAGCTGTCTGACAAAGTCATCGAGTACGTCCCCGAATTCGGGAAGCACGGCAAGAACGGTGTCCGTATCCGCCATCTGCTGACGCACTCGTCCGGTCTGCCGGACATGCTGCCGAACAATGTTGAGCTACGGAAGCAGCACGCTCCTCTGTCGGCATTCGTCGAGGGAACGTGCGAGGTCGAACTCGAATTTCCGCCAGGTCGCGGCGTGCGCTACCAGAGCATGGGCTTCGCGATGCTCGGTGAGATCATTCAACGAGTCTCGGGCGTGTCCTGCGCCGAGTTCGTTCGCCGGGAAATCTTCGAACCGCTAAGCATGGTCGATTCATGGCTGGGTCTGCCGTCCAGTTGGTTTGAGGACGACGCTCCACAGACCGACCGCATTCCGGAGATTCGCATTCCGGCCGAGCAGGAGAACCAGGACTGGAACTGGAACAACCGGTACTGGCGAATGCTGGGCGCTCCGTGGGGCGGTCTGCTGACGACGCCACTCGATCTGGCCCGTTTCTGCCAGATGATGCTGGGCCAAAGACCGCCAGGAGTTGAGTTCCTAGTGCTTTCCCCGGCGGCGATTCACGCGGCGACCCGCAATCAGCTTGAAGTCATGCCAGACATTCCCGAGACGGACCGTCGGACAAAGCCATGGGGACTGGGCTGGCGACTGAACTGGCCAGCGCACAGCGCCAACTTCGGCGATTTCCTCGGAAACCGGACTTACGGTCATTGGGGAGCCACGGGTACAGTTCTGTGGATCGACCCGGACCTCGACGCGTTCATGGTGTTGTTGACGACCTGCCCGCAGGAACCACACGGAACGTATCTCGCCCGGGTCTCAAACGCCGTGGCAGCAGCGTTCGTCTAGCGCCAGACGATCCTCACATCTCTTAATCTTAATTCTACTCGTAATCTTACTCTTGTCGGCATGAAGTCGCGCGGCAATCCACCGTCTGGCGACGGTAGCTACAAGAGTTGATTCCAGGCTGGTCCTCAGGGGATTAAGAGTATGAATAGGATTAAGATTAAGAACGGGTGGCTGGGAGCCACCTGACGAACGGAGTCCAAAGAGCATGTCGACGGGTTTCGGCGAAGGCGAATTCACAGATTCCCCAACCATGAGTGGTCGCGACTGGCCCGCGCTCACGCAGTTCTGCGTGATCATGGAGAACCGTGTCGGCAGCCTGAATCAGCTAGTCCGCAGCCTCGAACGCTACGACATGCGGATCATCGCACTGAGTATTGTCGACACGGTCGACGTGGCCATTGCCCGGGTGATGCTGGATCACGTGGAACGCGCCCGCGAGCTGTTTGAACTGTCTGGGTTCACGTTCTTCGAAAACGACGTGATTGGCATTCAGCTTCCGGAACAGGAACAACCATTCCTGGCCGTGTGCTCGGCACTGCTGCAGGCGGAACTCAATGTGAACTACATGTATCCCCTGCTGTATCGGCGCGCAGGACACGGCGCGATTGCGATTCACACCGACGACATGGATGCCGCGACGCGCGTGCTGTCGGACAAGGGATTTGTCCTGATCTCCGAAGACGACCTCACGAACGACGACGAGTTCTTCAGCTAAGCCGTCTCGTCGGCGAGCCCCAGCGACTCTAGACGGCGATACAGGGCCGGACGGGTCAGTCCCAGCAGTTTGGCTGCCTGGGCCTTGTTTCCACCGGCGAGTTCCAGCGCGTTGGCGATGTGCTCGCGTTCTATCCGGGTCAGCAACTGCTCAAGCGGCTCCACACGTCCACTTGGAGCCGGGCCAAGGCTCTGAGCGTCCAGGCCCGTTCGGAAACGAAACGGCAGGTGATCCGTCCCAATGACGCTGCCTGTGCAAGCGATGTGAGATTCAGAAACGACCT
>CAYSJO010000308.1:0-16441 GCA_964431285.1 uncultured Planctomycetaceae bacterium
TGATCCGAAGCGCGTGCCAGGGCGACCGGGGGGCATTTGAGGAACTGGTGCGTCGCACCAGTCGGCTCGTCTTCGGGCGACTGTCTGTGGAAACCGGCGATGTGCATCGCGCCGAAGACCTGCTGCAGGAGACGCTATTGATCGCATTTCGTCGCCCGCCGCAATTGACGGACCCGGATGCCTTCAGGCCCTGGCTACTGACGATCGCACAAAACGTCGTGATTGATGCCGTTCGACGCGACAAGCGGAAACGGCGTTCAGGCTCACTGTCCACCGGGAACAATGCTCTCAACCAGGTGCCAGACGATAGCCCGGGCCCAAGTGAACAGTTGGAGAACAGCGAAATGCGCGACCAGTTCCTGGCCGTACTGCGTTCAATTCCGGAGCAGTATCGCGATCCCCTGACGCTGCGTTATGTGAGTGGCTCGGACTACGACACGATTTGCACAGAACTGGGAATGTCCAACGGCGCGTTGCGGGGACTGCTGCATCGCGGCATGAAGATGCTCCGCGCGAAGCTGGAGCACATTGACTGTAAACAAACTGGAGGGTCGGTGTGATGTCCGAACACGCATGGGTTCTGGAAAATGTGGCGACCTGGCTGGCGGACGGGCTGGATACGGCGGATCGCGAACGCCTGGAACGGCACGTCGACGCCTGTCCGCAATGTGCTGAGGCAGTGCAGCAGACCCGCTCGTTTGATGACGCGATGCGTGGGCTCTTCGCGGATGTGCAACCAAATCCGGCCCTGAAAGATCGCATGATCCAGGCGCTGCGTGTGTCGGCTCGGCCGCGCTGGCGACATTTGCGTGTCTATCGAAGACTCGTACTGGGCACTGCTGCCGTATTGATGATCGGTGTGTTTGGCGTTTTCGGTGCGTTCATCGCTGACTCGATTGAGCAGGGAAACCTACCCTTTCCCGGGATGTCACACCATGACCAGACACTTCTCGCGGCGAATTCCACTTCCTTTGGGGCGCAAGTTCCTGGCGTAAGTGTCAATTCACGGGATGACCGCACTGTCTTACAGGACACGGACGGTCTGGCGAGTCAGACTCGCCGCGAAGTTGTTGCTTATTTCTCTGATGAAACTTATTTCTTAGATGAAAATGGACAAGCATCAGAACGATCCACCGATTGGTTTGAGTCAGGAATCAAAGGCGATTCCAACGGTGAGTCTGGACTTGTCACAGGCGGCTGGGGCTATTCGGGCGTAGAACCGACTGAGACTCGTTTTTTGATCCTGCCTCAATTGAGTACAGAAGCCGAAGTCGCTGAAAGTGGGGGCGAGGAACTGTTTGCGTCTGTTACTCCGCCTGCATCCGGCAAGGGCATAGGCGGTGATGAGCTGACCAGGCTGTTGACAGAGCAGGACGGCCGGAGCCCGGTCGTAGACAAGCTCTACACTTACGTCAACAAGTTGCCGGCGACGAAGGTTGGGGCTGCCGCTTCCCTGGTTTCAGGTACTGAGACTGCCTTGGCGCTCCGCTTCAAACCGAACGCTCTTCTCGCCGATCTGGAACAATCCCTGGTCGTGCCCACGGAAGAACAGATCAAGCCGTCCTTCACCGTGGCGCTGGCAGAACAAGAGACGGCTGAGTCCGAGGCTCGACAGGTCGATACCAACGGGCCCGAGGCCGACGAGGACCAGCCGACCGCCGTCTCGCAACGCAAGGTCATACGGTCCGGTGATATGGAGTTCGAGGTGGAGTCGTTCGACTCAGCGGTTGAACAGATTACCAAGATTACGACCGAGGAAGGCGGGTTCATCGCCACAGTCGACAGCGAGCAGTTGCCAAACGGAAAAATGCAGGGCAGCGTCGTTGTACGCGTTTTGCCCGAGCGGCTGGACACACTTGTCCTGAAACTACGTGCGCTCGGGGAACTCACGATCCAGAAGATTGGCAGTCAGGACGTTACTAAAAAGTACACAGATCTCGAAAGCCGTCTGCGTGCCGCGAGGGCCATGGAAGTGCGACTGCTGGAGATGATTAAGACTGGCAACGGAGAAATTGAGCATCTGCTTAAGGCGGAAAAAGAACTGGGTGTATGGCGCACGAAGATTGAGGAGACCGAAGGTGAACTGCGTTATTACAACAATGTGATTGCCCTGAGCACGCTGAGAATCACGCTTGCCGAGAAGGAGATTCGTGCAGCAGCGGAATTGACGGAAACCGAGCGAGTGCAGATGGGCATCGAGGTCGAAGATGTGGAGCAGGCGCATCAGGAAGCGCTGAAGGCAGTCGACGAGGCGAACGGACTGGTGACGAAATCCGAGCTGAAGCAGCACGAGGCAGAGCAGTACAGTGCAGTGATTAACTTTGAGATTGACCGTGAAGCGGCCGGCCCGTTGCGCGATCGCCTGCAACAGATCGGGCGCGTAGTCCGGCTTGACATCAATCGCGTGCAGCGGGCCGAAGGAGGCAACGGTTTGCCTCGCGATGCTCGAACCGTGCGAAAGGACACGCAGTTTTCCGTTTCGCTGTACAACGTAGCCAATGTGGCTCCACGTGAGACCATTCACGTGAGCCTGGCCTGCACGGACACCGAGGCGGCTTACAAGACGATCCTCGAACAAGTGGAACAGGTGGGCGGCCGGATCGTGACATCTTCGCTCAAGAGCCAGCACAGCCAGAAAACGGCCGGGTCCGTGCACTTCGAACTTCCCGTCGCGACGGCTGACGCGGTATTGATGGACGTGAAGGCTGTCGGTGAGGTAATGCGGCTCGAAGTAACCGAGAACCCCGATAGCAAAAACGTGACCAAATCCAAGCGTGGATTCAACGTTGAGCTCTGGGCGATGGGGCTGGTCGCACCGAGAGAGACGATCGTGCTCCAGATCGCCACCAAAGACGTGCCCGCCGGATACCGCACGCTGCAGGAGGCCGTGCACAAAGCCAATGGTCGCATCCTGAACGCACAACTTAACGAGCAGGACAAACAGAACATCACGGCCCAGCTGGATTTCGACATCCCACGCGACGACCAGCCAGTTCTGGACGTGGTCGGAGAGGTTTTCTCACGCAATGTCACGCGGTCTCAGGACGATGAAAATGTGATCGACAGTAAGGTCCGCGTGCAGGTCGCACTCATCGACCAGGCCCGCATCCCGCCGCGTGAGACGATCACGCTGGGCATTGAAGTGGGCGATGTGGATCAGGCGACTGCGGCACTCTCGACGCTTGTGGAAGAAAGTCAGGGGCGAACTGTCGAGTCGCATCTGGCACACGAGCGATCGGGACGAGTGACGGCGAAGGTCGTCTTCGACGTGCCCTTGGCCAGCGGCAGTGGCCTGGTCGAGAAGTTCAAGGCATCCGGCACCGTGCGTGCCCAACAGTCGACACGCAACCCGCAGGTCCCCGACGGCAAACTGGCCATCGCGCGACTGGAAGTGACGCTGTCCAACGCGGAACTCATCGTCCCAAGTGACGGGGGATTCCTGGCGCAGATTCGCACGGGCCTGGCAACCAGCTTCACTGCGATTTCCTGGAGCCTGACCGTCGTCATCGTGGGCCTGTGCTTCGTCCTTCCCTGGGCACTTGTCCTTTACGCCATTTACCGAGTAATCGCGAGTATTCGGCGCAAGGCGTCTCCAGCGCGAACGACCGCATAGAAGCTCGCCGCCGTTCGGCCACCAGGAAAACCTCGGCTGATCGGCCCGGTCGACTACTTGCTCACGTGGCCTGCTTCTTTGCGGCGGCGGGCGTTTTAGTCTGAGGCTTCTTTTCGGTGGCCTTCTTGTGGGTCCCCAGGAATTCCTCAAGCGTCAGCACACAGTCGCAATTTACGTCGAGTTTCCTGAACAGTTTCTCTTTCTGTGCAGCGAAATCCTCGTGCTTGTGAAGTGCCCTTTTCTTTGCAGCGATGGCATCAGTCAGTGCAACTTTTCCTTTCACAGGTGAAACTTTTTTCTTTGCAGCAGCGTCCGGCTTGTTCAGCGCCGCCTTTTTCTTTACGGCGATGGCATCAGCCTTGGTCAGTGCAGCCTTGCCTTTCACGAACCGAGCTTTTTTCTTTTCAGCGACAGCGTTCTTCTTCGCAACTGCGGCATCGTCAGCTTGTGCTTTCGCAGGCTTGTCCACAGCCGCTTTCTATGCGTCGGCCTGATCATCCGCATCCAGACTGCCAGCTGTCAGACAACAGCGATGACCAACACATGAGGGGCAACTCTGATCATCTCATAACTCCTTCCAGGGTTTGATCTGTCGACAAATCGACGCGCGTCTCAAAGTGCGCGATCAATCGTTCTTTGCTTCGGGTGAGTCAGTCGTCTGCTTGTCGCCGGTCGGCACCTCTGGATCGACTATCCTGGACACATACAGGTAGACGGTATTGCCGTCAAATCTGGTCAGCGCGCCCGTCGCGACTTTGGGAGCACCAGAGCAGCGAAGCTTGAACAACTCCCTGGCCGCATCGCCATTCAGCAAGACCTGGAGATCGCCCGCCTTCAGACCGGCGGCGCACTTTCCGGTTTTGAATTCACATTTGCTGCAGACCAGGTTGCCGACCACGTCCGCCCTGGCAGCCAGGGGCTTTTTCGTGGCGTCCTTTTCTTTGTCGGCAGCATGAACTGAAACGGCCGTGACGAGTACAGCCAACACAGCGAATGAAAGGAAACGCATCGCAATCGCTCCTCTGATGAGAACCTGATGTCCACCGGGAAAGCACAAACGTTCGTCGTTCAGTCTCCGGTCAGGTCAATGACGTGCGGAAGCTTGCAGAATACCGCGATTCTCCAGCGTTCGCATCACTCGTCCGCGATCACTACTGCTTTCTGATTTCGATGACGTACTTCATCAGGTCGTTGAATTCTCCGCGATTCTTCAACTGCCTGGTTAAGTTGGCGGGCATTAATGACGTTCGAGAGTCGAATACTTCGTCAACATCTTTTTTCGCGATCGTGATCGGTTCCGGCTGGGCCAGGTTTCTCAGAACGATTTCCTCGCTGTTCTCCGAGATTCGAATGCCCGTAATCTGTTTGCCATTCTCGGTCACCACGATGACCTGCGCAAATGCTTTGTCGATCAGCTTTGACGGACGCAGTACAGAATCCACCAGGTCCTCAGGCTTCAATGAGGTCTTGACCTTCATCAGGTCTGGACCGAGGCGAATCGCGCCGGCCGGTGGGGCATGACATGCAAAGCAAGCTGCCGCCGATTTGTGGAAGAGTGTCTTACCCTTCTGTGCATTGCCTCTTGCGATTGCGACGCGGGCGAGTTCTGCCGGCGAAGCGCTAAGCAGTTCGTCCTCCAATTCCTTGTTAGAGAAACCGTCCGGATTAATTCCGATGTCTTTCAAAACGAGAGCGGCTTCCAGCGGGTGCTCTGCAAGCAGGTCATTCGGATTCCAGAATGTTGTTCGGTCGATTGTTTCTGATCGAACTCTGGCGACGGTCTCGGTGCGAATTGCCGACGCCTCGTTGCCCCAGGTATTGCGTACAAACGTCAGAACGGCGGCAAGTTCTTCGTCTTTTAACAAGGATCGGAACGCGGTCATCGGAGGTACACCGCGAGCGGGATCGTATGTCTTACCATGGACAGTGATTTTTCCCCACATGCCGTGGAGTGTCATTTTGACCAGACGCTCTTCGCTGCCGTTTACCCACGGGCTTTGAACAAGTGACGGATAGACAATGCCGTTGCCTTTACCGTGTGGCAGATGGCACGTCATGCAATGCGAGTGCCTTTGGTAAACAGCGGCACCCAGTTCGTAGACTTTCTGGTCAGCAGGACTGAGGCGTTTGGGGGGATCGAATTTGACAAATTGCACTTCTGCGGGTGCGACGAAGCCACGGGCTCCCGTCGAGTCAACGTTGTGCCAGAAATGCTTCACGGTGGTCGCAGCGACAACAGCGTGCTTGACCTTGGAGTTCAAGAGCACATTCAACAGCTCTTCGTTTCTCGCATTGTGCTGCTGGTGCATCCACAGTGCTTCCAGAAGATGATGGGCTTCTTTCTCATCATTCGGGTCGAAGTCCTTCATCCACTCGCGAGTGGCAGTCAGCACTTCATGGGAGTCACGGCCGCTCAATTCAACGCGGGTTCGGTGACGAACTCCGTTGACCGGGTGCTTGAGGTTCTCCAACAGTGCAGCGATGGGCTGACCGTAAATCTTTACCGGCTCCTGGAGTGGCCGGCCTTTGACCGTCAGACGAACGATGCGGCCATGCACATGGTCGCGGTTGGGATCACGAATGTTGTGTTGCATGTGGCCGATAATGGCGTTGTGCCAGTCGGCGACATACAGGGCTCCGTCTTCCCCGATAACTGCGTCGGTCGGGCGGAAGTTTCGATCTGCGCTGTTGATCAGTTCTTTGACAGGCGTTCCCCAGACATGGCCGAACGGTCGCTTGTCTCCGTCGCCATCGCGATCGAGGTCGTACTGCTTGATGCCCAGGAATCCGAT
The DNA here is from genome assembly GCA_964431285.1 of uncultured Planctomycetaceae bacterium. GTDB lineage: Bacteria > Planctomycetota > Planctomycetia > Planctomycetales > Planctomycetaceae > CAUZFZ01. The sequence continues at coordinate 6,406 of CAYSJO010000308.1, forward strand.
CGTATTGCAAATCAGGAAGTCATCCTGCATGTCTTCAGGAAAGTGCTGCGAAGACAGAATCGCATCTGCCGCGACAGGGCGGAATTCCTTAGTCAGCAACGTGTGCATCTTGAAACCCTTGCCCTCGGGCCTCACCTGAAACGATTTCCCACCGGTACCATCATTAGCGTAGCAGTAACCCCAGTAATCGAAGCTCGTGCCATGCGGGTTGGGGCTGTTACCGGCATGCGGAGTGATGGCAAAGGTTCGTGGATCAAATCGGTACATTCCCGAAGCGCCAATCGTCAGATTCTGCTTCCACGGCGTCTCATGATTGTGCACGAGAAAAATACCACTCTGCCAGTAGATACCGCCGTCCGGGCCGTAGACCAGGTTATTAGCAGCGTGGTGAGTGTCGGACGTTCCCAGTCCCTGCAGAATGGGATAACGCACATCGGCTTTGTCGTCGCCGTCTGTGTCTTTGAGAAACAACAGATCCGGACCTGACGTGACAATGACACCGCCGCCCCAGAATTCGAAGCCGAGCGGATTGTGAACGTGAGCGAAAATCTTGCGGTGATCGGCCACTCCGTCGTGATCGATATCCTCAAGAATCATGAGACTATCGTTCATCTTCTTCAGCGGTTCCCACTTGGGATACGTGTTCCAGCTCGCCACCCACAACCGGCCTTTCGCATCGACCTGCATCTGCACAGGGTTGGCGAGATCAGGGAATCGGGTTTCCGAGGCGAAGACATTTAATTCGAAGCCCTCAGGAACCTTCATCTTTGTGAGGCTCTCTTCCGGGCTCAGGTAATCGACGCTGCCTTCTTTCTGAGCGTTTGAGCTTTTGCTTCCCCCACCCACGTTTGAAGTCACCTTCACCGGCGGAGGAACGTTGCTGTCATCCAGTTCAAACCTGGTACCCTGGGCGGCGGCCCAGATCGCTTTGTCTCGATTGGCTGTCATGACATCGAGCATGACCAGCTCGTGCTTCAGAACATCGGCATTGCTTTGACCGTCGACAAATCGCAGCCCGGATCGACCACCCCAGATGTCGTTGCCATCAGTGGCTCGGTAGCGGTTGTGCCAGTGCCAGTTCTTGTCTTCCACGGCGGCGTACACAGCACTGAGTGTGTTGGTGGATGGCGCCTTTGTGCCGAGTAACCTGCGTGAGATCATCCCCGCGAGTCTGCGGTAGCCCTTCGCATTCAGATGGATGCCATTGAGCGTGTACCGCTCTGTGCTGGAAGCGAACAACTGGAAGGTTGGAGAATAGAGGTCGATGAAGGTCGAGCCAGTTTCCGTCGCAGCTCTTCGCGTGGCTTCCGTAAAGGCGGCCAGATTCGTGTTCCTCTCAGTGCCTTCAGGAAGGTTGGAATCTCCTGTGTTTTCGTAGGCGATCGGGCTGAACAGAACAAACCGAGCGTCAACTCCCATTTCTTTCCGCAGTCCACGATACCGCTCGACCAGTTTCACCAGCTCAGCTTTATAGGCGTCGGCACCGGCCGGCCCCGCGAACGATTCGTTGTAGCCGTAGAACGTGAACACAACATCCGGAGCGACGTGCTGTAGATACTCTGGGTCGTTCGTGAAGCCCTTGTTCCGCGGGCGTTTGTTAACCATGTCCCCCGAGAAACTCATGTTCCGGAAGCTGACATTCAGCCCCTTTGCGTGGCTTTGCAGAACGGCTTCAACCCACGGGTCGTGCTGCATCCGATCGGCCAGCCCGTTGCCGTAAATGGCGACGACGTCGTCTTTCCTGAAATCAAAAGGCTCGGCGGCTGTTGCCGACTGGGTGGTCAGAACGCCGAGCAATACGCAAGTAGTCAACACGGCAACTAAACGTTTCTTCAACATGGTCTGATCGATCTTCTTCATATTCTCGGGACTGTGAATGCCGGGATTTCCCGACGGTTCAGGTTACTTTGCCGGAAGGAACAGTGACAGCGTCAGCGACGTTCCGCACAATCCGAACTCTGAGAAGACAAACCGGCGCGTTCAGTCGGTGGATGGGACCTGTCGGTTCAGCGTGTAGAAAGCAAGCGGGTGCCCGATGGCTGACCCGGACGAGGTCCGCAATGAATCGATGCGGAACTCGTAGATCTTCTCTGTCAGCAGCTCAGGCAGTTTCAGCTCGACGCTCTTGTCATCGTCCGAGACGTTTATCGCCGACGGCTTAACGTTGGTGCTCTTACTGGGAGAAGTCCCATAAGCAGCGTGCCAATCGAGTTCGAAGTGGCGAATCGAGTAGTTGTCAGGATTGCGAGCCAGCCCGGCGTCCATCGGCCGGGTGAACGTCAGTCGAAAGCCATCGGGTAGAAGATTGATCTTCTGGATCTCGGACGGAACAACGCCGCTGTATGTGACTTTCTTCAACCCTTCACCCGCAGCCCAGCCTCGACCGGTAAAGCCAACCCACAGTACGCCGTCCTGATCGAACGTCAGCCGGTTGACCCCGCCGCCAAAGCGGTTGTAGATGAACGGGATGGCGGCGCCTTGATACTCACCATCGACTTTTTCCAGGCAGACGCGAGACAGTCGGCCGTTCTGCACGTCGCCGACAAGCACCTGCCCCGCAAACGGCCCGAACTTACCACCGGTTGTGTCCCAGATCGGTTGGGATGTCGAGTTGCCCATAATTCCGTGGGGCAGATAGGCGGCCGGTCTCTTACGAATCTTCAGCAGTTGTTCACGAGACATCTTCCAGGGCTCTTTGTATCGCGGGTCGTCAATCAGCCCACTGGGGTGTCCGAGGAACTCGCCTTTCCGCACATGCATCAACCAACCACAGGCGATGTAGCTGCCCTGGTTATCCGTGGTAAAGATCTCACCCTCGGGAGAAAGCCCAATCCCGTTTGGTGCACGCAAGCCTGATGCGAACGGGACAAGCTTGCCTTCAGGTGTGAATTTCAGGACCCAACCGCGGTACTTGATGTCGTCCAGTGTTCCGAGCCACGTGCCTTTGAAGCGATCGCCGCCTCGGTAGAACCCGAGACCGGTCGTGCCGTAGAAATTCCCGTCTCCGTCGCGAATCAACCCGAACGCATACTGGTGATAATTTCCCGTGTAGCCCCAGCCTTGATTCATGGTTTCGAAGTTGTCGCCCTCACCGTCGCCATCTTCATCAGTGACATGCGTCAGTTCGCTACGTTGCATCAGCCACAATTCGCCCTGCCTGCCGGTCAACAAGCCCAATGGCTCATGCAGACCAAAGGCGTAACGATCGAATCGTCCGTTCCTGTACTTCCAAACTTCGCCTCTGCGAGTACACATCACCAGCGTGCCGTCCGGCCAGAAACCCATCCCGCCGACTTCCAACCGAATGTCCTTCGGCACCTTGATCGATTCGACAACGTAAGATTGCGCCAGCGCCACGTTCGTAAACAGGGATACAAACAGGCAAAGACTCAGTTTTCGCTGAGCCAAAGTAAGTCGTTCGTTCATATGGATCAGACCACCTTTATGCGGTTGTTGTCGTTGGATGCTGAGTCATTCCAGGTTCAGTTTCCGGACGTGTTACCTGTAGGAGTTAGGATCACAAACTCCACTATCCCGGCCTTGTCGAAACGAATGACATTACCTTCCCGTTGGCCAGATTCCGATGTGAACGCCGTCTCGCCATCACCCACATAGTAGACATCTCCGTTCGGCCTCTTGACCACAACAGCCTGCCCCACATGGGTCGTTGTCACGGTGACTCGATGCTCGACGATGGCACTGTCCACCACATATCGAAACACAGGCAAGTGGTTTTCCAGTCGATAACCGAGGAAGCGGAGCGTCCCGGCTTTTGTCTCGTCGCCAATGCGAATCGAGTGGCCGTCTTTAATACCCAGAAGCTTCTCGCTTCCCGCTCGAACGGGATTCCCGCCTCGTCCATTCCATGCGGGTCCGGCATCCAGAAACTCTCCTTTCCACACATACCTCAACCGGCAGCTCACGGGATCGAACGTAAAGTTCAGCCCGCCCGGAATGCCAACATTGATTGCGCGATCGATCTGTCCGACCGGTGTTACTGTGGACATGCGGAAAATGACTGGCTTGTCATTAACGACAATGCGAGTTCCCTCGGTCTGCTGATCGAGGACGCCTTTCGGCAGCGGCAAATCCTTCTGGTGATGCAACGCTGACCAGAGCCTCGCTGTTTGCAGATTGCGTTCTTCGGCAGAGAGGTCGCGAAACAGTTGAGGCATCGACGTGCCCGGCTGCAGCCGCTGCGGATCGTCGATCCAGCGTTCAAACCAGTCACGCCGGACCGTTCGTCCTGCTTCCGCAATATCGGGGGCAGGGACCACGCCGTCCTTTCGACGATTGATGCCGCGATAATCATGGCACGCGATACACGCCACTTTCCCACGTCTTACTCCGATCATGTCCATTCCAGCGGCAGCCAGACTTCGGTCCGGAGTCGGACCGGAGTCCTCGGCCGAGACTCCAGCGACACTCGAAATCAACTCCGGTAGATCGCTCACCGCTTCTCCAAAATGCGGCATGCGAAGACCCAGCCACGGACGATTTCGCTTGCGTTCCAGCAGAACCTGTCCAAGCCATTCCGATGTAAGTTTTGCACCGGCTCCGGTCAGCAGTGGCGGACGTTCGACTCGGACAACGCGACCGTTCTCGTCAACGGCCACCGCCTTCTGAATGTTCTGGTCATTCAGCTCATGGCATTTGGTGCAACGAAACTGCTGAATCCGCAAGTCATGAATGGTCAGCGGTGCGGCGTGATAGACGGTTTTTTCACCTGGTTGCACCGTTCTCAGGAAGCCCCGCAATGCGACCTGGTCAGACACACCCAGCCGATAATCTGGCAATGGCCGTTTCACGTCGTCTGCTAAACAGCCAGCCGCAACGTCGAACGGCCTGACATCCTGCTGAGGCGGGCGAGCCATTGTTAACGGTGATTTGCCGCCGGCCAGCATGGCAATCTGCTGACCGTTCAAAGCCATTTCCCACACCGACAATCCGTCAATGAGTCCGTTAAAGCGGTTCGTCGGATTGCCAGACAGACCAAGAGCTCCGATTAACAGGCGATCTGTGTAGTCACCACCACCCTTTTGGACTTTCCCGCCGCCCTGGGCTTTGCCATCAATGTAATGCTGGACGGACTCACCTTTACGGACGAGGGCGATGTGATGCCACTTACCGTCGGTAAGATTGATATCTGGTGGACGAACAATGACCGGCTTCCAGCCTCCATCCGAATTGTACTCGCCGTAGCACACGGAATTCTTACCGTCCTGCCCGATGTTCATCCGCAGCTCGCGAGAGCCACGCTGACCGCCACCTGGGCGTCCCCAGGTGATGATCGAACCACCGCGTGTCGTATTGACCCAGACGGAAATGGTCATCGTGTCTGGTCGGTGGAAGTGCTGAACTTCGATGAAGGCGTTGCCGTCAAAACGGAATGCACTTCCCTGTCCGGTAGCTGAAGCCTCGAAAGCCGTTCGACCGACCACCTTTTCGCTGCGGCCCGAGACAACGTCCTTCACAGCGGGCGATGTCTCTGTGCCGAAGTCCCAATAGTGTCGCAGAGGCAAACCAACCGGCTTCCCGAAAGGCAGTCCAGCCAATACGTCCGCCTTGTTAATACCGGAGCCGCTCACCGCATGGCAGCTGGCACAACCGGTTGCGGCGAAGAGCTTCATCCCACGTTGCACGTCACCATCCGGTGGTGCTTCATACAGTGTCGAAGTCTGACTGAAGAGATATTGGGCTACGGCGCTGGCAAGATGTTGTTCAGAGGCCGGATTGAAGACCTGCGGCATCCGACCGTGTGGATCCGTCGTGTGCGGGTTGGCAATAAACTGGCCCAGCTTCCCGACCGTCAGATACTTTGAACGCACCAACGTGAGGCTGTTTTCCCTGTCATGGCACTTCACGCAGCCGACCTGGTTGAACAGCGCTTTTCCCCTTTCAATCAGCGCCGCATTGACATCTGAATCGTCAGCAACGGCTGACACGTTCTTCAGCGACATTACAAACGCCGTGACGTCCGCTCGGTCCTGTTCCGATTCCAGGCACACGGGCATCACTGCAGCTTTGCGATACTGGTGCGGATCCTTCAACCACTCGTACAACCAACCAGCATTGATTCGCGATCCCGCGTCGGCGAGATCGGGTCCACGACGCGCCTGCAGTCGCCAATCGCTGGCAGCATGGCAGTTGGCACAGCCGAGTTCCGCGAACAGGAACCGCCCGTGTTCGATCGAGTCCTGCTCAGCCAACTCCGGCACGTCCCCCCTGTGCCGCAACACAGAGCTCGGGACGGGTTCATCGCGGAAGAACTCGCTTTCCCAGCGAAGCTCCAGGCGATCTGCACCGTCGGTCTGATTGAACCGAATATGAATGGGGTGCTCACCTGTCGCCAGGATCACGGCTTCACTGTTCTTGCCGCTGAGTTGAACTGCGGCGTTGTCGGCATGGACACGATACCTGCCCGCGCGGTCAATCTTCAGCAGACCCGTCCACTCTGCCTCAAATGACCGGTCGATCTGCGGATGAATGCTCTCAACAGATCGCAACCTGAAGTCGGGCAGCGGAACAACTCGAGTGACAGAGCCTTTTGCGTCGGAGTACTTCGCCACGAGACCCGGTTTGGAGTCTTGTGTGAACGCAGCCTTGCCCGCGAGCAGGATGCCAACGGTGGCTGTGATCAATGCAGATCGTGTTGTCATTTAGTCGTCCCAATTCACGGGCGAACGTATATGTCGCGGAAAAGTCAGATTGCCCCAAAACAGCCTTCGCCGCCCAGGCCCGAGTATTCACGGCGACGAGTTCCGTCTCGGGCGCACACTCTAACCAACAACATCGGGCAGTCCGAGCGGAGCCACCTGATGGCTGTCCGTAGATTCTGGCTTGCTAATCCCGCCCACTGCCCGCCGGACGTTCGAGGAATCCACGCGTGTGATCAGCAATGACCGTGGTCGTCGCCCGAATCGAATCGGAGTTCAACGCCTTGCCGTCGGGAAAACGGACATTTAGTCGGCATTCCGTGGCATCGCCGAGACCGACGTGAATTGGCGAGCCGTCCCAGTGGGCCTTTTCCATGAGTAGTGTTCGGGATTCGTCCGCACTGGACGCGTTCAACGCACTGCCGACCGCGAACGGATTGGGTGCTGGCATTTTGAAATGCACTCGCAGGAAGTTGCCGACTGCCGCTGTTTGATTCAGAAAAACGGTGATGCTCGCCTGATTCGATCGGTCTCTGGTGCCGACGACAACGTCCATCTATCCGTCGCTGTTCATGTCCGCGATCACGGTGGAATTCGAGTCCCATCCTCGCGCTTCAAACAGACTGACGAAGTTGCCGTCCCCTTGTTTTCGAAGACTTCAACACGGCCGAGCCGAGGATTGGTCATCACGATGTCCCAGTCAGCATCGTTGTCTGCATCAATGCGAAATGCGCGCAACAGGTATGGCCCGCGCTTTTGCAAAAACGTCGTGAGCTTTCCTTCAACTCGCTCGAACCAATCGCGACCGTTGTGGACGTAAACTCCACCGGATTCTTTTCCGGCGATGAGAACATCGGGAAACCTGTCGCCGGTCAGGTCGCCGATCCAGATGGGAGCACCATCAACGGGCAACCCAAGATCGTCCGTCGCATTTCTGAAAGTGCCGTCAGATCCACCGATCAAATAATGCCCCTGGTAGTCCGCTCCATACCCACCTGACGTTTGAACGACGATATCACCAATACGATCCGCGTTCAGGTCAATCGGCGCCGGGCTGTATCCCAGCGTGTCATATCCATCGATCATGTGGGTCATAGCGATCGAACGCAGAAACCGATTGTTCTTGTTGTCCTTTAGCTGAGTCAGTGCGTCGCGGACTTCGACTGGAACACTCGCAAAGTGATCCAATCTCGACTCTTTGATACGCCGGAAGTTTTTCTCTTCCGGCTGAAAGAACCACTGCCCGCGATACCCGCCATCCACATCGAGATAACCGTCTCCATCAAGGTCCAGAATCTCACGAGGATGGGCCAGGGGCTTGAAGCTGACTCCTTCGAGCGGGGTGAGTTTCTTTCCATCTTCATTCAGGACAATTGTTGCTGCTCTTTCGTCCGACATGCCGCCGATGTCGAGAAACCCGTCTCCGTTCAAATCCCAGATCCATGGTCGATCGTCGGCTCCGGGAAGATCGCGGCTGTCGATGCCCAGTTTTTCTGTCGCGTTCGAGAAGCTGAGTTTTCCGGTCGTGCGAAAGTGTGACTCGATAACAATCGAGCCTGGAACCCCGTGATGCGACGCGATTAGATCGAGGTCGCCGTCACGATCGAAATCGAATGCTCGCAGCCCCCACGACCACCAGCCATGACTCTGAAATTTGCCGCCCTGTCCCTTTAGTTCGGCGTCATGCCACTGTTGCATGATTGCCGTCAACTGGGTCTCATTCTCGCCCACCGCCTGAAACGAGATTTCCGATCCGTAGACAATCGCCGCACAGCAGATATGCAATGCCGCGATAACGCAGGCCGTCGTGAGTCTGGTGTGCGGCATGATGGCAGTTCACTTTCATGGCGATATCGACGCACGCAATTCGACGATGGCCTCGTGTAGTGAGGTGCCGTTTCTTATCGGCTGCGACTGTTCTGTTTCAACAAATGGCGGTTGACAATATGGGGCCGAGGTACGCGAAATGTCAGCTGTGATCATGATTGTCTCCGCAGTGGCCATCATCCTGCTTGTGAAGTTTGGCCTGCTCCGGGGGATCGACAACATTGCCAACGCCATGAAATGGAGCGCGAAGACCCGTGGGCAAATCACAGGCTACGCCACGTCCGTGCCCGAGTTGGTGTGTCTTGTTGCGGCGGGACTGGCCGGTGTGTGGGAGGCCGGACTGTGGAACATCGTCAGTTCAAACATCATCAATGCAGGACTGATGCTCACTGCCGTGACGTTCTACCGGCAGTTTAGAGAACTGTTCAACAGGCGTTTCGCCGACGAAGTCGGTTTTGCCGCCCTTGCCGTAACGATGCCACTGGTGCTCATGAATTGGGGCATGGACACACAATGGTACCTGATTCCCATCCTGCTGGGGTTCTTTGCGGTCTATCAGATTGTCGACAAGAAGGTCAATCGTTCTGACAAGACTGACGAGACCCCTCACGAGGCCGTCGGCAGCCTTCCGTTTGGGCTCATTGTGGGACTTAGCGCGCTCATCGCGATCGCCATTGCTGGTATGATTCTGGGCGGGGCCACCGCGGACGTGGTCGAACAGTTGGGTGTACATCCCGCGATCGCCGGCTGGATTCTCGGCGTTGTAACGAGCATCCCTGAAATGGTCAGCTTCTTTGCCATATATGTGACAGCAAGTCGAGAGGGGAGACTGCAGGAGCTCGACGACACGCAGGAGGCTCTCGACAACCTCACGGTCTCCAATATGTCCAACGTCGGCATCGTCTACCCGGTTGGTCTGCTGGCCTTCCTGTTGGGTTCGTCCTTGCTGAACGGCTAGCAGCAGTCTGTTGTAAAACGGTAGCCCGCCGTGCAAGTGAGTGACTCATCTATTACCTATAAGATTCAATACGGCAGCAGACATTGCCAGGACGCCGGTCTTGATGGTCGGCTCCGGAATGGGGAAATACTTGTCGGTCTGAGTTTTTTCCAGAGGGCGGCCACCTTTGAGAGCTTCGGCGACTCTGTCGGGTGATGCGGAACCAATGAAGAAGTAAAACCCGGGCACGCCTGCCCGGATGTAACGGCTGAAGTCCTCTCCACCCAGACTCATCGGCCTCTCGTGCACGAAGTCGCCGCCAAGTAAATCGCGAAATACAGAGACCGTTCTATTCGTTAGGCTCTGTTTGAAAACTGAGCTGGCCCTGATTTGCCATGTCAGCGAAACTTCGTCTTCCTCAGCCCGCGAGCCAAGGAAGGCCAACGATGCGACATTAACTAACCGACGAACAGTGGGAAGCGATCGAAGATATCTTTCCGGAACCGGCCCCAATGGATCGACGGGTGGGCATGAATGCAATGATCTGGCTGAATAATACAGGTGCCAAGTGGCGGGATCTTACTTCGGAATTCGGAAAGTGGCGAACTGTGTATGG
>CAYSJO010000309.1:0-9573 GCA_964431285.1 uncultured Planctomycetaceae bacterium
CGCCGCCGTTCATGTTTTCAACGTCTCCGTTTCCCTTCACTTTTTCGTTCCCGATTGAACAATGCAGCGTTTCGTTTCCGTCACCTCCGTGGAGCGTGTCGTCTCCCTCATCACCATTCAGCGTGTCGGAGCCGGCGTTTCCATCAAGCCGGTCGGTGCCGCCGCCGCCGTCTATACGATCCATACCATCCCCGCCGGACAGCGTCTCGCCATCGCGACTGCCGATCAGAACATCGTTTCCGTCTCCGCCACTGATTCGGACACGGACCGATCCGAACCGGGCACCCGACGCATCAATCCGATCCGCTCCCGCCTGACCATCAATACGCAATGCACTCAGCGTTACGCGATCAATATCTCCAATCGTGATTCGATCCGGCCCAGCACCGGTCAGGATTTCGACGACGGTCACGTTGTCTTCGACACTCAGCGAAGCCGTGCCGTCAGCGATCGTCAGCCGGTCATTGGTGTCCTGGCCAACGGTCAGCCTGTCGACTGCTGAATCGCCTGTCACAAGCACGCGGTCGGATCCTTCACCACCATCGGCGGTGTCCTGGCCCTGGCCTGCACCCGTCCATGTCAGAAGGTCCTGCCCCAGTCCACCGTTAAGCAGATCGCGTCCACCCTGGCCATTATGAGCTTCGGTTCCGTCTTCACCATTCAGCGTGTCATTACCGGCGCCGCCAAACTCAGTGTCGTTTCCGCCACCCGCGTTGATCAGATCCCGTCCGCTGCCACCGTTGATCAGGTCATTCGAATCGGCAGCACAAGTGGTGTCACGTCCGCCTCCACCAGTAATTGTGTCATTCTGAGATCCCGACGGTGGCGGAGGCGGGACTGGAGCCGGAGGGGGCGCCGGAAGCGGATCAGACGACGCCGCGACAATCGCATTGACAATGGCGTCTGCGAGGCCGACGGGATCGTTGGAGTTCACCTCAAAGTACAACGGCTCGCCCGGTTGAATGTCGTCGAGCGAAGGCCCGGGCGTGATGTTGTTTTCAATTGCCGAGCCCGTATTGTTAATCGCACCCGTCAGTGTGGCAAGCCCCTCAAGTTCCAGTCGCGGAGTTGTGCTGCCACCAAAGACGGAAAAGGACTCGCCCAGCCCAATGACCTGAATATCGTCCGCAACCAGTTCGTCGATCGTATTCTGAATGGATGCTCCCGCGTTGCCGGGAGTTGTTATAAACGTGCCACTGGCTCCGCCTGCAAATACACTTGCAGGTACGGTCACGCCGCCAGCACCGGTGTAGATGAAATTGTTGTCGTCTTCATGAACAATCGTCCCTGAGTCGGTCGCGACCAGCACAATGTGTTGGCCACCTGGCCGAAAGCCGACACCATCTGTCGCCGCGGCAACCGGAACCGTTGGGGGAAGGATTGGTCCAGCGGGATCACCCATCGGATCCGGCATGAACGTTGGGAAAGCCGGGATATCGCCCGAAGGATTGTTCGAGGTCTGAGTGGCAAAGAGCCCGGCAGCACCATCATCGACTGTGTCACCGTCTCCGTTTCCATCGAATCCGGTGCCGGTGGCTACCTGGAACAATGCTTCAAAGATGGGCTCTTCCCCCTGGCCGCCGCCGGGAGCTGTCCGGTTAAGAGCTGCGTTAATCGCCGTCTGAAACAGCGGCGTGGAACTTGTGATGATTGGCTGATTCAGCACGAACGGCCGATCCTCGTTGCCCATACCGGTGTTGTACGCTTCAAACCGTCCAACGCCGAAAGCGAAGTCGGCCAACGGGAAGTTAGTGGTCAGGTCAGTGATAATCTGACTGAATGCAGACTGGATTGTTGGCCCCGCACTTGAAAACGAACTCGTGTCGTCCAGCAGTAGAAAGATATCGATGGTGTCCGTGATGATTGGACTGTCGTCGTCAATAATGCGGGCTTCTCCCTGGCCGTCCGTAATGATCGCTCCGAACGCATTCGTCAGATTGACGACAAACGTTTCTTCCGGCTCGTCGAGATCATCACCCAGGACCACGACATCAATCGTAGCCGACGTGGCTCCGGCAGGAATGACGACAGTTCCGGTTCCCGATTCATAGTCAACATCAGCGATCGCCGTTCCCCCCGCCGCAGTGCCGCCGGAGAATGTCGCGAAATCGATAGAAAGATCCCGTGGCAATGCCTGGGACAGCGTCACAGTGAATGAAGCGGTCGTACGTGAAGGCGGCTGAACCAGCACGGGAAACGGCGTCACCGTCGGGTTTGTCGGGTCGGGCGGAGGAGTCACCAGAATCGGCGGAAGCGACTGGTCCAGGTTGCCTTCCGGATCGATCACAATGTCATCGATTGCAATCAACACGGAGCGCATGTCAATCAGATCGTTACCCGATCCGCCATTCACGAGATCACCGCCTAGAAATGACAGAAGCGTGTCATCACCACCCTGGCCAAGCAGCGTGTCGACGCTCGATCCACCGCCACCGGTTATGGGCAATCCAGACCCCTCGTCGAACAGCAGGTCCGCTCCACGACCGCCAAGGACAAGATCGTCGCCCAGTCCGCCTTCCAGGTTATCATTGCCGCCAGCGCCATCAACGGTGTCATTGCCACCGCCACCTGAAATCCGGTCGCTCGCACTATTGCCATCCAACCGGTCGTTGCCTTCGCCTCCATTAATGGAATCCGGGCCACCCTGACCACGAACGGTGTCGTTTCCCGCACCTGTCGAGATCAAATCTCCTGCCGAGCCTCCGATCACAACATCATTGCCGGAACCGGTCGTCAGAGTGTCGTTGCCATTGCTTCCATTAAGCGTGTTATTCCCATCGAGTGATTCAACCAGGTCGTTGCCATCACCAGCCAGCACAAAGTCGTCGCCGCCGAACGTTGTAATTGTGTCCTCACCGTCGCCACCAGCGACAGTGTCATTGCCCGGAATCGGCGTCGGGGTAACCAGCGGATCAGGCGGCAGGTCGGACAGGACCACATCATCACCATCACCCGCGTCAATCGAGTCATCCCCTTCACCAGCCGAGAGCGAGTCATCTCCGTCACCGCCCAGCAATGTGTCGTTTGCACTTCCGCCGGTAATCGTGTCTTCACCGTCGCCACCAGAGAAGAAGCCGGGAATATCCGGGCTGCCGATGATGGTGTCATTGCCGTTGCCCGTCGTTACTCGGATCTGCGTCAAGTTGGGCACGGTCGCTGTGGTCAAACCCCTGAGATCAACGGTGTTTTCGGAGGCTCCCAGGTCGACCTGCACAGACACGAGCTGGTCCCCCTGCACGTCTCCGAGTGCTGTAAACGACACGCCATCAATCAGAACGTCGATGAGTTGAGATGGGAGCGGTTGCTGCTGGAACGAAACGTCTTCACCTCCATCACTGAATACGCGAAGGTTCCCATCAATCAGTGTGGCGGCAGCCGTTAACAGCGTCTTCTTCTCCAGTTGCTCCAGAGACGGAGCTATGGCCCCAGCGCCCTGCGGGGAACGACCGCGACCGCGGCGACTGCTGGAGCGACTGAGTCGACTACGTATAGCTTCCAACCATGGTTGCCGGACCACGGGTGCCTCCTTGCGGAACTGATGACGCGAATCCAGACCGAGCTGTCCGGCGAGTGCGTCGACCGATGGTCGCACTCCAGCGGTCACCCGGTCATGGTCGTGTGGGGCTCCCGGTTTGAACTGTCGCCCGGTCTGTAACCGCTGGCGCGGACATTCCGGACGTACCCGTTCTACGGGTTACTCCGAATATCATCTTCGGCCCGCGAGCAACCTGAGTGCATTAGAATGGGCATACCAGGAGCACCAGTCACAATCGGTACAACCGGCCCGCCGCATAGCAGCTACGACCGGTACAGACGATACATCAGGCACAACCCATACATGCGCCAGAGTCGCCGTGACCGTCAAAGTCTGCCAAACGGTCGATTTGCAAATCTGAACAGGCAGACGACAATCCGGTGCAGGCAAGAGTGAAAAGCCGAGAGCTTGGGGGGTCGCCTATAGTTGGCCCCGACTTCTCTGCGATTCGCCCTGAGCGCTCCGCCGTTCGTCACCAGGAGGCACACGCATGAAACTCCCCAGCCCCTCGAACAGCCTGACGATCCGGCTTCGCTATCCCGACACGACGGGAATACTGGCGGACATTACTGAGGTGATTGGCAGTTCCGGCGGTCACCTGGGAGCGGTCGACATCGTCGATGTTCGTAAAGACAGAATCACCCGTGACTTTACGGTCAACACGGCCGATGTCGAACACGGCGACGAAATCGTCAGTCAGTTGCGGCAGGTCGAACGCGTCGAGGTGGTGAAGGTCTCGGACCGGACGTTCCTCATGCACCTGGGGGGCAAGATCGAAGTCACTTCAAAAATACCGGTCAAGACACGTGACGATCTGTCGATGGCGTATACCCCAGGCGTCGCACGCGTCTGCCGGGCGATTCACGAGGACACTGATGCTTCGTTCAATTTGACCATCCGCCGTAATACCGTGGGTGTAGTCACGGACGGGTCGGCAGTCCTGGGGATGGGCGACATCGGTCCGGAAGCTGCGATGCCAGTCATGGAGGGCAAAGCACTGCTATTCAAAGAGTTTGCCGGAGTCGACGCGTTTCCCATCTGCCTTGACACCAAAAATCCGGACCGCATTATCGAAACGGTTAAGTTCCTCGCTCCGACGTTTGGCGGGATCAACCTTGAGGACATCTCGTCACCGCGTTGTGTCGAGATTGAACAGCGGCTTGCCGATGAACTCGACATCCCGGTCTTTCATGATGATCAGCATGGCACGGCCGTTGTCGTTGTGGCGGCACTTTCAAACGCGCTGAAGATTGTGGACAAGGCTCCATCCGAAGTGCGTGTGGCCATGAGCGGCGCCGGCGCGGCAGGAATGGCCATCGCAAAGCTGATGAAGCAGATCGGAATAGAGCAGGTCGTCGTGTGTGACCGTCACGGCGCCATTTACGAAGGTCGAGCCGAGCGGATGAATCCCGTCAAAGACTGGCTCGCCACCAACACCAACCCGGCAGTGGAACGTGGCTCCCTGTCGGACGCCATGCGTGGTGCCGATGTCTTCATTGGTGTCTCGGCCGGAAACCTGATCTCGGTCGAGAACGTGAAGAGCATGGGGGAAGACGCCATTGTGTTTGCACTGGCAAACCCCGATCCGGAAATTCCTCCGGAACTCGCCCGCCCGCATGTGCGAGTCATGGCCAGTGGTCGTTCGGATTACCCCAACCAGATCAACAACGTCTTATGTTTTCCTGGGCTGTTCCGAGGACTGCTCGACGTCCGTGCCCGACATGTGACGCAACGCATGAAGATGGCCGCGGCATTGGCGATCGGTGGAGTCATCAGCGAAGACAAGCTGCTGCCTGATTACATCATTCCAAGCGTCTTCAACCGCAAGGTGGCACCTGCTGTCGCGGAAGCCGTCGCCCAGGCCGCGATCATCGACGGAGTGGCACGGCGTTCGAGGGACACGAGTAATTCGGACGACGGAAGTGGCGTTGAGGCGGGATAACTCGCTCGAATATGCGACGTAGGGAGTACGCATGGAAAACCGACTACGCGCCGGGTTTCACGCCGACGTACAGCGTGGCAATCCCGAATGTCAGCGTTGTCCAGGTCGAATCCACCAGGCCGGCCTCCTGCATCAGCCCGGTCAACTCGTCCCCCTGAGGAAACTCCGAGACTGACTGTGGAAGGTACTTGTAGGCGGCCTCTCGGTTGCGTGCGATGAGCTGACCGATCCGCGGCAGAATGATGCGGAAGTACCAGCGGTACACGGGACCGAACAGCCGGTTGCGGGGCATCGAGAATTCCAGCACGGCGACTCGACCACCAGGGGCGCAGACACGCGTCATTTCTCGCAGGCCACTCACTGTGTCCGAAACGTTTCGCAGTCCAAAGGCCACGGAGACAATCTGGAACGAGTTGTCATCGAACGGAAGCTGCAGCGTATCCGCAACACGAAACTGTATTCCGGACTTCGATTCAGGATCGGCACCTGGACCCAATCGCGCGGCTTTGCCTTGAGCCAGCTCGATCATTTCCGGTGTGAAGTCTGTGCCAACAACGGACATCTGCCGCCGACCCTTTTTCCAATAAGCGATCGCCAGATCACCCGTTCCACAGCAGACGTCCAGGATCGGTGTGTCACCTCGTGGTGCAACTCGGCGCACAGTTCGCCAACGCCAATAGATGTCGGTTCCGCCCGACAGAAAATGGTTCAGGAAGTCATACCGCCCGGAGATTTCACCAAACATGCGCTGGATGCGCTCGCCAGACTTGTCGACGGTTTCATCGTTTATGGTGGACGTCACGTGTCGTCTCCAAAGCAGCTGCCTCGTCCCACGAGGTCAGCCGGTTGCAAGCGGGCAAATCCGATTCGTGCCCGGTCGAACTTTCAAAACCCGTATTCCGACCAGCGACGCTGGACAAGTTCTGCCGTCTCTCGATCAACAGCCAGTCGTTCCGGCCACGGACGCGTGTGACCCTCATTCGGCAGCTTCCGAGTTGCGTCGATTCCCATGCGGTGCCCAACGCCGACCACCGGAGTCGCATGGTCCAACATGTCTGCCGGACCTTCCGAGAAAATGACATCACGTCCCGGATGTGCATTCGCTCCAACTTCAAACCAGACAGCGTCGTCATCCTGCACGTCAACACCCTTATCAACAACAACCAGCAGTTTGACCGTGCTCAACATCCGCATACCCCACAGTGCATTCATGACCTGCCGGGACTGCTGCGGGTAGGACTTCGACACGCTGGCGAATGCGATGTTCCGGTGCGCCCCGGCGGGCGGCAGACGCAAATCGACCAGCTCCGGAATCCCAATACGCACAAGCGGCAGCAGAATCCGCTCGGCCGCATGTGCCAGGACAGACGCCTCACTCGGCGGTCGCGCCGGAACAATCTGGGGAACGATCGGATTTGCCCGATGAGTGACGGCGGTCACCTGCATCAGCACGCCGTCCGCCGCTACACCATGGAATCCCGTCCGAGTCGCGACACTGGGAAGCGGACGAAACGGCTCATTCGGATCGATCAGGCCTTCCAGCACGACGTCCGCGTCGGCTGGAACGTGGATTTCGACACTCCGCGCTTTGGCCATTGTGACCGGCGCGCCGCGCAGGAATCCGACAAAAACAAGGGGGTCCGCGTACGGCGGTAGCGGCATGTCTGCCGCAAGCGTCAGCAGTGGGTCGCCACCCAATGCCACGGACACGGGCAACTGTCGGCCGTCATCGCGAGCCGCTTCGACAATTCGCCACGCTTCGTCATGCGGTGTCAGACTGAGAATTACCGAACGACTGTCGGCGATCACCACCGAAACACAATCAGCTGCGCGTAGAATTGCTGGTCGGGGTTCCTCGTCATCGGACACGACAGTTTCGGTACGTCGCGGAACTGAACGCTCCATGTAGACCTGAGTCGCCGTCAGGGAAAACTGCTCTTCGCCGGGCCAGCACTTCACAGCAGGCAAGCGACCCAGGTCAACATCGCTACCCATGTGGACAACCTGCTGGGAAATCGCTGTCTCTGTCAGCCGCGGTGGCCACTGCATCACCTCGGCGAAACGTGGAACGAGTTGCAGAGCGTCCAGCCAGCCTGCCGGCAACTCCGGTTGAATGAGCGACGTGATCCGGTCGGCAATGACTTCGTACGAGTCGACACCAAGCGCCTGCAACAGCCGCTGTTTCGTACCGAATAGCCCGGTCACAGCCGGAAATGTCTTGCCGTCAACATTTTCAAACACCAAGGCCGGGCCGGACTCGCGAACGACACGGTCGGCGATCGCGGCCAGTTCATGCGTCGCGCTGACTTCAGCGCCGACACGGACAAGCTCTCCCCGATCGGCGAGAAAGTCCAGAAACTCGGAGAGGTGTTGAAAAGGCATTTCGGTGCGGATGCGTGGAATGTCTGGCGAGGCCCGGGTGCGACTGGCATGTTAGTTGAGGAGTTCGAGTCTGCCATGCATCCGCAAACACTGATGCCGATTTAACCGAGTCGCGACTGCTGCCACCAGCGCAGCAATTCCGCTATTGAATGGATCAGGGACGCTCGATATCTACACAGCGCAGTTCACGTACCTGATCCAGAGCTGATAGCTCTCCGGAGACGAGTGATGCTTTCCATTGGTGACTTCAGTAATCCGCTTTCACGCCGGGATTTTCTGCGAATCGGCAGTCTTGGCCTGGGTGGCCTGACGCTGTCCGATCTGCTGAGTGGCACCACGGGCGCGGCCAGCGGTGGAGCCGTGGCGACCGGAAAATCAGTCGTGTTCGTGTTCATGCACGGCGGGCCAAGTCAGATCGAGACATTCGATCCAAAAATGGAGGCGCCATCAGGAAACCGCAGTGCGACCGGCGAACTGGCGACATCACTCCCGGGGATCACCTATGGCGGAACCTTTCCGAAGCTCGCGAAGCTGGCCGATAAGACATCGATCGCCCGCTCGTTTGTGACGGGAAACGGCAACCACGACATCAAACCGATTGTGAGCGCCGATTCGTTCAACGCGAATCTGGGGTCGATCTACTCGCGGATCGCGGGGACTAATCGTGCTGACAGCGGGATGCCGACCAATGTGGCTGTCTTCCCGAAATCCGTCGACCCGACGACTCGACCGCGTACGAGCGGGTTCGGGAAATTTGAGTCTTCCGGAAACTTTGGAAGTGTCCACGCCCCGTTCATTCCTGGTTCTGGTGGGCAGGCTCAGGAGAACCTCAAGCTGAATCTGCCACTGGACCGGCTGGGCGATCGACGAGCGCTGTTGTCCGGACTGGATGAGGTCACATGGTCCTTCGACCAGTTTGGAGAACTCAGCGGGCTGGACCGCGTTCGTGAGCAGGCGTTTTCAACCATCCTCGGTGGAGTGGCTGATGCGTTCGATCTGAGCAAAGAGGACCCGCGAACTCTGGAACGATACGACACCGCCCCGCTGCTGCGTCCGGACCAAATCAGCCGTCACTGGAACAACTACAACAACTATGTCGACAACGCGAAATCATTGGGCAAGCTGATGCTGCTGTCGCGACGTCTGTGTGAAGCCGGATGCGGTTTCGTCACGGTGACCACCAACTTCGTCTGGGACATGCACGCGGATGTGAATAATGCCACTGTCGAAGAGGGTATGCGCTATATGGGCACGCCGTTTGACCACGCGATGTCGGCTTTCATCGAAGACGTGGAAGCCCGTGGTCTCAGTGACGACATCCTGCTGGTGTGCTGCGGAGAAATGGGACGCACGCCACGGATCAACGGCAGAGGTGGCCGCGATCACTGGGGCAATCTGGCTCCACTGATGGTCTCGGGAGGCGGGTTGCAAATGGTGCAGGTGATTGGCCAGTCGGCGCGCGACGGTGGAACTCCGCGGACGGAGCCCATCCGCATTCGAAACCTGATCGCGACGATTATGGGCACGCTGTTCGACGTGTCTGAACTGAGAATCGCACAGGGAGTCCCGCCGGAAGTGGCGCGAGCCGCGTCCACCTGGGAACCGATCCCGGGACTGAGCTGACACAGTGTCGATCCTGATTTGATGCGTGCCACTGGCTCTGCCAGTGCTTCCTTCGCGGCGATCGTCTCAAAAGGCACTGGCAGAGCCAGTG
>CAYSJO010000310.1:0-18062 GCA_964431285.1 uncultured Planctomycetaceae bacterium
GCGCTGACTCTGACCTGCAGAGGAACCTCGGTGCGACCGTCCGGACCGATCAGTTTGAAATTCTCGGCCGTCAGCGCCGCACCACGCGGCAAAGGCACGCCGGTCGTAAGCGGATGTGTTCCTGATGCGGCCGCGGCCCGATTGGGTTGCACGTGGATGGGAATACTTCCCCCGCGTTGCGGGCGAACGGCACCAGGCACGAGTTGGACCATTTCAAACGCAGTCGTATCCTTCCCCATCTCCTCGCCGTTATTCGAAAGTAGTACGCTCAGCGAGTACTTACCGGGTTTCAGACCGCGCAGATCGATGACACACGACAATCCCGTACCACTCTGTTCCATCGGGACCTGACGATTCCACACTTGCTTTCCGGCAGATTCCAGCGAAAGGTCTAACTCGCAATTGTCTGGAATCTCGCTGCCCGCACTAACTAATGCCTGCGCTGTCAGGTCCAGTGCATCGTAGACCTTGCGATCGAGCCGCAGCTTGACGTCCAGTGTTCGTTTGACTGCCTGGTCGATCTCGCCCAGCACCAATGGACTGTAGCTTCCCGGATCGCCCCACTGTCCCGTCCAACTAATGTGTTGGCCCGACCCGAATACACCCACGTTGATCCCGACCGAGCGGGTCACGGATTTGAAATTCGAACCGAACACACTGAAGGGAATCGTATACAGCACCTGCCAACCCGATTTGTCGGCAGCGCCCGAGGCCGTCCAGTTCGCGTCCCAGGATTTCCTGTTCTGATAGCTGTCATAACGAAGCCCGACAGGGTTCGCGCAGAACTGATATTTGTGCTTGCCGGAACCGGTGGGATCGATAAACAGCTCAAACAGATCGCCGCCGTATTCATCTCCCTCTTTGGGTTGTCGGAATCTCGTCGCCGGCATATCGGCCCGCACAAAGACGTAGAGATTCTCTCGGTCGAACGCCGCCCGCCACCACGCATTCAGTCGCTCGATATGGCCTTCGTAAGGGCGTGTGATCGGGTTACGCCGTGCCGTTGCGAGCGCCGCCATCCCTTTGGCGGCCTGAGCGTAAAACGTGTTCCTCCTGCCGGCAACCGTCACACCAGCCCAGAGAAGTCGCTTGCCATCAAAAGTATCAGGCACAACGGATGCGATATGATCCGCTCCACTGGCGACAACAGGGAGAATCGACCAAAAGACCAGAGAGGATAAGATCAGGAATCGCATTGAATATTGGCTCCGAGTGTCATGGTTACCCCACGTCGAACGTCGGTCAGAAGGCCGAGGCGTGTTGATGACATGGCTAACTCCCGCGTGCAAGACGCAGTTCGAATTCATTCCGTTTGCTCCGGATCAGGACAAAACGATAAACGCTCTGAAGCAGCTTTGCACAGTCCTTGCCATCTGCGCCGTATCAGCATCGCTTCAGGCAGCTGACGATGCATCCAGACCGCAGTTGGTCGAATCGCGTCGCATCTGGGACAAGGCGCCACACAATGCGTTTACCGATCTGATTCACTTCAAGGATCGCTGGTATTGCGTGTTTCGTGAAGGGAAAGGACATGTTTCACCCGACGGTGCACTGCGCGTCATATCCTCAGTCGATGGAAATGCATGGGAATCGGCAGCGCTGATCAGTTCCGACAACTCGGACCTGCGCGATGCCAAGATCACAGTGACTCCCGACGGAAAGTTAATGCTGGCCGGTGCCGAATCGCTCAACAAGCCAGTGACACACAAGCATCAATCACTCGTCTGGTTCTCGGACGACGGGCACAAGTGGAGCGAGAAACACGAAGTCGGCGACCGTGACAACTGGCTGTGGCGCATTACGTGGCATGGGGAATCCGCGTATGGATTCGGCTACGGCTGCCGACCCGACAACCAGGGAATCCGACTCTTCAAGAGCAATGACGGCCACACCTTCGACACCTTGATCAGTAAGTCCGATGTGGAAGGAACGTATCCGAACGAAACATCGATGGTGTTCCTCGCCGACGAGACTTGTCATTGCCTGCTGCGACAGGACGGAAAGCCCAACTCTGGATACCTCGGCACATCACCGCCACCGTACACAAAGTGGAACTGGAAGAAACTCGGCGTGCGCATTGGTGGTCCCCACATGATCCGACTACCGGATGGCCGCTTCGTGGCGGTTGTTCGCCTGTACGATTCTCCCGTGCGAACTTCAGTCTGCTGGCTCAATACGAAGACGGGAACACTGACCGAAACGCTCAAGCTCCCGTCTGGTGGGGACACCAGCTACGCCGGTCTCGTCTGGCACGACGGAATGCTGTGGATCAGTTACTACTCATCGCACGAAGGAAAGACCTGCATCTATCTCGCCAAGGTCAGAATCTC
The DNA here is from genome assembly GCA_964431285.1 of uncultured Planctomycetaceae bacterium. Lineage (GTDB taxonomy): Bacteria > Planctomycetota > Planctomycetia > Planctomycetales > Planctomycetaceae > CAUZFZ01. The sequence continues at coordinate 2,331 of CAYSJO010000310.1, forward strand.
GCCGCAACCTGCTTCGTAAAGAACTTCCCGGCATCTGCATTAATAGAAAACGAGTGTTCAATGAGCCTCTCATCGCGATCGTTGTTCGTCGTTCTGGCCCTTGTCACGTCAGGACTCACAAGAGGCCCCTCGCAGCTCTCGCCGCATCGATTATGGGCGGCGGACCCGCCCGGTGATCCTCTGGCTGAAGTTTACGCAAAGGAAGTTCGATCATCCGTCGACTCGCTGATAGCGCAGTTTCGCCGGGAACGAAAATACAAGGTGTCCGACTTCCCACTCGAACCTGCCGCGTTCGGGCGATTTCAGAATGAGGTTGTGTCGGGATGGACGTCTGCACTCGGTCTTGAGAAATGGGTCGTCCGGAAGCCGGCCCCGGGCAAGCAGAGTCCGATCGCAGACCGATTTAAGGACCGCATCGTCAAGCGGCTCACACTCGACAACGGGGTCATGATCGAGGCCCATGTGATCGAACTCCTTAACACAGGTGACCAGGTCCCCGTCGTCCTGTGCCTGCCTCCTGCCGAAGACAGGGTTGGAAAAGAAAACGACGAACGTCGTCCTGGAATCGTGTGCTGCCCGGGTCACAGCAATCACGCTTTGCGCGGTCTGGTCTTCGATCGCGACAGTTATCAGAGGGCCATCGCCGTACGTCTGGCTGAAGCAGGTTTCGTCACTGTGGCGATCGAAAAAGTCGACTGTGGCTACCTGGCGCGCAGGGCTCCAAGTGGCCTCGACGAAAAAGCGATTGCAACCTTCCGCCTGGGACTTGGGAAAGACACGACGCGGACGGTTCAACTGAAGGCCATTCTAGCAGCAACCGAAGTCCTCGCTGTCCATCCACAAGTCGATGAGACGCGAATGGGTGCCACCGGTGTTTCGCTTGGAGGCTGGCTGGCGATCCAGACGGCCCTGCTCTCAGATCGAATCGGAGCTGTCGCCGAGTACGCCACGAAAACCGTCTTCCTGGGCGACGATATCAAGTCCGATCAATTCAATGGCGTCGGAGACCTGTGCCACATCGTCCCGGGAAGCTTTGAACTTGGGGACCGCAATGTGCTGATGTTTCCCTACGCACCACGCCCGCTGCTGTCGGGACACGGCGGCCCGACCGACAGCGGCTCGCACCGCGAATACCAGCACTATTACCTCGACGTTCATCGTGCGCAATACAAAGCCCTGGGTAAGCCGGAGAACTTTCGCTACCACATCCACGACGGCGGTCACACGATTCCACCGGACGCGGTGATCGCGTTCTTCAGGGAGCAGTTTCGTGTCCCGAAAGTCGACTGACGACAAGGCTGCTATCGGTCAAAGCCGCTCTTCGGCAATCCAGTGTCGATAAAGCTGCTGAACCTGCTGTGACAGGCGATCGAACACGTGACGCTGAATTGAGGGCACAATGTTGTCACTTCGTCCGGCTTCGTCGCACATGCGCCGGCGTTCGTCGGATTCCGGTCGCAGCACTTCAAGATTCAGCCACCACGGCGCGTAACGCACTGCCAGAGCGACTCGAGGACTGGATGTTCTGTTCGGAGCGGTCGCGTGCCACAGGCGACTGTCCATGACCAGAACGCTTCCTGCGGAACCCGTCGCATTGATCTCCGTCGGAAGAGGTTCGCCAGGTTCGGGGCCGTCGCCAGCGGTTGGGTTCGTCGGCTGACGGTGACTGCCGGGCAGAATCAGAGTTCCACCGTTGTTGACAGCGAATGGTGACAGCATCCATAACGTCGTGATATGCATGACGACGTCAGGATACGGCACGGGAATGTGCCCCGCGTTCTTCTGATTGAATGGCCAGTCCGCGTGCCAGTCACCGCGATCATTTCCCGGTTCGTTGATGATGGCTGACGTGAAGGAAATGCGAATGTTGTGTCCCAGTCTCTTTTGAATCAGCGTGAGGAGTCTGTCACCCGCAAGATGTGCAGCGAAGGACTGATCATGGTTGATGACGCTCGGAGTGAAGCCAACGTTGCTGGGCGCACCTGGATAAGCGTCTCGTTGCGATTGGACTGTGCGAGTGATGCTGTCGCGGATCGCTGAGCATTCGCCGGGCGGAATCGGCGAGGACTACCCGCAACTTCACTACTTGTCCGATCAATGACGAGACATCGGAGCCCAGTTTCCAGGAAACCGCCGCATCCAGCTTGTCGCCATACATTTCGACGCAGTCGTCTAAAGCGAATCCTGGAATGGACTGTCCATCTGCGTTCTGTAGCTCGATTCGGATTGATCCGACAGCTGACGTCGAGAAGTTGAACCGCAACTCGCGACCGGAAAACTTCAGCGGGCGCGTGATCAGTTCACCGCCCTGATACGGCGCCTGCACCGAAACGAATCCATCCGGACGAAGCGTGTAGCGTCGGATCTGTACGGTCGGCAGTCGCCAGTTCTGCATGCAATAGATTGACAGTTCGGTTGGCGATGTCTGCAGGATGCCACGTTCCATATACAACGACCGCTCATGCCAGTTGCCAGGATCGAGCCCCGGTCGAATAAACGCTTCCAGGAACGTACGGTCGAAGCGAATGCCGTCACGGCTGGAGAGAAAGACGATGTCGTTGACGCCTTTGCCGAATTTCCAGCCGGGCTTGGGCTCTCGAGCCGACGCAAAGCGCGACGGGAATATCAACAGATAATCGGGAGCCCTTGCATAGCGAATTGTGGCGTTGGTGTAGAGTTCCTCGCGCGGACTGTCGCCGGTATGAATGGGCTGCGGTGGAACCCAGTTGCGGAAGTGTGTTGACGTTGTCCGCCTGACCCAGCGCATGCCACTGAAGAAAGCGCTGTCCATGCCTCGGCCCGGCGTTCCACCCGTTCGGACACCTCGTGTGTATGCCACGTAGTGCTGAGTCTCATCATCCCAGAATGCGATGTTGTGGGAATCGAACGGCCGGTCTGTTGAGATCGGACTCTCCTCGATCAGCTTCCAGCGCAGGCCGTCAGGAGACACGAGTGCGTGCAGATCTGCAGAGCGAGCGATTGCCTTGTACCGCTCGTTCGGTTTGCACTTCGGGTTGTCATCGCGAAACGGCGCAAGATTTCCCGGCGCACCATCCCAAACCAGGTTGTTGTCCTTCGAGCCGTTGAACTCAATCAGGCCGAGCTTCGGTTTCCGCCAGTGAACGCCGTCGTCACTTTCGGCATAAGCGGTCATGGCTCGCCGCTTCTGCTTCCCGAACGCCGCCGCGTCAACACGGTATCAGGCACGAAACAGGTCGTTGTCCCGAAACGTGACCATGTAGGAGACACCGTATTGTTCCCAGGGATGCTCCGGCTTAATAGCAATGTCGCGGCGCACGGGATGATGCAGCACCTGTCGCGCGCCATCCAGCTTTTCAATGAGATGTTGTCCGACAAACAACTGCCGTCTCGTTCCGATACTGATTTCATAGTCTTCAGCTGTGCCAACCGACGTAACACACCAGGCAGTGACAAACAGCAGCCCAGAAGTGGAGACTGAAAAAATCCGATTCATGAGGACGCTCCCTGAGCTGTCAGCAGTTCCCAAATGGCACTGTCCAATGACAGTTGCTCTGCTTCGAACGCCTGATCGACCTGAGCCGTTGTGCGGGCACCGACGAGCATGCTGGTGACAAGGGGTTGTGCCAGAGTCCATGCCAGTGCCAGCTGTATCATCGAATGTCCCGTCTGCCGGGCTGCACGTTCGAGACGATCGAGAGCGGCATAACCCTGCTCCGTGAAATACAACGGCTGGTGCTCCGGAATGACATCAAACCGAGTGCCTTCCGGGACCTGCTGTCCGCGGCCGTACTTGCCAGTCAGGAATCCCGCTGCGAGTGGACTGTATGTGAGCACTCCAATCTGCTGGTCCGCGCACAGAGGAAGCAGGTCTGCTTCGATGTCTCGCTCAACCAGGTTGTACGGCGGCTGGACCGACTGAAGCCGTTGCAGACCCAACGACTGACACAGCAACAGTGATTTCGCCAGATACCAGGCACTCCAGTTACTGCATCCGATGTAGCGGACCTTGCCTGACTCGATGAGTCTGTTCAGAGCATCCATTGTGTCGTCAAGCGGCGTGGCCTTGTCCCAGACATGCAACTGAAACAGATCGATCTGCTCGATCTTCAAGCGCTGCAGGCTTGCCTCCGCCGAGCTGATCACGCGGTCTTTCGTGAGCACACCAGCCACCTTAGTCGCGACGACAATCTGATCACGTATGCCGCGATCCGTGATCCAATCACCGAGCACAGTTTCCGACGCACCCTGCGCGTACGCTTCGGCGGTGTCGAACAGTGTGATGCCACGCTCCAGAGCACGATCGAGAAGTTCGAACGAAGTACTCCTGTCGATCTCCCGGCCGAACGTCACGCAACCCATTCCAATCGAGCTGATCCGCAGATCGGTGCCTCCCAGTTGGCGATACTCCATTGTCGTTCCTCTCCAGTAGTTCCTCAGACACTGTCGTCCCCACGTTGCTTTGGACGTACCAGACTCCAGAGACAACCCACAATGATTCCGGCCGTCAGCGACACCGGGAAGATCCACTGAAAACTCAATGGCTTCAAGCCTGTCAACAGATCCCAGTACGCCACCAGGAACGATGTGACAAGGGCCGTGACCGCTCCAAGTATCGATCCGTCTTGAGTCGCGAAGGGCACAAGTAGCGCGAAGAAGAACAACAGAAACATCGGAGTGACAAGCAGCCCAAACGTCCGCTTGGCCTGTTCCAGAAAGTTGCCAGGTACGTGATCGATGACGAATGAACTCGCGAGAACAACGAACAACCCAATCGTCAGTGCCATCCAGCGGGCGAACCGAATGCGTGACTCCTTTGCCAGCCGTTGCGTGCGGAATCGATCGACGAGATCCGACGTGACCACCGCCGTAATCGCATTCACGCCCGAATCAATGCTCGACATCGCGGCCGCGAACATGCCGCACATCACAAGTCCGGAGAGACCGATCGGAAGATGAGCGGAAATGAAATGCGGAAACAGTTCGTCTGCGTTTTCTGCGATGGTCTTTCCGTCTGGCAGTCGGGATGAGTCGGCCTGGTAATATGTCAGCAGTGCGAAGCCGACCAGCACAAGGACCAGTGCGACGGCACCACCAGAGATCGAGTTGACCAGAAAAGAACGTCGCGCAGCGGATGCATTCTCTGTGGCCATGAACCGCTGAATCGCCGTCTGATCGCCGCCGGCCGTGCAAACCCACCACAGGACTGCGTACAGGACCGAACCGCATGCAGTCACCCGGACTGTCGGGTCCAGGCTAAAGAACGGTTGCTCGTCCCACGAGTCGTTCCATCGTGTGGGCAGCCAGCTGACACCACCGGCGTCCCACGTCACCATGCCGATCACCAGCAGCGCGCCACCAAACAGGAGACTGAACTGTATGGAATCTGTCACCACCACAGCCCGCAGACCACCCATCGATGAGTACGACACAGCGACCGTACCACTGACAAGTGCCACAAGGGGCAGCCAGTGTTGACTCAGATCCAGCATGACCAGCACGGCCTTTGAAGCGAAGTAGATCAGAGTCGACATCCACATTAACCGGAGCATGACGAACATGACGGCGCCGGTTGTGCGCGCGGCCAGTCCCAGTTGAGTTTCCAGCAGCTGATAGGCACTCGTCGCCCGGTGCCTCATGTACAGCGGAGCCAGCACGTATCCGACGATGACGTAGTAGATCGGGATCGCGAGCAGTCCCATCAACGAGACGATAGGACCGTGATTCAGCACTTCCCCGGGCGTCGACAGAAACGAAATCGTGCTGAACAGCGTGGCAAACATCGACACACCGATGAGCACCGGATTCATCCGGCCACCACCGGTGAAATACTCGTCCGTGCTGTTCTGCTGACGCCCGTAATGCCAGCCGAGCGCCAGCATCGCCGTCGCGTAGATCGCGAGGATCACGAAGTCGATCCAGTGCAGGCCATCACTCATGAGAGACTCGGAAAAATGCGTTTCATCCAAAGTGAAATCGTAACGTGAATCGCACCAGAGTCCTCAGTCAGGCGCCGCGCACGCTGGTCGTCCAGACCGACATCCCCCTGTATTCTTGCACCAATCCGTTACGCTTTTCCGCGCGCGTGGACGAATGCGAAGACGGACCCCCAAATTGTCAGTGCCTTTCAATCGGTGAATCAATGAACCGACGTGAATTCAATGGGACTGCCGCGGGCCTGCTTGCGTCTACAGGGATCGGCGCTGCCACCGCAGACGATCAACCGGCAGCGATTCCCGCACTCAGGCCGCGCGATGAGAGTGGACATCACTTCGTGCTCTACAGTGACTGCTGCAGTGGAACACCCGGGACTGCACTGGCGACGAATCTGCAGTCGGTCAATGCGATGGTCGCGAGGATCGATCCTCAGCCGGAGTTCATTGCGTTTCCCGGTGATGCGATCGCCGGTTACACGCAGGACTACAAGGAACTTCGGCGTCAGTGGGATTACTGGCGCGGCACAGAGATGCGTTGGGCCGACCAGAGAAATCTGCCGCTTTATCAATCCACAAGTAATCACAACACCTATGACGATGGCAGTGAGGCCGTCTTTCGCGAAGTCCACCCTGACTTGCCGCAAAACGGTCCGGACGGACAACGCGGCCTGGCATACTGGTTCCGTCGAGGGAATCTGCTGTACGTGTCGACGCATCAGCCGGACCGGCGCATGCCGATCGATCACGCCTGGCTGGATGACGTTCTGCGTGCCAATGCAGACGCGAAGTTCAAATTCGTCGCCGGGCACTATCCCGTGTTTCCGGTCAACGGGTACATCGCCTGGCCACTCTGGTGCTTTCCGCCGAAACAAAGGCAGCCGTTCTGGGACCTGCTGGTGAAGCACGACGTCGATGCGTATCTGACGAGCCACATTATCGCCTTTGATGTGCAGGCCCACGATGACGTGTTGCAAATCCTCTCCGGCGGAGCCGGTACGGAGTATGGACCTGGCGGGTTCATGCCTGGTCGTTCCGAATATTTCCACGCGGTTCAGATCGCCATCGACCAACAGGGACTGCAATATCAGGTCCACGACCCGACCGGTCTGGTGCGCGAACAGCTGAACTGGCCGTTGCGATTGCCCGCCGTCGATCAGTGGCAAAGCGTGGATAGTCAGAACATCGATTCGATCCTGAATCCGGCCGACATGTCGCGCGACCCTATCGGGTTTCGGTTTCGCGGGATGACTCCCGACCTCTCAAGCGGAGGACCGGAGCAGACATTGCTGTGCGCGATCGACTCGGGCGAAGGCGTCGAACCTGTCTGGATCGGCATCGACGGCAACCGACTTGTCGTGCGTATCGTTCCCGTCAGCGGACAAGGCTGGCAGACATGGACAGGACCACGCGTGACCGGGAACGCCACATTCGACTGGCAGCTTGCCATCCATCCGCACATGGGACCTGGAGGCATTCTGCTGAGACCAGACGTATCACATGCCTGGTCAACACTGGAGACGACATCGTCAAAAGGCGTCGAAAGTCTGAAGCGTCCCCGGCAATGGGCGATCGGGCATGGTCAAAGTGGGACGGACGATCGACAATTCACCAGTGAATCATTGACTGTCGCGTTTGTTCGAAACGAACCCTCGTCACAAACAGGACCATGAAGAGCAAATCGATGGCTGACAACGCAACCAAGTTTCAACTCAGGGGAAGAAAACATGAGGAGACACTCCTTGGCCGTTGTCCTACTCACCTTTGCTATTCACACATCCTGCTCGTCGGTGTTTGCTCAGCCAGCCGAACCCAGCACAAGGCCGGATTCGCAACCGGATATCAAGGTCTTCCTGTGGGAGCCCACGATCGTGGAGGGGCTGACCGAGACGGAGGGCTCTTCGTTTGGCGAAGGTCGCAACGCTCCCCGGTACTACCGTTATCTCCGTCCCGGACTTGTGCTACAGGCCGGCGACGTAGCCCGCCCTCTGAAAAGAGAGAACAGCGGTTCAGATCGCACTCACTTCGACGTCCACCTGACTGCCGACGCACGGAAACGCCTTGCCGACAGCATCAAGCACCCAGGGATGCACACTCGGAAGGCCACCGTGATCGCGAATGGTCGGGAAATGTCATACATGAGATTATATGTAATCGATCCGGCGAGCCGCGTTTCCACGATATGCCGAGCTGACTCGTTCACATTCGGCTTCTGGGTCGGTTCGGCCGCAGAGGCTGACGCAGTTGAAACAACATTCAAGCCCCCCGAGGTCATCGAGAAAGCGCAGACGCTGCCACTTCACGCGCAGTCCACGGCGGCAGTCTATTTCTCACGCAATGGACTTCTGGCGACGACAAGTCTGGACCGAACGGTCAAATTGTGGGATGTGAAACAACGTCGGCTCATCGCGGCTCTGGATGGGTTTCCGCCGAGTCCCGAGGGAACGTGGGACCGCGACGCCGTCTTTTCACCGGATGGAAGCCTGCTGGCATTTGCGGCGACCGGTAAAGCGATCCAGGTCTATCAGACGGAAACGAAGCGGCAATTGTGGCGCAGCGACAACGGCGCTCGTTCAATTGCTTTTGCCCCCAACGGCAAGACCTTCGTAACTGCCGACTGGGAAGATGCCGCAATCAAAGTTTGGGACGCGCATTCCGGGGAGTTGCTGAAGACGTTGCAGGGCACGAGTGCCACGTTCAAGCCCGACTGCTGGTCGCAGGGGACTGTGGCATACGCACCGCACGGCGAATCGTTCGCCACCGCAGTCGGAGGCGCCGACATGACAGCCAGATTCCCGACGCAGCTCACGATCTGGCACGCCGAGTCATTGACTCCGCGGACCCAGTTCGTTCCTCAATCGACTCGCATCCACGCGATGGCGTATTCACCCGACGGAAGAACTCTCGCCGTCGGCGGAGTTGACGGCAGGCTGCGTTTGATTCGCCGACCTGGCCAGTTGAAAGTGAAACTGGCCGAGCAGGCAAGAGTCCGGCAACTAATTCGGCAATTGGGCGACGAGCAGCTCCGAAAGCGTGCGGCCGCCGAGCGAGAGTTGGTGGAGATTGGACCACCGGCACGAGAAGCGTTGGCGGAAAGCGCCGAGATTTCAAAGTCCGCCGAAGCCCGGCTTCGTTGCCGTAAGCTACTTGCAGCCATTCCAGAAAACGCAGCGCCGAAACGGCTCGAAGCACGCCACAAAGGAACGGTCATGGGGATCGCCTGGTCTCCGGACGGAAAGCTGCTGGCCTCATGCAGCCGAGAATACACGAAAGGGCGGGGGCGAATCATCGTCTGGCGGCCGGCGGGTACGACACACCCGGCCTTTGAATGGAATGGTCCCGGCATCACTTCGGTTCAATTCTCGCCGGATGGGAAGTACATGGCCTCCTCTGCCCAGGATGGTGCCGTCACGCTTTGGCAAGTCAATCCCGTGAGCGCGCCCGTGCCCATTGCCGACGTGGCGCCAAAGGCGACGGATGAACCCGAAGTGGACGAACCCAAAGTGGAAGTCGGGCCGCAGGCAACGCTGATCGCTACGCTGGCACTCCCGAAGTCGAACAGCCGGTGGGCCGGCGCGCATACCGTTGCCGTCAGTCCCGACGGCAAGGCTGTTATCTCGGCACTGCATACTTCGAGGAGCCGAATCTGGGACGTCGAAAAACAGCAGGCCCGCGCTCCCTTGAACGAGCATGCGGGCGACGTGTCGAGTGTTGGCTTCAGCCGCGATGGCAAACTCGCTTATGCGGTTGACTGGAGCGCGCTGAAACTGTTCAACGCGTTGACGGGCGAGCGCATCGGCGAGATCAGCCACGAATTGCGTGAAGACACAGTGATCGCTCCTGTTTTCGGCCCCGACGGCCGGATCCTGACCCGGGACAAGTTGACGTCGATGCGTGTCTGGGACCTGGCGACGCGCCAGCCGATGACCGAGTCACTCGACGGGAACCGCGAGTTGCGTGCCTGCCGACTCAGCTTCGATGGTCGCTGGGTGATCGGCGAAACGGGCCGCCGGGTGCTTGTCTGGAATGTCGAAACGGGAAACCTGGTCGGTCCGTTCAAACACACAGGCTATGGAGCGGCCATCAGTCGCGACGGAAAGCTGCTTGCGGTTTCCACCGGCGAGCAGATGGAAGTACGCGACCTGTCCACCGGAGACCGCATAGGCAGAGATCTCGTGCATCCGACCGGCGCGCCGAGCGAGTTCCTTCCCGGCCTGGTGAGCACCGTTCCGGCAATTTTCGCCGACTTCGGTGCCAATAACGTGCTGGTGACTCGAGACAAAAACGATGCGTGGTTCTGGTTCAACGTGGGCAGTGATTCTCCTCGCAGCCACAAGCTGCCAATGGGAGGCAGAATGAAAGCCGTAAGATTCCAGGGCGCCGAGCAGCGACTGTCACTCAAAATGCGATCGCCGTCTGGCAGGTTGGTGTCGCCGAGCCGATCTGGCGGGCGACATTCGAGAACGGCAGTTGGCGGACTGAGTTCACCGCCAGCAGCGACGGCCAATGGCTGCTGATTCATACCCGAGGCCAGGAGTCGATCGTGTACTCGGCGGCGACTGGTCAAGTTGTGGCGAAGGAAACCGGTGCCGCGGGCGCGCATGTCGACGGAGGTTTTTTCGTGACCGGCAGCAGGGAGAGTATCAAGGTCTGGCGATTGCCGAAGCCGAACACAGAGGAGTAGATAAGCGGGTCTTCATTGCCGGATCGACAGTGAGCGGCAACTACCCGGTCGTCCGCGGAACACTTCTCCTGCCGATCTACGGCGACGCCCGGATTTCGCACCGGCGTCCTTTTGTCGACCGACTTCGGCACCACTTGGAGCCCGTTCTACCCGGCCTGCTCAGCATGGTCGATATTGTCGAAGCCAGCCCCGACAGGCTTTTCGTAAACGTCTTCAACTTTCTCCAACAACCCATGCTTCCGAGTGGCGGTTACGATTGCGGCGAGATGTCCTGCAGCAATCCACCGGCCAGTTTCAATCGCGAAGTCTTTCGCGATCAACTGTTGAATTTCGCTGTTGTACTCAATCTCGTCAGTTCGAGACGATCCGCAATAGGATCTCTTTCTCCTCAACTGAGAGCTGGATCGGCGATTGTTTCTTTACGGCCCGTTTCCCAAGAGTTCCATCCCCGTCGACGCGGCATACGCCGACACCGAATTGTTGCGGGAGGAAGCAATCAACAGCCGCCCCTGGGCGACAACGGGTTCATAGCCAGCGTCAAACTGCAATCGCGGGCTGTGGAATGCCGGAGTCGTTGTTGGCAATTCCCGAGTCCAGCTCAGTTGAAGCTTCGCCGGAAGAGCGGTCACGCCAGTCCGACCTGCATCACGTCGCCACATCGGCCAGTCATTTGCCGAACAGACTGCGGACGTCACACACATCGTAAAAACGATCATTCCGAGCAACTGTCGTTGTCGCTGCCTCATGAGCGATACTCCTGGTTCACATCAATTGATTTGAAAATGAACGGCGTCCCCTTACTCTCTCCTGTCATCTCTTTCTTTGAGATTCCATCACCATGCTCGGTATGAAAACAGTCGACTCTGAGAGTCAAGTTGGGGTGCAGTTGAAAAACCGTCACTTCTCCTTTTGCGAGAGGTCGCGGTGTCAGCTGCGGGTGAGGGCGAAGTACGTTCGAATTGTCACCATCCTCGCGTTGCTGACCTGTTTCGTCGAAACAGTTGATGCGCAACCATACGCTTCGCTCCGAATGGATTCGCTGTCCGGGCAACGCGATATCGCCAATGATGAGACGGGCGAGCACCCCGGCGTCTATATGAATCGTGCCCGGCGCGCGCAGCGTGGAGCGATCGGCGGCGACACGGCGGTTGCATTCAACGGTGTCGATCAATACGTGCGTGTTCCAGATCGCCGTTTTGGAGATCGCTCGATCGGCAGACAGTTGGGTCAATTTACAGTCGAGTTCTGGTATCGGGGCACGGCCGACAATCGTGGCCGGTGCGTGCTCGGCTCAGTGAACGATGGCGCCAATACTGCGCTGCAGATCGAGTGCGATCAGAAAACCGGGCAGTTCCTGCTGCTGGTTCGCAGCGAGGGTGGGCCGCAGAATCTCATGCGCGCTTTTATGAGCCCACAATGCTCAGCTATCGCGGCAGACGGGCGCTTTCATCACTTCGTCTGGGTGGTTGAGGACGCGTCCGAAGGAAGAGTTCGAGTTTACTTCGACGGGGCGGAGGACCTTGAATCAACGATATCCGGTACGTCATCGGGCGAGTTCAGGACACTAAACAATGCTCTGGCGATCGGCGCCAGTAATGTCCGCGGACGCACGACTCAGTTCGTCAGCGCGACCCTCGATGAAGTCGCTATTTACCCGGATACGCTAAGTGCCGATCAGATTCGACGTCATTTCACCACGGCCGAAAGTGCCCCGATCAACTACGCGACAATCGTGACAAAAGCCTCTCCACTGGCGTACTGGCGTCTCGGTGAATACGCACCGCAGAATCTGCATCTGCTGCTGGATGATCGCAACGTCGCGCGGATGGAAAACGCTGTGCTGCGAGTTGGCCATGTCGAAAAACACTCCGCGAATCCGCTGTTCGGTGAAGAGCATCCGTGGGAGGTTATGTTCAATAACCTGTATCCAAACGTCATCTTTGACCAGGACTCGAGATTGTACAAAGTCTGGTACGGCATGTTTGTCGTGGATTCGGCGTACGCGGAAACCACACCCGCAGAACGCACACCAGGGACATACATGAAACGCGTTCGCGTACGACGCGATGGACTCGGTTACGCAGTCTCGAAGGATGGCATCGACTGGGAAAAGCCGATGCTCGACGAGATCCCCTGGGCGAACGGGCCAAGCAACCTCGTGAGTCGTGACGTTCACGGAGCCGGCGTCTTTAAAGACCTGGCCGAGCGGGATCCGGCCCGTCGTTACAAAATGCTGTTTCGCGGCGGCTCGATGAGTGTTCGGTTTTCGCCGGATGGAATCCACTGGGGCGACTACATTTCCTGTCCGGAGATCAACGCAGCCGGAGACACACACAACAACGCCGTGTGGAATCCCGATCAACAACGATACGTTGGATTCACTCGACTGTGGAAAGGCCAGACACGTGTGGTCGGGCGAACCGAAAGCCGTGACTTCGTGCACTGGACACCGGCCAAAGAGATTCTGCGGGGCGAACACCTGTTCGATGTTTATTCGATGCCGGTCATTCCGTACGCGGGTGTGTATCTCGGTCTGCCCGCGGTCTTCGATGAACAGTCCGATCGCGTTCATACGGAACTGGCTTGGAGTCCGGACACAATTCATTGGCACCGCATCAATCCAGGCAGTCCGCTGATTCCCAACGCAACAAAGAAAGGGGACTACGACTGGGGTACGGCCTACGCCAGTCGTCCAATCGTGACCTCGAATGGAATTCGGCTTTATTACGGTGGGTGTGATCGCGGTCACTTCGACTGGCGAGACGGTTACCTGTGCCTGGCAACGACCGGTCTCGATCGGTTTGCTGGATTCGAGCCCATTGATACGAACGACACAGCAATCGTCGAAACTCCGGCACTCCCGTTCAGCTCAAGACTGCGCATGACAGCCGATGCACTCGGTGGATCGATAATCGTAATGGCCATCGACGCTGATGGATCAATCGTTGCCACCAGCGATTCCGTAAACGACAACGTGAACGGCTCGCTCGTTTCGTGGACTGACAGCAGCCTCCCGATATTGGAACTGGTGGGACAGCCTGAGTCGTTGCGGTTCAGAGTGGACAACGCCCGGCTGTATTCGTTCCTGCGATGAGACCGCCCCGTACTAAGGGGGGCGCAGCTCAATGACTTGAAAATGAGCTGCGTCCTGCAAGCGGCAGAAATGTGAAGCAAGGGATGCTGGGAAAGAAAAGGCTGGCTGGGGAAGAATGGGAAAGAGCCGAGTGCCACAGCGGCGTCAGTGCGCCGATGTAAATAGCCTCATCTCCTGTCATCACGAAATGGCCACTGTGCCGTGGCCGAGAGTGACGCTGGCGACTCACACCAGTTCGTGGATCGGCTTTCCGCTGTACAGGACAGGGACGGGTCGGCCTTCGTGGTAGTGCACTCGGTCCGTCGGCACGCCCAGCTGGTGATACATCGTGGCCAGCACGTCGTTGAAATGGACGGGCCGGTCGTGCGGAACTTCGCCTCGTGAGTTGCTGGTGCCAATAACCTGCCCCGACTTCAATCCGCCGCCGGCCATGATGATCGAGAACACGTCCGACCAGTGATCACGTCCGGCCGTGGGATTGATCTTAGGAGTGCGACCAAACTCGGTGATGACTGCCACCAGAGTGGTGTCCAGCATCCCGCGTTCCTGCAAATCGTCGAGCAACGCGGAGATCGCCCGGTCAAAATTGGGCAGACGCGTATTGCTGAGCGTCTTGAAGTTATTGGTGTGCGTGTCCCAATCCTGGTTGATGGAAAAGTTGACCAGCGTGAATGGAACTCCAGCCTCTGCGAGTCGCCTTGCCAGAACGGCTTCCTGACCTACGCGTGTGTTGCCGTATCGCTCGCGCAGAGCGTCAGGTTCCTGCGACAGGTCGAAGGCGTTGCGCGTTGCTTCATTGCTGACCATCTCAAACGCACGTCGGTTGAATTGATTCATTCCGCTCATCATGCCGGAGGAATCCACCGCGTGTGAAAACTGGTCTAGTTCGCTTAAGAGTTTCAGACGATGATCGAATCGTCGCAGGTCGACGCTCTTCGACAGGCTGAGATTCGGAGGCATCCGGAACGGACTCTTCGCATCGGACGGTGGCATGCCCGATTCAAACGGGTCGTACGCCATCCCCAGAAAATGCGCTGAGGCATACCGGACGCGATCTCCCAGTTGACCCTTGTCGGGTACACACACGTAACCGGGCAGACCGGGTTGGCTGGCTCCGCGGACTCGAGCCACGATTGATCCCATCGCCGGTTTGTCGTTGCGATTCTTCGTTGACGTGTTGGCGCCGGGATAGTTGTATCCCGTCAGAACCCAGTGGATGGCAGCCTCGTGGCTGGGAGTGGCGTGATACACACTGCGCAGCACATTGAAGTTGTGTACTCGTTGAGCCAGCAGCGGCAGATGCTCACTGCAGTGATAGCCGGAGACGCTGGTGGCGACGGGTTTGAACTCGCCACGGATTTCCGCCGGAGCTTCCGGCTTCAAATCCCACGTGTCATGATGAGAACAGCCGCCTTGCAGGAGTATGACGATCGCTCGTTTGGCTGCAGGACTCCCAGAGTTCGCGTCGTCACCGTACGCTGCCTGTTGGGCACGAATCACCGCGGGCATTCCGAGTGCACCGACTGCAACGCTACTTCTCTTGAGCAGGTAACGGCGATTGAACACCCCAGGTTGTATCTGGTCAGTCGGCGACATCATTCGCAAATATCCCGGGCGAATATCGCCCTTGCAGGTATTAAGATTCTGCGGCCACCGTAATTTGACACTCGACATCCAGTCAATGGCCGGATCAGTCGGGCACCCGGCGTTTCCAATTGGCGTGTTGCGACTCTGCGTAACGAAGGACTCAGACATGAATCGTAATCAGCGGTGGTGGAATGCCCGTGGCGCGGATCCCCGAGGGCAATTCGTATCATGCTTCGCAACGAACGTAACTCGTATGCGTATTCTGATGTCGTGCTGGGTCATTCTCTGCGTCAGCCAGTCGTCGATGGCAGACAACTGGCCTGCCTGGCGTGGCGCCGCCGGAACGGGAATCGCCAACGAAACGAATCTGCCGACGAAGTTCAGTCAGACCGAGCACGTGACATGGAAAGCTCCATTGCCCGGGCCTGGTAACTCGACGCCAATCGTGTGGGAGG
>CAYSJO010000311.1:0-1929 GCA_964431285.1 uncultured Planctomycetaceae bacterium
GAAGAAGAAAACCACGCAGGACCGGCCTCGGAGGCACTGTCGCTCGAATTCGCAGACGTGCTCGCGTGGCTGGCGACGATCGCCAACGTGGCAAACGTCGATCTACAGGCAGCGTTCCTGCAGAAGTACGGCAGCGGATGCCCGGGATGCGGCGCACTCGTCTGTTCCTGCACGGGTGACAAACCGTAGTCAACGGCGGTCGGATCACGCATAATGACGCAGCTATGGTAGCCTTCCGCCACGACTGGCAAGACCCGTCGGACTTCAGTGGATTATTCACTTACGAAGGAAACTCAACATGAAACGAGCGCTCGCCTGTCTGGTCACGCTGCTTATGGTGACACTGGCCCTGGCCGTACCCGGAACTGACGGCATTCAGCAGCAATTGAAAATCGACAGCCAGAAGACCAATCCGTGGACAAGCCTCGATCTGAAAAACCGGCCCGAGAATTTTCAGTTCGCGATCGTGACCGATCGCACTGGTGGGCATCGTCCGGGTGTATTTCCGAGTGCCTGCCGCAAGTTAAATCTCCTGCAGCCGGAATTCGTGATGTCCGTCGGTGACTTGATCGAAGGTTACACCGAGGACCGCGATCAGCTGGACCGGGAATGGACTGAGTTCAACGGTTTCGTTAATGGCCTTGAGATGCCGTTCTTCTACGCGGCTGGAAACCACGACATCTCAAACATGGCGATGCTGCCCGTGTGGCAGAATCAGTTCGGGCGCACGCATTACCACTTCGTGTATCACGACGTCCTGTTCATGGTCCTGAATTCCGAAGACCCTCCCGGTTCGAAGCCCGCGAACATCGGTGAGAAGCAGCTGGCCTGGGCCGCTCAGGTGCTGGCGGAGAACTCCAAAGTACGCTGGACAGTCGTCTTCCTGCATAAGCCAATGTGGCAATACGGAGACGCGGCCAACTGGTCGAAGGTAGAAGCCATGCTGGGAGAACGTCCACGGACAGTTTTCGCCGGACATCATCACCGGTATGTCGTCCACCGCCAAGGCAAATGGTCGTACTACGCGTTGGCCACAACCGGTGGAGGCAGCAAGCTGGAAGGTCCGGCGCAGGGCCGCTTCGATCACGTTGTGTGGGTCACCATGACGCCCGACGGACCGCGCCTGGCAAATCTGCTGCTCGATGGCATTCTGTCCGAAGACCCGGTTGCGGAATCCAATCCACAACCCAAAGAAAAAGAGTGACCACAAACCGAACTTCCGGGCAGGCAGATCGGCAGTGGTTGTTCTGCTCGCGAATGGCCGTAGGGTAAAAAAACTCCGCCGAACTTGAAATGGCGTCGCTTCTGGGATTTACGGCGTGCCAGATTCTCCTGCATTTAACGGTCGGCGGAGTTTTTTTACCCTACGGGATGCGAGAAAACCGCACGTCCGGTTTGGAGGTAAGGGAGTCCGAAACCAATCGAACTTCCTTACCCCCGTCTTCGTATCCGGCCACAATGCCTCTTGTCGCTTTGCGACACAGGTTGCGAGCAACCTGTGGCTCGCCGCGTCACGGCCGTGCCGTTTCGTAAAACCAGTCGGTGGGGATGGCCCGCAGGCGGGTTTGGTTGACGGTTCGTTCTCGTTTGCCATTCACGTACTTGTATCGCCGATGTGTGTATCTGACGAAGGCGTGCTCATCGATAAAGCAAATTCTCGGCGCGCGATTCATGTGGAATTCCTCCGCCAGCATTCCCTCTTCCGTCGGAACGGGTATCGGTGTCCGGAGGAACCCGGCCGCGCCAACTGGTGAAATGCGGCCGACCGGATTTTGGCCGGGTGATTGAATGATCGTGCGAAGACTGCCCCATGAGGCACCGGAATCCTTCGAAACCGCGGCTGTAAGCCGTGCTCGATAATAGCCCGTCCTGATCTCCTGCGTGTCGGCCTGGTTCCAGATGCAAAGCAGATGGTCCGTCTTCGGGATT
>CAYSJO010000312.1:0-7978 GCA_964431285.1 uncultured Planctomycetaceae bacterium
CACCATCCAACAAACACGACGGCGACGACAAGGCTGACCTGCAACAGCCGCATCCTTACTGCTGCCCAGCGCGTGAGTGGCTGGTCACGTGATTCAATGTGTGCGACGACGGTGTCAGCGATCAATATGATCGCGCAGCCGACCCACTGCAGGAACGGGAGGAAAAGCAGGATCAGAGCGTTCTGCGGATCAGGACGAAACAGGAATGCGTCAAGCAGGACGATGGAGCTCGATCCTGCGACGACGGCACTTCCGACCGCTGCGATCGTTGAACGCGCGGAAGACCGATTACGGCGAAGCAGCCACGCGATGAGCAAATAGGCGCTTTCAGCCCAGACAATCAGAGCGACCGTCAGCAAGAGACCTGGCAGAACACTGGTCGCTGCAGGGCCAGCGAAAATCGTGGTGACAAACCCCACCACCAGACACACAAGAGTCACCACTGCATTGGCCGCCGTCAGCATGAGTCCGACCGGATGTAGTCGAATTGTTGTTTTCGTCATGACGGACCGCTTGCTGAACAACGGACACACGCGTGGGCACGGAGTGCTTCGACAGAAGTGTGGAATGACTTTAGACGACGCTTGTATTTCTCAAGCCCGTTAAGAGCTATAGCATGCGGTTTCGTAAGTGAAGTCGCTTCATCGGTTCGTTTCCCATGGTTCAAATCGGAAGGCTGGCTGGTACATGGCAATCACGATCCATCGACGACAGTTCTTTCGCGACGGACTCCTGCTGACCACCGGACTGGCGTCCGGGGCTATGGTGCCTCGCTTCCTGAGTGGCTGGGATGAAGCATCCTCCGCCCGGGCCGCCGACGAAGTCGAGAACGCCAGTGCTGAGCAGCGACTGAAGGATCTGGGGATTGAACTCCCGCCAGCACCGAAGCCGGTGGCGGTTTACGTGCCCGGCGTCGTCAGCGGAAACATGCTGTACGCCTCTGGTCACGGCCCGAGAACGGTAGAAGGCAAGCTGATTCAAGGCCGCGTTGGCGACGACCTGACGCTTAAGCAGGGGTACGAAGCGGCGCGTCTCGTGGGCCTGAACGTTCTCAGCACAATTCGAAACACCGTCGGCAGCCTCGATCAGGTCGTCCGGCTGGTCAAAGTGCTGGGGATGGTGAACTCAACTTCGGAATTCAGTCAGCACCCGGCCGTGATCAACGGGTTCAGCGAACTAATGGTCGAAGTGTTTGGCGAGAAGAAGGGAAAGGGAGCCCGCAGCGCCGTGGGCATGGGGTCTTTGCCGAGCAACATCCCGGTCGAGATTGAAGCCATTCTTGAGATTCGTTCTTAACCCGCGTTCGTGCTCTCTGGCGAGAAGGGGGCTTTTGATGTCGGACCAGGAGAACAGTGAGTTGACGCGTCGGGAACTGCTTATCTCCGGGGCGGGCGGGGTCGCCGCCGCTGGCGTCGTCGGGGCAGATTCCGACACGGCGGACGCGTCTGAATCGACTGAGCTGGATGTCTACGGAATGCTGGGCATCAAGCGGATCATCAATGCAGCTGGCACGATTACGACACTGGGCGGCTCGCTGATGCCACCGGATGTCGTTGCTGCCTGGACTGCGGCGTCGAAGAGTTTCATCAACCTGATCGAACTGCAGGACCGGATTGGCGATCGCATCGCGGAGCTGCTGGACGTTGAAGCGGCCCTGGTGACCACTGGAGCGGCCGGCGGCATCCTCGTTGGGACAGCGGCCGCCGTGACGTGGAAGGACCACAGTCTCATCGCAAAGCTGCCTTTGCCACCGGACATGGGTGTCGAGGTGATTCGGCAGAAGTCGCATCACGAATGCTACGATCATCAGGCGATGGCGTGCGGCGTAAAACTCGTCGATGTTGAAACGCTTGACGACCTCGAACGAGCGATCAGCGGGCGGACAACGATGATGCTCTCGTACAATGTTCAGGAAGCAGAAAGCACCATCCCGCGAGCAGACTGGATCAAGGCCGCTCATCGGCATTCAGTGCCGACGCTGATCGACTCGGCCGCCGATACCCCGCCGCTTTCCGCTCTGACGGATTTCACTCGAGCTGGCTACGACATGGTCGTCTTCAGCGGCGGCAAGGGAATTCGAGGGCCTCAGGACGCTGGACTGTTGCTTGGCCGGAAGGACCTGATTACCGCTGCCAAACTGAACACAGCTCCCCGATGCAACAACATCGGCCGGAGCATGAAAGTCAGCAAGGAAGACATGGTTGCCATGTGGGCGGCCGTTGAGCGATTCGTCAAACTCGATCACGCCGCCGAAGAACGTGAATGGAATCGCCGGATTGACGCGATCGAAAAAACGCTCGTCGACATCCCCACTGCTCGAGTCGAACGAATCACTCCACCACTGGCCAACCGCGTTCCACACGCGTTGATTCACTGGGACGAATCACGCCTGGGAATCACGCCCGACAAAATGAAGTCCGATCTTGCCGCTGGTAACCCATCAATTGCCACAGCTCGTGTTCACGGGACAGGAAACGAAGGATTTCTGGTGTCAGTGTTCATGCTCCAGCCGGGAGAAGAGCAGATTGTGGCGAACCGAATTCGTGACATTCTGAAAGCCGCGTGAGGAATCCAGCTTCAAACCGCACAGGCGCGTCGAGTTGAATACACTTGATGAGCAGTTTGCGCACATCGTATCGCTACCATCTGATTCGGCAGCGGATTGAGCATTGGACGAATGCTCCACGTTCACAGCTTGCAACGCGAAACTCGTGCGAGACAATGTCAGCTGTTCGCGTCGTCGTTGATCACGCGGCAGATCCCTGTGACGAATACGGACGTTGTGGGGCCGTTCCGGCTGTCCGTTTCCGCTACCTGAGGTGTGTGATGTCCTGGCGAACTGTGTTTTTTCTGCTCACATCCGTTTGCTGGTGTGCTCCGTTGAGTCTTTCGGCGCAGGACGAGCCGGGTGATACCGCTGACGAGGTCGAGCCCGAAGCGTCGGAGAATACGCCCGCAGAAGAGGCGCCGGAAAAAACGAATCGTGGCCCGGTGGCGCGCTATGTCACGGTGACCAATCCGGTCGACAACGTCATTTTCTCCCGCGTCCGCAACACGCTGGTGAAGCTGCAGCACCAGGCGGAACAGGAGGACCGTGCCGCGATCCTGATTCTCGAGATTGAACGCGGGACAAGCATGTTCGGCCAGGTCCGCGATCTGGCCAAGGAGCTGACGTCTGCTCGGTATTCGATGGTTCGCACGATTGCCTGGGTTCCAGACCACGAAGACAACCGGCCGCTCGATGGTTACACGGCAATCCTGGCGCTCGCGTGCCAGGAAATCGTCATGCATCCGGATGCGGAAATCGGTGACATCGGTCGCGGCCAACCGATTGATGACGACGAACAGCACTTCGTCATCAACATGGTGGAGAAGCGCTACAACACGAAAGTCAAAGGGGCTCTGGCCGCGGGCATGTGTGACCCGCAAAAGACCGTCCTGAGAATCCAGGTCGACGTCGGCGGCGTTGTCGAATCGCGCGTTGTGACAGGCGAGGAACTGCGACGACTGCAGGACAGTGACGAAGCGATTCCTGACATCATCACGATCAAAGAGCAGGGCCAACCACTGCTGCTGTCGGGTCGGTCGGCGCGAGGCAATGATGTGCTGGCCATGCAGATAACGGAAGACCGCTCTGACCTGGCGGACCTTTATGGATTTGAACGTCGTTACCTGCGGGAAGACTTGACCGGTGGTGAGGCACCCAAGGCGCGGCTGATCAAAGTCGAAGGCGCGATTGGCGACATTCTTGAGGAATTCGTGAAGCGTGAGATCCGTCGCGCCGTCACGGAAGGCGCGAACCTGATCATCTTCGAGATTGACTCTCCTGGAGGCGAACTCTACGCCAGCCAGGCCATTGCCAACGCAATCGCAGACCTCAATCCCAAGGAGTGCCGCTCCATCGCCTACGTGGCAAATCAGGCAATCAGCGGCGGAGCGATGATCGCCTTCGGCTGCGACGAGATCATCATGCATCCGAAGGCGCGGATCGGAGACATCATTCCGCTGGCCATGCAGCCCGGTGGCTGGGCTGAACATGCTCCAGAGAAGGTCCTGAGTATTCTGCGTGAGATGCTGAACGAACTGGCGGAACGCAAAAGCCGTCCGCCGGCGTTGCTCGAAGCGATGGCCGACAAAGACCTTGTCGTCTACCGCGTGACGCATCGGCAGACGGGCCGAGGCTCGTACATGTCCGCCCAGGAACTCGAGTCTGTGGCGGGCGAGTGGGAGAAGGGACCAATTGTTCCTGAAACCCGGGAAGGTGTTGCTCTGACCGTGACTGGTCAGCGCGCGTTCGAACTGGAGCTGGGCGAAGAACCCGTCAACGACTTTGACGAATTGAAAAACCGACTCGCCATTCCTCAGGACCAGGTGATCAAAGCCGCCGAACAGACGTGGGTCGACACGCTGGTTGCAATTCTGAAATCTCCAGCCGCGACTTTCCTGCTGTTTCTTGTCGGTCTCGTGTGTATCTACCTTGAGGTCTACACGATGACCGGCTTCTTCGGCATCGGGGCGGGGCTGTGCTTTGCCGTCTTCTTCTGGAGCCGCTTTCTGGGTGGTACGGCCATCTGGCTGGAAGTGGTCCTGTTTCTGGTGGGGCTGATCCTGATCGCCATCGAGATCTTTGTGATCCCTGGCTTTGGAGTGTTCGGATTAACCGGCGGACTGGCCGTTCTGTTTTCTCTGATTCTCGCCAGCCAGACGTTTGTCATTCCGTCAACGGACATGGAAATGAATGAGCTCAGCTGGACGATGGGCACGCTTAGCGGGTCAATTGCGGCGATGGTCGTTGTTGGGGTTGTGTTGAGTCGCGTGATGCCACAAATGCCTGGTGTGCGTGGGCTGATTTTAGGGCCGGCGTCACCGGAAGAAGGTCCGCGGCTGAATCCGCAACTGGCTGGCGAAGCCTCGGCGACAGCGATCATCGAGCAGGATCACGCACTGCTTAATCGCCAGGGAACGGCCTTCTCGACACTTAGACCATCAGGAAGGGCCCAGATCGAAGGGCAACTTGTGGACGTCGTCACCGACGGCGAATTTCTTGATGCAGGAACCGCGATCGAAGTCGTCGAAGTTCTCGGAAACAGAGTCGTCGTCCGTTCCGTCTCGTGATCGCATCCTGCTGGAGTACGGCTCTAATTGGCCGCTCGTTGAAAAGGACTTCTGACTGATGACGCGTTTGCTGTGGATCCTCCTGCGGTTCAGCCTGTGTGCATGGATTGGCGCTGCCACATTGTTTGTCGCGACCGGCATCCAGGAGGTGACATCCGACCTGTTCGATCCGATCACGAAAAATCAGCTCGCGGCGCTCCGCTTTCCGGCTTACTACCGGTTCGGATTCGCCCTGGTGGGGACAGGCGCAGTCGCCGCACTTCTGTTATCGATGCAGCGGAGCGCTTCGCAGAAGCGTCTGCGGATTGTCCTGGTGCTCTGCCTGACGACTCTGGCAATCATGCTGGTGGATTACGTCTGGATTTATTCTCCGCTGGCGGATCTGATGTCACGATCCGATGCCCGCAGCCTGCCCGAATTCGCGAAATACCACACGTGGTCCAAGTGGATTAACGTCGCATCGCTCAGCACTTGCCTGGTGGCGGCGACACTGACCCTCGTTGACGGCAACAACTCGACAGAG
Source organism: uncultured Planctomycetaceae bacterium (assembly GCA_964431285.1). Classification (GTDB taxonomy): domain Bacteria; phylum Planctomycetota; class Planctomycetia; order Planctomycetales; family Planctomycetaceae; genus CAUZFZ01. The sequence goes on from CAYSJO010000312.1 coordinate 5,639, forward strand.
AATCACAATGACTGAATCGTTGGCGACGTTCGGCGGCGGCTGTTTCTGGTGTACGGAAGCGGTTTTTCAACAGCTTCAGGGAGTCGTGTCCGTCGTGTCTGGCTACTCCGGTGGACAAACGACGGACCCGAATTACACCGCCATCTGCACTGGATCAACGGGGCACGCCGAGTGTGTGCAGGTTGCTTTTGACCCGGACGTCATCTCCTTCCGTGACCTGCTGGACGTGTTTTTCCAGACGCACGATCCGACAACTCTGAACCAGCAGGGAGCCGATCGCGGCACGCAGTACCGATCGGTGATCTTTTTTCATGACGAAGAACAGCGTCAACAGGCCGAGCAGTTTGTTCAGAGACTCGCTGAATCTGCAGAGTTCGACAGTCCGATCGTGACCCAGATCGCGCCCCTGGAAAAGTTTTACGCGGCCGAGAACTACCACCAGAACTACTACCAGCAGAACTCGATGCAGCCGTACTGCCACTTCACGATCGGCCCAAAACTGGCAAAGCTGAAGAGTCGTTTTGCGGACCGGTTGATTGAGAATTGAATCTCGATAGAGCTGCCTCCACGTCGGCCCCGTCCGCTGGTTTCTTCGCCGATCTGATTCCGATAATATCTGCCAGATCACGGCAGTTCGAGACGGCAGAACGGAGTTTGCAGACATGGACGACGTCCTGAACACGATCCGCGCGGGCGACTGTGTTGAAGCGATGAACGCCCTCCACGAGGGCACTGTCGATCTGGCTTTCGCCGATCCGCCGTTCAACATCGGTTACGACTACGACGTCTACGATGACGCACGCGAGCACCAGGAATACATTGCCTGGTCGGGACGCTGGATCACCGCCGTCTCGCGAGTGCTCAAGCCGAACGGAACATTCTGGCTGGCGATCGGCGACGAATACGCCGCCGAATTGAAGTTGAAGAGCCAGGAAATCGGGTTTCACTGTCGAAGCTGGGTGATCTGGTACTACACCTTTGGGGTGAACTGCTCGAAGAAGTTCACCCGATCGCACGCGCACCTGTTTCACTTCGTGAAAGATGCTGAGAACTTCACGTTCCGAGACGGAGACCTGGACAACCGCGTGCCGTCCGCCCGCGAACTGGTCTACAACGACAAGCGAGCGAATCCTGACGGACGTCTTCCCGACGACACCTGGATCATCCGCCCGGCGGACGTTGTGGCGGAACTGGTCAGCGACGACGACGGCACGTGGACACTGGGCCAGATTGATTCAACGTCCGATACCAGTCGCACGTTCACGCTCCGACCGCAGGATGTCAGCGGCAGCTTCACTCCCGGCGAAGACACGTGGTACTTCCCACGAGTCGCCGGGACGTTCAAAGAACGAGCCGGCTTCCACGGATGCCAAATGCCCGAACAGTTACTCGGTCGGATCATCCGCACGTGCTCGAATCCTGGCGACGTCGTGCTCGATCCGTTCTCAGGGAGTGCGACAACACTGGCCGTCGCAAAGAAGCTGGGCCGTCGACATGTGGGATTTGACCTGTCCAACGATTACGTCGAATACGGCCGCCGCCGCCTGGAGACAATCAAAGTTGGCGATCGGCTGGACGGTTCACCCGAGCCACTGAAAAGTGCCCCCTCGACCACAGCCGGAAAGAATGGCAGGAAACAACCGAAACGAAGCCGTGCACAGCAGGACCTGTTCAACAAAGAGCAGCGTTACGAACAGCTCCAGCTTGAACTGACTCTGCATGGAATCACGGGTGCGTTTCATTCAACCCACGATGGCTTTTCGGCCGACCGCGTCGTTGCCGACCCGGATCTCAACCGCGAGTTTGTCGCGGTCTGTGAACGACTGGGTCTGGTGGGAGATGCCCGCACATGGAACATGCTGCTGTTCCGTTTGCGAAAGGCTGGGAAGCTGTCACATATCGTCGCGGAACAGCGTACGAATCTTTCCTGGGAAGACTGCGACCCGTACATGTTTGCCAGTGAAATCACCTGGCAGTGCATGCTCGATGCCGGTATCGCCGCAAGCCTCGACGAGATCCTGTGCGACCCGGCCCTCGCCGCGAAATTCGACGAGAAGGCCGCCGAGTTCGCACCCGGCTACCGACCGCTGGAATACCGCTGGGCGGCCCTGAAGCTGCGCAAAGAAGCGAAGTCGGCGCGTGGCCGAGGCCAGGTGCTCATTCCACCTTCGCGAATCGAAAACCCTGTTCCACTGGCTGACCTGAAGCATGAGGACATTCCTGCGGAACCGGGCGTCTACATTTTGAGCAGGACAGAGACCGAACAACTGTACGTCGGCGAGACACTGAATCTGCAGGCACAGCTCAAGCTGAATCAGCAGCAGTCGCAAACATGGTCGG
>CAYSJO010000313.1:0-16143 GCA_964431285.1 uncultured Planctomycetaceae bacterium
CCATCGGGGTGATCGAACGGCTTAAACCCGAGGGGGACCGTGGACAGGCTACCCTCGACAATGTCATCCGGCAGAAGACGGGCCAGAACGCAAGCACAGTCCAGCGTGTATTCGGCTCGTGAGTCACTGGCCCAGTCCGGCAGATAGACATTCTCCTTCACACGTGTGTCGTGAAAATTTCCGAACGGAAACGTGTTCAACGTGTAACAGGTCAACCTGGCTGAATTGAGTGTTTCGGCGAATCGGTCGAGGGCACCGTCCGTCTGGATTAGCTCATCGACGACTGACCTTGCCAGCCACAGTCCGGCAGCCAGATCGCCGACGTTGTCACGTACGGGAACGGTGAATTCCCGTAATCCTGACTCCACTTCGGCTACGGTCTGGCCAGGATGGACGTTGGTGCAATAACTCAATGGCAGCGTGTTGATCGTCATGAACTGAAGCTAACCGGACCGCTCCGGCAGCAGCAAGCGTTCCAGAGTAAAGCCCGGCCCCAGTCGAGCGATCTGGATCAGCACGTAAACCGACATGGCAATGTTGCCCAGTAGCATGATGCCGACGAACCAGCCCACCCGCCCGAACCATGTTCGTTCCTTCCATGCCACCCAGACGAAGAACGTCAGGAACCCGCAATACGCGTCGCACAGCGTGGCATGAAACCACGGATCGGAGAGCAACTCCGGCCCGACCTGCAGAATACTGCGATCCAGAGAGGCGTGGACTGTCACGGCGAGCATCACCAGCAGGATCAGACCGAACACCACGCTCAGCATGCTTCGCATCGTCGAGTCCCCTGAACCGTTCATGCCGCCGTCACTCGACAGCGACTGCGTCTCATGCAGTGCCTTTGTATTCGGGATGACAGACCCCGCACCACACAGCGTCCGAGACGCGCACCGCATTGGAACCGGGATTCCAGAATCCGGCCTTCGCGGTGTAGCCGGACACAAACAGCTCCTGTCGCAGATGTTCGCGACAGACAGCTCGGCCGCAGAACTGGCACACGGCGCGGGCATCCTCATTACACGAGATACACTTCATGGCAGGCCTCTTCCGCGGTCATGACGATGGTCGCCGGATAACCGTCAGGCGGCCGCCCGGCTCTGCGACTGATCCCATTCCATGGAGAGAACTTCCTCAATCAGTTGGCCGTAGTCCTCGGCGCCGGATGATTTCGGGGCGTAGTCGAAGATGGACTGTCCGTATCCCGGAGACTCGGCCAGCCGCACGTTCCGTCGAATACGACCGCTGAAGATTTTCGCGTTGGCCCACGGAGTGTCGGGCGTGCTCCTTTGGAGCACATCAGTCAGGTCGTCCACGACATCCGATGCCAGTCGCGTGCCGGTTTCGTACAGACACAGCACGATTCCGGTGACCTGCAAAGCACGGTTCAATCGCTGCCGCACGAGAGCCGTGGTCGAGAGCAGCTTGGCCAGCCCCTGCAGGGCCAGGAAGTGCGGCTGCAACGGGATAAACACTTCGGTCGCTGCCGTCAGGGCGTTGATTGTCAGCACACCGAGTGACGGTGGGCAGTCCATCAGCACATAGTCAAACGGGGCAGCATCAGTCAGTCGATGCAGAGCTTCCCGCAGAACAGTCTCGCGGTTGGGCGCGTCAACCAATTCCAACTCGGCTGCGGCGAGATCGACATTTGAGGGAGCGAGCCACAGGTTCGGCATAACCATATGACGAATCTCGCCCAGTGTTCGTCGTCGAGCGAATACATCGTAGACGGTCGGTACATTGCCGACGGCCTCGACGCCCAGATACAGCGACGCGTGCCCCTGCGGATCGAGATCAAGCAGCAGGACGCGTTTTCCCGCACGAGCGAGTCCGGCCGCCAGATTGACGCTGGTCGTCGTCTTGCCGACGCCGCCCTTCTGATTCATCAGGGCAATTGTTCGCATGGGAATCCATTCCAGAAACGACAGGAGTTCAATCGCTGGAGTACCGTCATCATTCGGAAAACGCGGCAGATTCCGGCTGAAGGCGAGACTCCAACATCCACGCAGCACAGCCAAGGCGCGGAGTATAGACGCACGCATCGAATCAGGAGAAGAGGGCGTTGCTGGAGCGAGTCTGCGCAATCGATTGCGCTTCGCGACGAAAGCCCTCTGGCGGGCTCAATCCCGCATGTGCTGTTGACGGAGAGCCTCAGCCAGCATCCGGCCCGTGAGTTCGTGGCCCAGGGCGTTCCAGTGGCCGTCGTCGTTGCCGTACAGAATGTCGAGTGTGGTTGCCGGCTGTGTATCAAACCATTCATCCCAGTCCAGATACGTGATCGCGGCATGCGTTTCCCCGAGATCGGTCAGACGCTGGCCGAAATGCAGCATGTCTGGGTTACCTGGCATGAGGAACAAGCCAAACTTCAGGACGACCAGGGGGACACCGCGTGATTCACAATCGTCGGCCATTCTGCGAATGATGGCCAGCGTGACATCCGCTGGCGATTCTGTCGTGGAAATGTCAACACTCGATTCGCCAGGTTTTGGCACGGGCACGTTTGCGAGATCGAGATCCGTGGAGCGGAATACAGGCTTGCGCAGACCATACTGCTCCGAATGTCCGTTGTTTTTGGGATCGTTCACACAAAAGAACGCCAGGATCACGATGTCCGGCGAGTAGCGGAACCCCTCACTGTTCAGGAACAGGTATTCCTGATCCGTACCCCAGCCGGACACGCCGCTGTTAAGGACCTGCCACGATGGCTCTCCGCCAGCCAGTTCACGTTCAAGGACCTCGGTGAAAATCTCGGAATCGGCCACACCGTAGCCCCACGCAAACGAATCACCGAGGACCAGGATACGTTTCGTGCCTGACGGTTTCTCCCACTCGTACTCGCGGTCGCGCAGGCCTTTTGAGTTGATGGTGAGGAGTTTCCCCATCGTCATGGATTCCCAGCCGGGGATGTTCCGCCAGCCAAGCTGAGCATCGTACAGGTAGCGATGTCCGGTGAATTCGTGACCGGGCTCCTGCAAATAGATGGGGAACAGAGTGCGACGGAACCAGGGAACCAGCGACAGAGCGACGACAGCCACAAGCACAACCATTGAGACTGCCAGTGCTCGAAACAGCAACAGCCTGCGACCCGTCGGCCGACGCCGACCGACCGCCGGTTGACTGTCCGGCACGCCGTCGTTCGGTGGTGGTTTCTCTGTCCCGTTGTCACTCATGCACTGCTCGCACCTTATTCCGGAGTGGTGAGCACGAGTCACCACACCGCTACGTTTGAGACATTTGCAATGACTTTGTGATCGTGCGATCGATTGGTGGGTCAATGAGTGCAGCGATCGACTCCGTCAGGATACTATGGCTAGTCAGAAAAGCGATCCAGTAGCCAGACCGGTTGTGTCTGAGCTTGGCACAGCGTTGCGACGATCCACTCGCGGAGCTTTCGGATTCGGCACAACTCTTTCGGATCGAAGACAGAACGGAGACAATCGATCCTACTTCTCGACGAATCCTCGAAGCCCTCCAAACATCCTCTCATCGGACCGATACCATGTTTTCCTGGTCCCGCCACTCCACGTGCTGCATTGCCATCCTCGTCGCGGTCAGTGCCCGGTTGTCACTCACGGTCAACGCCGACGATGCGACACCGAAACAGATTGACTTCAATCGAGACATCCGATCGATCCTGTCCAACAAGTGCTATCAGTGCCATGGCCCGGACGAGGCTGAGCGACAGGCCGAACTGCGGATCGACACACCAGAGGGCGCGACCAGAGACCTCGATGGACACGCCGCCATCGTGCCTGGCAAACCGAGTGAGAGTGAGCTGGTCGCGCGGAGCACCAGTGGCGACCCCGACTATGCCATGCCACCGCATGACTCGGGGAAGAAACTCTCGACGCGGGAAATCGAACTGTTGACCGAGTGGGTCCGACAGGGAGCCGCCTATGCGAAGCACTGGTCCTATGTGGTACCCGTTCGATCTGAACTGCCAGCGGTCGACGTTCCGGGGTGGGTCAGGAATGAGATCGACCGTTTTCTCCTGGCGCGGCTCGATCGGGAAGGACTCAAGCCGGCTCCCGAGGCAGACCGACATGCGCTGATTCGCCGCGTCACACTCGATCTGACCGGGCTGCCTCCAACGCTTGAAGAAGTTGAGCAGTTCATCAACGACAAGTCTCCCGACGCCTATGAACAGCTCGTTGACCGGTTACTGGAAAAGAAGACCTACGGCGAGCACTGGGCGCGCATGTGGCTGGACCTGGCACGCTATGCCGACTCATCCGGATACGCCGACGATCCTCCCCGCACGATCTGGGCCTTTCGCGATTATGTCATCCGCTCACTGAACGCAAACAAGCCCTTCGACCAGTTCACCATCGAGCAGATTGCGGGCGACCTGCTGCCCGAACCAACCGAAGATCAGCTCATCGCGACTGCCTTCCACCGCAACACTCTGACCAACAACGAAGGCGGTACCAACGATGAGGAATTCCGCAACGTTGCGGTCGTCGATCGAGTCAACACAACGATGGCCGTCTGGATGGGTACGACGATCGCCTGTGCTCAATGCCACAACCACAAGTTCGACCCGATCACGCAGGAGGAGTTCTTCAAGTTCTTTGCCTTCTTCAACAACTCAGAGGATGCCGACCGTCGGGACGAATCGCCGTTGATCCAGTTGTTCTCGCGAGAACAAAAGGTGAATCGGCTCAACTGGCAACACGAGGTCGAGAAACTGAAGAAGACGCTCAGCACACCGACGCCGGCTTTGCTGGCCTCGTTGGCGAAGTGGGAGAAGGGCTTTGCGACAGAGCCAACATGGCAAGTACTGACGGCCACGAAGCTCACAGCAAAGTCCGGCCGGAAACTGGAAAGTGCAGAAGGCGGAACGATCACCGCTACGGGAACGGCGACGGCTGACACGTACACGCTGGAACTGCCGCTGCCCGCGGTGGACGACGACGAGACGATCACTGCCGTTCAACTCGAAACACTGCCGGGTGAGAACTTTGTGGTCTCGCGAGTCCTGGCGTCGCTGATCCCGCCCGACGGCAGTCGACTGGACGGCCGATACGTCCGTATCGAACTTCCCGGAAAAGCGAAGATGCTCTCGCTGGCCGAGGTGCAGGTCTTCAGCGGTTCGGACAACGTGGCTGTGAAGGGGTCGGCAACTCAAAGTTCGACGGGCTTCGATGGTCCGGCAAAGCTCGCAATTGATGGCAACACGGACGGCGACTACCAGAAGGCCAAATCGACCACACACACAGCACAGTCCGACAACCCCTGGTGGGAAGTCGACCTGAAGACCGTCCAGCCGATTGACCGACTGCTCGTGTGGAACCGAACAGACAACAATCTGCAATCCCGGCTGAACGGCTTCGTGGTGAAAGTCCTCGACGAAAACCGCGAAACGGTTTTTGAGCAGACCGTCAAAGAGGCTCCAAAGTTCAGTGCCGAATACTCATTGAGTTCCGCCCGCGGCATCCCGTTCGTGGCCGCCTACGCGGATTACTCACAAGCTGGATTCGCCCCGGATCAGGTCATCAACAACCCAGACGTTAAGACGAAAGGCTGGGCGGTTGGGGGCGCACCGGACAAGCCGCATCGACTGACTCTGATTCCGAAGGCTCCCGTCGAAATCCCGGTCGGCTCGACGCTGTCGGTCACGATCGAGCAGCTTTCGAAGTTCGAGAATCACACGCTCAGCAGCTTCCGGATTAACACGACTGCGGATGCGGGCATTGCTACTTACGCGACTACGCCGGCCGATCAGCTTGCTATCCTCAAGACACCGGCCGATCAACGGTCCGATGAACAGACGAAGAAACTGACTGTGTACTTCGTCGGCCAGGTCGCCCTCGAACTGAAAACGCAGCGAGATTTGCTGGCCCAACGCACGAAGCAACTCACAGAACTGAAGCCCGCCACGTCTGTGCCGGTCATGAAGGAAATGCCCAAGGGTCGCGTCACGAAGATTCAGATCCGCGGCAACTTCCAGCAAACCAGCGAGGAAGTGACAGCCGGCACACCGGCAGCGTTTCATCCACTTCCCGAAGGTCAGATGGCGAATCGGCTCGCACTCGCGAAGTGGTTGGTCGATGACAGGAACCCCATGACGGCCCGAGTCATCGCCAACCGCTACTGGGAAGCGATTTTCGGGATCGGCATTGTCAGCACCAGCGAAGAATTCGGCTCACAGGGCGACCTGCCGTTTCATCCCGAATTGCTCGACTGGCTGGCAACGGAAGTCGTGGCGAGCGACTGGAACATGAAGAAGCTGGTCAAGCGGCTCGTCACATCCGCCGCTTACCGACAGTCATCGAAAGTCACCGAGGAATTACAGACACTCGATCCTGACAACCGCTTACTCGCACGCGGTCCGCGGTTCCGGCTCTCTGCTGAGATGATTCGTGACCAAGCCCTGGCAGTCGCCGGACTGCTGAGTCCGAAGATGTACGGAGCACCGGTGCGTCCGCATCAGCCGAAAATGGGCGTCAGTGCGGCATTCGGTAGTGGAATTGACTGGACCACCAGCACAGGCGAAGACAAGTACCGGCGAGGCCTATACACAACCTGGCGACGCTCGAACCCATACCCGTCAATGATCGCGTTCGATGCCACGAACCGGGAAGTCTGCACAGTCCGACGTGACCGCACCAACACACCACTTCAGGCACTTGTCACGCTTAACGACCCGGTTTATGTGGAAGCTGCCCAGTCGCTGTCACGCCACATTGCTGCGCACAAAGGCTCGACGGAAGAAAAAGTTCAACACGGATTTCAGTTGTGCCTGGCGCGTCCAGCCCACGCAACAGAGCTTGCCCGACTGTCAGGTCTGTATGAAACGGTCCGCAGCCTGTTCGCGGACAGTCCAGAAGCCGCCATGCAGATGGCCACGATGCCACTGGGTCCCGTTCCCGATGGAATGGACGTGACCGATCTTGCGGCGTGGACAGTCGTCGGCAACGTGCTGCTCAACCTGGACGAAATGTTCATGAAAAGGTGAACAGGCAGCGTCATTTTGTACGACCATACAAGCCCAAAGCACCAGCATCCATGAGGACACGACTGACACACGCAAGGGTCATGGCCGCGTCGTACGGCTTGAAAAGCGGAGAAGTTCACTGGCTCTGAGCCGGCTGGTTCCAGCGGTGCCCCGTAACCAACTCTGAAACAGCCTGAGGCGAGCGCGGCCCGGTGAACCGTCTCGTCAGACGTCACGACGGCGACAGTACCTCAACGATTCCTGCACGCGGAACACTCTTATGTGGCGTCTCGGTGTGCAAAGATTCTTCAGGTAGTCATGAGCGTGATGTCTCTACACATCCTGCAGTGATTGGAGATTTCATTATGCCGTCTCGTCGCCAGTTCCTGGCCGCATCGGCCAGCGCAGGGATTGCGAAGTGTTTGCCGCTCAATGCCGCGGAAACGGAAGTCTCGCCTGACATCGTTCGTCTGCATCGTGGCATCGAACCGGTCGTGCGGTTGATTGAGAATACTCCGCGCGAAAAATGTTTCGAGATGATGGCCGAACAACTTCGACAGGGATTGCCATATCGGCAGTTTATGGCAGCGGTGTTCCTGGCCGGCATCCGCGACGTCAGTCCACAACCACCCGGGTTCGGTTTTCATTGTGTCTTTGTAGTTCACGCGGCGCATCAATTGAGCCTTGACGCACCGATCGAGGACCGGTTGGTACCACTCTTCTGGGCACTCGACGCCTTCAAAGAATCACAGATGCGGGACGCCACGCGTGGTCCTGATTTTCGAATGAGGCCTGTCTCGGGGAAACTTCCGTCGGGCACGGCAGCGTGGAAAGAGTTTCACGCCGCCATGAACGATTGGGACGAACAACGAGCCGATCGAGCGATCGTTGCTGTGGTCCGAAGCAGCAGTGCTCACGAAGTGATCAAGCAGCTTTGGCAATACGGGGCGCGTGACTACCGCAACATCGGCCACAAAGCGATTTTCGTTGCCAACACGTGGCGAACACTGCAAACCATCGGCTGGCAACATGCCGAGCCGGCCCTGCGATCCCTGGTGTTGGGTCTGCTCGACTACGGCAAGAGCGAGCGGGTCAATGGCTATGCGCTGGAAGACCAGTCGTACCTCAACAGCACGGAACTTGCGGCCAGGCACGCGTCACGCTTTCGCCGTAACGCTGCCGATGCAACTCTCGCGAAAAAATCGACGCTGTCCCTGCTCGACCTCATGCGTTCCGGAAAGTCCATCGAGGCCTGCGACCTCGCGATACAACAGTTGCAGTCGGAACAGGCTGGTTCGACGGAAATCTGGGACGCGATCCATCTGGCTGCCGGCGAATTGATGATGCGGCAACCAGGAATCTTCGGGATTCATACCGTGACATCCACCAGCGCATTGCGTTACGCGTTCGAAACGGCGTCTGACCAGGAAACACGTTTACTGATACTCATGCAGGGAATCGGCTGGATGAGTCAGTTCAAGAAATTCATGGCGGGCACAAAGAAGGGATTGAATGACATGAAGATCACCGATCTGGTGCCGGCGGAGGACGAGAACAACGATAAAACGATCATCAACGAAGTCTTTGACCTGGTCGGCAACGACGCACCGTCCGCCGCAAGACTGGCCATGCGCTGTGTCACCAATCAAGCCGAGTTCGCCGGAACAGCACGTCGACTTATTCTGCGAAAAGGGAATGAGCCTCACGATTTCAAGTACGCCATCTCGATCTTCGAGGACTTTCATCGTGTCAATCCAATCTGGCGGCCCCACATGCTGGCCACGGCCACCTACAATCTTGTCGGCGCCACACGACCTGACTCTCCGGTCATGAACCACGCGAAAGACACCTTGCGGGTCACCAGCAACCAGGAGCCGGAATAGATTTCGTTGACTCCACGTCACCAGTCGTCGGGCAAACTAACGACGAAGACTCATGTCGTGCATACTTTCCCAAAGCGCAAACGAACTGATTCATTCCGCTGACCAATATCTTGCCGTCGCGGAGTTGATCGCCTGGGGCGTGTGTGCACTCGTCCCACTGCTGTTGTTCTACCACGCTTTCAGGACACTCAGGCACGGGTTCAAAATCGGCAGAAACACCGTCTTGAAAGGGACAGCCGCTAGAGTAGCCGCGGCCATTCTGGTGCTTGCTGGAATTGGTGTGAGCATAGTCGGGCTGCTGGTTCTGCCCGAGGCCGCGTACTGAATCGCCGCCCAACTCGATCCGCCTCGGACCAACGAGTGAGGGCGTCGCCCAGAAGGCTGACACTACGCCTGCGAGTTGGTGTCCCGTGCCCAGTCAAAGAGATGGTGGTGAACTTCGGGGACCTGTTGGTAGGCCTCATCGGTCATCCGCAGTGGATCCTGCATTCCGTAATTCACGATGTCGCGGAACCAGGGCCGGTGGTAGATCATCGTGAGAATCGGCCGAACCTCGTCCGATCGGTTCGCTCGCCTCTGATGCGAAAGCCGATAGTCCATCAGCAGGCACGCGCCCTGCGGGCCCTCCGGATCCTGGTGGTCCATTCGTCTGGCTTTCCGTGACGAAACGTCGTGACTGCCCTTATAAACTCGCGTCGTACCCGAATCCGCATTGAAACCCCGCATCGCGACCACGGCGGTGACGGCAAAGCTGCCAAGACTGTCCGGATTCCGTGACTCTGGGAAGAGCGCGGGATGATCCTTGTGAATCCGCATGTGCTGGGATTCCGGCAACGAGCAGACAGAGTTGAATCCACCCATGATCATGTTGGACCCCAGGACTTCCTGGATGATCGGTTCAATAAATGGATTGGCATAGACCTGTGGAGAATTGAACGGACCGTCTATGTCGACAGTAATCATGTAGCGTTTGCTGCCGACCTTAGCTGTGCCGGTACGTGCCAATATGCAGGTCGGCCACAACCGCAGGGCCACTCACATTGCCCTCGTCGAGCAACCGCCGCAGATAACTTCTGGCCGGATGTCCGTACATGCGATACATCGCGAAGATGGAATACCCCAGATAGAACAGCGAGACGGTTCCGGCGCCGAGAGCTGCTCCCTGCCAGAACTTCAGGTCCAGGTACAGCGCCAGCCAGACGAAGGCCAGCCCGAGACAAAGCATCAAGGCACAGTAGATTTTGAAATAGTCTCGTCGGCTGACGTACAGCGCCCGCCCGTAGTACCACCACGGAGTGGGTCGTCGCGTCGATTCAGTTCGCGGATAGCAGTGAAATCGTCGGGCCGCCGTGGCCATGTCAGTCTCCTTCGCTGGCTGCCGATCAGTTCGTTTGCCGCGAGGAGTCAGTCGGGCAAGGAGGCAACCGGTGGAACTGAGCTCGGTTAACTGGCCTTCGGCATAAATTTGAGTTGTTGCGCGGCCATTGAAAAACCAGCCAGGTTTTCATTCCAGGACTGCCGCAAGGTCAGCGCATCACTCGCGGTAGAGTTCGACCGTGCGACCATCGGGATCGACGACCAGTGCCATGTAGCCCCAGGGTGTGTCTCGGCCCGGTTTGATCAGACGACCACCGAGTCCCGTAATGCCGGCGACGACAGTGTCAGGATCAGCGATTGCAAACCCAAGGCGAGTTGTCGAATCGACAGTCTGATCGGCAGGCAGGGGATAGATTTCGATGATCCCATCGCTGAGCGGTGCAGAGTGATGAGGCGGGCCAGAAACGTGGCGTTCTTCAGCAAAGATGAAGCCTAACGATTCGTAGAACGCGCAAAGTGGGGCGACATTGTGAGTCTTAAGGACGAGCAATCGCGGGGATACGAGAGCCACGAAAGTTCCTGAAGCTAAGTGGTAAGTTTGATGGGACAACTCCAGGCAACCAGCGTCGAACCGAGGACTGCCGCGGGTATTCAATGAAAACAGCCCGGCGAGTCTGGCTCGCCGGGCTGCCCGGTTATGGGGTATCGCTCTTCTGTCGGCGCGACATGGGAGGCTGGCTACAAGTAGCGGGCCTCGGTCAATTGTTCGGCGGATCCAGCATCACTACCCCTCCTGAAGAGTTCGGCGGTTCGCCCACCCAACAACGGATGAGTCGACCAGTCACCACGAGCGTCGGCAGCATCACGAATCAACGCGTGGGCCACGCTCAGACCGCTGACTGCGGCGGTTCCGACATAAACGCCCCTCCGTCCAGAACAGCTCCGTCTGCTGTGGTGTGCTGACTCCGGTTCCTTCCGGCACCAGTTTGATGAGGGTTTCACATGTGGGGGCTGACCAAAGCGGCTATCAGCGCCCCTCAAAACTTTCTGGCGGACTCTGCATGCGACCTCCTGCACGACCTTGTGAGAAGTAATCAGTCCGAAGTGTCGGGTGTGGAACACCCCGGCGGGCCTGAAACCACCGATCCTTGCGGGCTGATTCGCAAGGGGGAGGGTAAGCCACTGGACCACTGTTCTGAAATCATTGCTGCCACATGAGAGATGTACCATACCCTCGCAGATCTGGCGGTCAAGATCTTCTTTCGGCGAAGAAACTCACTCCGGTGGGAACCCGCAGAAGGAAATACAGCGACTGGTAAGAGTCTGCTGCGCGACGTGGCGTCGGAAAGATTTGCGTAACTGGAAGACTCAACGGCAACGGTCACCGGGCAGCCTCACACGAGTCGCAACGATTCCTGCTCAAGTCCGGCGGCAACGAATTCGATCACGCGAGGTGCCATCGCATTGAAGTAGTCCCAAGAATGCCCACCATGGCTCGATTCAAAGTCGGATTCGAACGGGACGCCAGTTGAGTACAGTTTGCTGCTGAGTCGTTCAGCACTTTCGATCCACTCGGTGTCGGTGGGATCGCAGACCAGTAATTGATGCCGCGGCCAGTTCAGTGGATGGAGTTGCAGGATCGCAGTGTGCTGCCGCGCGGATTCACGGTCGTCAAACATGTCGTCGAGGGGCAGTCCTTGTCCGACCCAGTTATGAAAGTCCACCGCGGGTGAGATCGCAGCCATCACGGGAAACTGCAGAGCCGCCCGGTAAGCGAGTTGCATGACTCCCTGGCCGCCCATGCTGATGCCAGTCAGGGCGATGTTCGGCGTTTCGACGTTCCATTCGCGGTTGGTCCACTCGAGAACATCGTCACGCACGAAATCCAGCGGCGACTGTTCGGCATCGAATTCGGTACAGATCACCGGCAGCCACCACGAGCGCTGACCGTGAGGGCAGATGACCCGCAGTCCGTGCCGGTTCAACTCGGTTGAAAAAGCTGAATTGTCCTTCAGCGTTTCGCAGGCGTGTCCATGCAGATGCAGTACTGCACGGCCTTCACGCGGTGTGTCGGGCTCGAAGACATCCGCCTGTTTTCCGTTGATCTCGATTGATGTCCATCGTCCGTCGCTCATGCTGTGGCCTTCTTGTCGCGTGCTGGCACGAAATACAGGTTGTTCCGATGTCGAAGTGCGAATCCAACAGAACGAACCACAGTATCATGTGGCACAGAATCAGGATTTCGTGTCCTATGATTCAGTGCGTTTCATCCGGTCAGGGGATTCCGAATGGCGAATGCGGCTGAAGTCATTGATCTACATAAGTACTACGACCTCGGTGATGTCGTTGTCAAAGCTCTGCGCGGTGTTTCACTGGACGTCCCGGATGGGGACTTTCTGGCCATCATGGGAGCCTCTGGCAGCGGCAAGAGCACGCTGCTCAACCTGCTCGGAGCCCTTGATCGCCCGACGCAGGGCGAGTACATCCTGGGTGGCCGAAAAGTCTCTCAGATGACCGATGACGAACTATCTGCGATCCGCAACCACATGATTGGGTTCATCTTTCAATCGTACAACTTGATCACGCAGTACACGGTGCTGGAAAACATCGAGGTGCCGCTGCATTACCGGGCAAATGGAGCCGGCATCAGCTCTGCCGACCGCAAGTACTGCCGCGAACTGGCGGACCGGGTTGGTCTTGGCGACCGCGTGGGACATCGCCCGTTCCAGCTTTCCGGTGGGCAGCAGCAACGAGTGGCGATCGCTCGGGCACTTGTGAACGACCCTCAGATCATCCTTGCCGACGAACCGACCGGTAATCTCGATTCGGCAACCGAAGCCGAGATCATGGCCGTGCTCAAGACGCTGAACGAGGAAGGCAGGACCATCATCATGGTCACGCATGAAAATGAGATCGCCCGCCAGGCAAAACGGCAGATTTTCATGAAGGACGGGCTCATCGCCGGAGCGGGTCTATACCCAGACAGAGTCGCCGGAGCCTGATCGCGTAGTCGCGCTCTGATTTCGATCTGCTGAGCGCACCCCAGCAATCGAGACGCTTGCGACTGGCTGGCGGACCGCCAGCGGCCCTCAACGTGCCCCTGGCTGACGCCTGATGTCCTCAGATCTGAATCTGAGGATTAAGACCTTACAACCCGTCGACTGTCAGTACTTGCCCTGCTGCTGGTTTGTCGTCAGTCGGCGTACCAAGGACCGTGATGTACAGCGCACCTGAAGCGGAGAACGCCATGGCGGATGGCTTATCGAGCCCGACAATCTTCACAGGTGTGACCTGGTCCCCTTCGATGTCGAGGCGATACAGAGCACCCTGCGTTGTATCACTCCAACAGAACTCCAGGCCGTAGAGCTTCTTACTGGTCGGGCTGTAAGCCACGGCTGTGACATCTTTCAACCCGGCATCCAGCTTCTGGGTCAACTCACCCGTTTCCGTGTCATAGAACGTCAACAAACTGTCTGGCCGTTCGTTGAGTTCACCGATCTGGCTGACAAGCAGCTTTCCATCCGGCGTCATCGTCGCCCCGCCAGGTGCGTCGGTATTGGTCAACTCTTTGCTCTTGATGAACGGAGTCAGCTCGCAAGCCCTTCCTTCAGAAAGATCACCAGATCCCGCTTCTGTTGAGCACTGAGTTCGAGGGGATACATCTCCTCGTCGAGCTGGGGATTCTTGATGCCACCTTTGTTGTAATATTCCACGACCTGCTCCAGCGTCTTCATGCTTCCGTCGTGCATGTACGGGGCCGTTCGTGCGATCTCGCGCAGAGTCGGTGTCTTGAAGCTGGCTCGGTCCCCGAGACGACCAGTGACTTTCTCACGCCCCTGGTCGGGCGTCTCGAGGTCGACGGCAACTCCGATATTGTGAAATGCACCATCAGTGAGATTCGGCCCACTGTGGCAGGCGCTGCAATGGGCCGCGTTAAAGAACACCTCCATACCGCGGGCACCGGCCACGCTCAGTGCGTCCTTCTCCCCGAGCTTGGCGCGATCATACGGAGCGTTGCCTGACAGAATTGTCCGCTCGAACGCCACGATGGAATCGGCAACCCCTTTAAGCGTTACATCGGTCCCGAAGACGAGTTGGAACTGTTCGCGGTAGCCCGAGATCGCATTCAGTTTCGTGAGAAAAGTCTCCTCCGATGGCATTCCCATTTCGATGGGATTAAAGATCGGGCCAGTCGATTGTGCCTCAAGACTGGGCGCGCGGCCGTCCCAGAACAGGAAATACTGGTACGCGGCGTTGATGATTGTGGGGGAACCCCGGTCACCAACCTGTCCACCGATACCCGTCGCTGTGGCTTTCGCGTTGCTCCACCCGGCTGCCGGGTCATGGCACGTTGCACACGAGATCGTGTTGTCGAGCGACAATCGCTTATCGAAGAAGAGCTGTTTGCCCAGTTTCACCTTGCCCACTGTCATCGGGTTGTCGCTGGGGATGCTGAACGACTCCAGACCGGCGGGTATCTTCACCTCATAAGTCTTGTTCGATTCGAGTCGCCGGGAATTTTTCTGCCTGCTGCAGAATCACGAACATGGCGATCAGACCAATGGGAATGACAAGGGCGACTACTCCAAGCAGGGAAGCCACCGCCGGGCGACGTTTCATCCAGCGGATACAGCGTTCGGATTTGCCAGTCGGCCGTGCATCAATTGGTGAGCTGTCGAGGAAGGACTGCAGGGCATTGGCCAGTGCTTCGGCGGATTCGTATCGCTTTGCAGGATCTTTCTCCAGACACTTCAGGCAAATGGTCTCCAGATCCTGATGCAGCTTTGGCTGGACCTTTGTTGGAGGCACTGGCTCTTCAGTTCGCACCTTATGCAGCGTTTCCATGACCGTCTCACCGCTGAACGGCGGCTGCCCGGTCAACAGTTCATACAGCATGGCTCCCAGCGAATATGTGTCGGCCGCCGGTGTGAGGTCCTTGCTGACTCCAGCCGCCTGCTCCGGCGCCATGTACATGGGCGTGCCCATGATTGAGCCGGCCCGTGGCTGTGTGCTGTCCTGGTTACCGAGCCTTTTCGCCAGGCCGAAGTCAGTGATCTTCAACAGTCCGTCGGCAGCCACCAGGATATTCTGCGGTTTCAGGTCTCGGTGAATAATTCCCTGGACGTGAGCGACGTGAATCGCGCGGGCCAGTGACTTGACCATTTCAACTGCCTCGCGGGGCGGCTGTGCCGTTCCCTTGACTTTGTCGCTCAGGCAGCCGCCGTCGACGAATTCCATCGAAAAGAACGGCAGACCGTCGTGTTCCCCGATCTCGTAGATGTGCAGAATATTCGGGTGATGCAACTGGCCGACAGCCTCGGCTTCGGCCTGAAATCGACTCAGATACTCTTCATCGGCGCTGGCTCCGGAAAGAATCATTTTCAGCGCGACGGTACGCTTCAGATTCACCTGCTGGGCTTTGTAGACAACACCCATCGCTCCACGGCCGAGTTCCGAACTGATCGAATAGTTCGGCAGCGTTGGAAACTCCTGCTTCGGACTTACGTAGGTTTCCGCCATGGAAGGTGATGCGTTCGCCGGCGTATTCCCAAGCGCATGCGTGTCCGCGGCTGACTGATCGGCCGGGCGGCCCGCATTCGAATCTGCTGGCGCCTGTGACGCTGCCTGGTCCTGTCGCTCGGATTCGGGGCGCGGGTCGTCTCCCGGAGGATTGGCTGCTGACATCGGCTGGCCCTTTCCCTGTTGCACAACCGTCGCGACTCAATGAGTGAAAACACGACGAAGAAAGTAGTGAAAAAAACAAAACGCCAGGATGTTTCAGGGTGACGCATCCGATGGACGCATGCGCTGGATCGAGCAATCCTGCCCCGTAGTATTCGATGATCATCCGCAGACTCTAACACTCGTGGTTGACCAGACCCGAATTGACAGGTTCCGCGTATTGTGGTTTCGTTCTGCTGACGGGGGGAGTCAGGAGAACAGTTATGGGCAAGGAAGCCAAATACGTTGTGCGTCTGGATGGTCAGGAACGCGTTGAACTTC
>CAYSJO010000314.1:0-23699 GCA_964431285.1 uncultured Planctomycetaceae bacterium
ACCTGCTTCTGAACTGGTTCCGGGCGAAGGGCCAATTCAGCGCCGGTGTGGTTGAGCGTCTGAACAACAAGGCGAAAGTGACCATGAGAAAATCCTACGGATTCCGCACACCAGAAACCCTGGAACTCGCTTTACACCACAACCTTGCAAAACTCCCCGCGCCGAACTTCACCCACACATTCTGGTGAGGAGGCTCAAAAAAGCCACGCATATAGCGTGGCTTTTGATCTGCAATTTCCGTTCAACGTAGTTACGAGTCGCTCTTCTCTTCCGAACTGTCGTCCGATTCAGACGCTTCAACACTTCCTGTTTCACCTTCAACGACTGTCCCTCCAGTACTTTCATCCGAAAGTACTACCTCAGACGTATCTTCGGGAGCATCCGCCACGGGATCAGAGTCTCCGCGAACGGCCAGTGATGCTTTTGCTTTTGAGCGACGGACTCGATCGTTCTCACCAACAAACTCTATTAATGCACGCTGACCGGCATCACCCAGACGGGGGGTCGCAAGTCGAATGACTCGCGTGTATCCACCCGAGCGGTCCTGTAATCGTTCCGCCAATTCATCAAACAGTATGCTCACGGCCTCGTCATCGCGAAGGACTGAAAACGCGCGCCGGCGCAACGCGATCGCGGGGGCAATCGCTTGTGACCATTGCTGCCACCGTTCCGATGTTCGCCACTGTTTCCATTCATCGCTACCACGGTCGGCAGACGAAGCGTACTGCTCCGCATCCGCTTGAATGACCGCGGCTTTTTTCGCCATCGTGATCAGCTTCTCAACGCGTGGGCGCAACTCCTTCGCCTTCGGGACGGTTGTCACGATTCGCCCAGCGACCTGGGCACGATTCTCGGACGCGTCGTCCTGATCCAAAGTCTTGATCAGACTGGCAGCCATGTTGCTGAACATGGCCTTACGGTGCGAACCATTCCTGTTCAGCTTTCGGCCTTTAACTCGGTGACGCATAGTACAGCCTTCGAAAGATCAGTCAGTTCGAACCAAACCATCGTTCGGACGATGTGGCTCGCCACCCCATAAAGGACGTCCGCAGAAATGAATGTCAGCCTCGGTTCTGCTGCGGAACTTTCATGCCCAAACGCAATCCGATGGCTCCCAGCCGTTCACGAACTTCAACCAGAGTCGTCTCGCCAAAGTTGCGGACCTGAAGCAGGTGATCCTCAGATTGACTGACCAGATCACGCACAGTGTTGATGCCCTCCGATTCGAGACAGTTGGTCGCTCGAACCGACAGATTCAGTTCTGCCAGGCTCTGGCCGAGCTTTTCTTCGAGCTCAAGATCGATCGGCGAATAACCAGTCGCTTCCATCATCCCTTTGAGTCCACCTTCCGGCGATACTTCGGGACCCGGCTCGCGGTATGAGATGAAGGGATTCAGGTGCTTCCGCAGAATCTTGGCTGCCTCGACCAGTGCCATGTCAGGAGCGACCGTTCCATTGGTCCAGATCTCGATGACGAGGCGATCATAGTTGGTTCGCTGGCCAACACGTGTCTCTTCCACGTGATGTCGAACGCGGACTACGGGCGAGAACCCTGCATCCAAGGGAATGACACCCGGCTCGACTCCCTGGTTGTAGCGGTCTATGGCGGGAACATAGCCTCGGCCAGTTTCGACGGTCAGTTCAACATTGAACGGGACGTCGTCTGTCATCGTGGCAATAACCAGATCGCGATTTACAACTTCGATCTGATCATCACAGATGATGTCTGCAGCGGTCACAACGCCTCGTTCATGACGATCGATACGCACAGTCTTCGCACCGGAACCGTGGTGCTTCAACACGACTGACTTCAAGTTGAGGCAAATCTCGGTGACGTCTTCAACGACGCCTGGAATTGCTGTGAATTCGTGCTGCTGCCCCTGGATACGCGTCTGCGTAATCGCGGCGCCTTCCAGGCTCGAAAGAAGAATTCGACGCAGACTATTACCAATTGTGTGTCCAAAGCCGCGTTCAAACGGCTCGACAATGAACTCACCGTAGCACTGTGTCAGCGATTCCCGATTCGGCGCTACGCGACTGGGCAGTTCAAATCCTCGCCAGCGAATTCGCATGTCTGGCTACTCCTGTTTGGAAGAACGATCGAGAGTCTGGTTGTGTCTACCGGTTGACTGACAAACTCAGACTCGGCGTTTCTTTGGCGGGCGACAGCCATTGTGTGGCAGTGGCGTTACGTCTTCGATGATCTTGACATTGATGCCAGCAGACTGCAGTCCTGTGATCGCGCTTTCACGTCCCGCTCCAGGTCCCTTGACGCGGATTTCAAGTTCGCGGACACCGAACTTCGATGCACGCTCCGCACAGATTTCTGCCGCACGCTGAGCCGCAAAGGGTGTACTCTTCCGGCTGCCTTTGAATCCGGAAGTACCGGACGTAGCCCAGCACAGGACATCACCGCTGGTATCCGTAATCGTAACCAGTGTATTGTTGAATGTCGCCTTGATGTGGGCCACCGCCTTGGTGACATTTCGCCGCACACGTTTACGCTTTGACTTCGCCATTCGCCTGTTTCTCCAGAGTTACTGCGCCAATCCGCAGTCGAAAGAGCCGGAAGCTGCCGGATCAGTGTTTCATGTCCTTCACGCCCTTTTTGCCGGCAACAGTTTTCTTAACACCCTTGCGTGTTCGGGCGTTCGTTCGAGTTCGTTGACCACGAACCGGCAAACCACGTCTGTGGCGGACACCACGGTAGCAACGAATCTCACGTAAACGCGAAATGTCCTGCTGGACTTTACGCCGAAGAGCTCCCTCCACAATCAACTCTTTGTCGAGGTGATTGTTGATCAACGCGATTTCCGACTCCGAAAGATTCGAAGCCTTCACGTTCGGGTCAACACCCAACTCATAACACATATCGATCGCCGTCTGCCGACCGACACCGTGCAGGTAGGTCAGGGGCACGTATGCAGGTTTATCATTCGGAACGTCTACACCGAGTACACGTGGCTAGTTCTTTTCACTGTCTCTGCTTATGCTTCGGATAGGCAGGACAAATCACGTAGACCTTACCCCGGCGGCGCACAATTTTGCACTGCTCGCAGATCCGTTTAATACTCGAACGCACTTTCATCACAACGTTCCCGAAGTTTGGAGCCAATCAGCCGTCTGACTCAAGTAATCCCGAGTAATTCCGGGTAATCAGATGACTGTCGATCTTTTGAACAAGGTCAAGGGCCACAGACACAACGATCAATAGCCCTGTGCCCCCATAGAAACTGGCAATCAACGGGTTGATGCCCATTGAGCTCGCAATCAGTGTTGGAATCACAGCAATCAGTGAGAGGAACGCCGCTCCAACATACGTGATTCGAACCATGACAGATTCGAGGTAAGTCGCGGTTCGAACGCCTGGGCGATACCCGGGAATAAAGCTGCCGTGGTCTTTCAGATTATTTGCGATTTCCTTCGGATTAAAAGTGATCGCTGTCCAGAAGTAGCAGAAGAAGTAGATCAGCGAGATATAACACATTGAGTACACGAACCCGCGGCCGCCTCCGAATGCACTGTTCAGTTCAGCGACGACTTTGTAGAGATTCGGGTAAGCGGCGCTGTCCACAAAGTTCTCAAGCCACTGAAACACCATGTACGGAAACATGAGCAAGCTTGATGCGAAGATGATCGGCATCACACCCGCCTGGTTGATTCGCAGTGGAAGAAACTGCCGTTGTCCGCCGACCTGACGCCGTCCACGAACGTGCTTCGCGCTTTGGATCGGAATTCGCCGCTGACCTTGAGTGATCAAAACCACCCAAACGACAACGAACACAAAGACACCTGCCAGCATCAGGAATCGCTCGATTCCCGTGTCAGTTCCAATTCTGATTCCGTTGCGCAGTGCCGGCTCAAACAGCATCGCCCCCCCTGCAGGCATCTGAGCCACGATTCCTGCCATGATCAGCAGACTGATACCATTGCCGATTCCATAGGCGTCAATTTGCTCTCCAATCCACATCAACACGATGGTGCCAGTTGTCATCCACACGGCGCCGACCATGTGCCAGTACCACGTATCCCACGAACTCAACACGACATTCGCTCCAAGCAAGCCTCCTGATGGACTTGCTAAAGCCCTGATCCAGAAGAAACTCTGCCCAAGGCATATGACAACCGTTGCGTAACGTGTGTATTCGTTGATTTTCCGTCTGCCAGACTCACCTTCTTTTTGCAACTGCTCCAACGGTGGGTAAACCTGACCCATCAGCTGAAAAATGATAGACGCAGAGATATAGGGCATTATGCCCAGGCCAAAAATCGTCGCATTTCCCACGCGAGACGCGGAGAAAAGTGCAACGATCTGCATGACCTGCCCGAATCCTTCCTCGCCGCCACCTTCCTGCATCCGCTCAATACTCTCCTGCATCGCCTGCTGATCAATGAAGGGGAGCGGGATCCAGAAGCCCATCCGGTACACCGCTAACAGAATGATCGTCAACACGATCTTCCGCCGGAGTTCCGGTATCTTGAAGAGTAGGAGCAGCTTCTCGATCATCAGTCTCGTCCCTGTGTCAGACTTTGACCGCGCTGCCGCCGGCCTTCGCAATCGCCTCTTCGGCTGATGCCGAAAACGCGTTGGCCTGAATCGTCAGCTTTTTGGAGAGTTCACCACGTCCAAGAATCTTAACCTTTACTTTGCGAGACAGCGAAAACGCCGCTTTCAAAGTCTGCAGATCGACTTCTTGTCCATCTTCAAACCGCTCGCCAACCTGGTCGAGATTGATGACGCTAATCTTGTCCGAGAAAGCGGCATTAGAGAAACCGCGCTTTGCGACGCGGCGGAACAAAGGCATCTGACCACCTTCGTAGCCACGTCGACTGCTATGTCCCGCCCGGCTACCGTCACCCTTATGACCGCGCGAACTGGTCTTGCCTCGACCGCTGCCGGTGCCACGGCCAACGCGCCGCCTGCGTTTGTTCTTTTGAATACCGTCATTAACGTCTGACAGGCTGACCATAATCTGTTCCAATCGCTGAAGCCGCGTGACTCCAGAGTTCGTTACTTACAGTTTGACTCCCCGCAGTCGTTGAATTTCTTCAAGCGACTGCAGCCGCAGCAAGCCTTCAAATGTCGCCTTTACCAGGTTAAGCGGTGTGTTTGAGCCCTTGCTCTTGGTGAGAATATCAGTCACACCAGCAGCATCGAGAACGGCACGCACGCAGCCCCCGGCGATCACACCAGTTCCGGGCCGCGCCGGAATCAGGACAACTTTGGACGCTCCAAATCGGCCTGTGATCTCGTGCGGGACTGTTGTACCCGGCTCTATATGAGCCAGATTGACACGAACCATGCTTCTCTCGGCCTGTTTTACAGCTTTTTCTACGGCTCCCGGAACTTCAGGAGCTTTCCCGTAGCCCCAACCGACCCGACCGTTCCGGTCGCCGACCACAACCAGCGCTGCGAAACTGAATCGTCGGCCACCTTTGACGACGCAGGAGCAGCGGCGAATCTGCACGACGTGTTCGGCGGATTCGTTTTGTGTCGATGTTTCACCCATATCGGTCCTGCTTTCCATAAGCACCAGCCGTATGAGCGAGCCGTCGCAGATGGACGGTTGGCTCATGCGCCCGGATCAAGTCGGCCTCTTACAGCGTTAGTCCCGCTTCCCGCGCCGCTTCTCCCAGTGCCGCCACTCGACCATGATATCTGTTGGATCCACGATCAAATGTGGCTGTTTTCACGCCGGCGGCAAGTGCCAGCTCCGCAATCTTCTTGCCGACAGCTTTAGCAGCCTCGATGTTGCCGCCATTTCCCTCAACCACACCACTCTGTGAGGTGCTCGTTGCACACACGGTACTTTGCGCCAAGTCGTCAATGACCTGAGCATAAATGTGTGAGTTACTGCGGAACACAGATAGTCTGTATTTGCTCGTGGAGTTACGACGAATCGCGTTCCGCACACGATACGCCCGACGATCACGGCGCTTGTGCAGTCGTTTGACCTGATTAACCATTGACACACCTCAAACAGCGAAACCTGAACAGCCAGAGGATCATTTGGCCCCGAAGGCTTTACCGGCCTTACGTCGCACGAACTCACCGTAGTACCGAATCCCTTTGCCTTTGTAGGGCTCCGGAGGTCGGACAGCTCTAATGTTCGCGGCAAACTGGCCAACGGCATGCCGGTCGCAACTCTCCTTCACAATGTGGGTTGGGCTTTGCAGACGACACCCGACGTTACTTGGGACGGGCAAGTCGACCGAGTGCGAAAAACCAACCTGCAGGGCAAGCACGTTATTACTCAGCGTCGCCTGATAGCCGACACCCTGAATTTCGAGACGCCGCTCGAATGGTGTCACCACCCCCGTGACCATATTGTTGATCAGGGCACGAGTCAGTCCATGAAAGGCGCGGTCCTGACCGGTATCCCCGGCTCGTCCAACAACGACTTGTTTAGAATCGGCCTGATATTCAACAGTGATGCCGTCAGGGAAGTCCCAGTCCATCTCTCCTTTTGGCCCCTTGACTCCGACATGACTTCCCTCGACCGTTACCGTCACACTGTCCGGAACGCTGATCGGTTTCTTGCCGATACGTGACATAACTCACATCTTTCCGCTGGGCCGTGGTGTCCGAATACCTGATCAAGGTCTCGCCAGTCCGGCCATCGTTTACATATGCAACTCAAGTGATCAGCCAAAACATCAATGCCGAATTCGCCACTTTACCAGACCTCCGCCAGCACTTCGCCACCGACGTGCTGACTTTTTGCCTCTCGATTGCTCAGTACACCTTTCGGTGTAGTCACGATCGTGATGCCAGTGCCGTGACGAACTGGTTTTAAGTCACCGATTCCGGAGTAAACCCGTCGACCGGGCTTGCTGACGCGTTGGATGTGGTTGATGACCTGTTCACCGTTAGGGCCATATTTCAGGCTGACGCGAAGCGTCTTTGCGGGCACGGTGTCGAGGACTTCTGAATCCCACACAAATCCTTCCCGCTGCAAAGTCTCAGCGACACCCTGCTTTGCTCTCGAAAAAGGGATATCAACATGTGATCTCTCAATCGAGACCGCGTTACGAATGCGGGTCAACATGTCAGCAATTGGATCGCTCAGCATTTTTTGAACCTCGTCCTGCCTCGTGGACTGATCACCAGCTCGCCTTTCTGGCACCCGGGACCATGCCGTCGAGGCAGAGGTTCCGGAAACAGATGCGACACACGCGAAACTTGCGATACACGGCCCTTGGCCGTCCACACAGTTCGCACCGACGTTCCACTCGGCTCGAAAACTTCGGCGTTCTCTTCGCCTTCGCAATTTTGGATTTGCTGGCCACTGTCTGAGTTACTCCCAAACATGTTCCGTGTTGGATTAGTCTTTTTCGAACGGGAAGCCCAACGCCTTAAGCAGCGCCAGTCCCGATGCGTTATCCGTTGCTGTTGTCACCACAGCGATATTCATACCCTGATTGTGGTGAACTTTGTCTGCGTTAATCTCAGGGAACATCAGCAGTTCGGTCAGGCCCATGCTGAAGTTGCCGGCTCCGTCGAATGCTTTTGGATTCAGCCCGCGAAAGTCACGAACTCGCGGCAGTGCAATCGACACCAAGCGATCCAGGAACTCATACATGCGAGCCCTTCGCATGGTCACACAGCACCCAATCTCCATCCCCTCACGAAGCTTGAAGTTAGCGATCGACCGCTTGGCCCTCGTGATCTTGGGTTTTTGACCCGTGATTGTCCCGAGATGCCCGACCGCCTGTTCCAGTTTCTTACGATCCTGGATGGCGTTGTTGACTCCCATATTGACCACGACCCGCGTGACGCGAGGCACGGCCAATGGATTCTTCAATCCCAGCTCCTCTTTGAGCTGTGGGACAATCTCAGTTTGATATCTGTCACGCAGACGTGCCATCGCTCAGACTACCTCGCTGGCCAGACTGATAATTCTCATAAACTTCCGCTCTCTTAGTTCGCGCGCCACGGCCCCGAAAATACGAGTCCCGCGCGGACTGCCGTCCGCGTCGAGGATCACAACCGCATTGCGATCAAAACGTACGTATGAGCCGTCCTCACGCCGCGTCGCCTTACGACACCGAACGATCACACCTCTTACGACCTGTCCCCGTTTAATCTGGCCGCCAGGAATCGTCTTTTGCACACTCAATACAACAACATCGCCCAGACCGGCAAACCGCCGCTTGGAGCCGCCCAGTACTTTGATACACCGCGCAACTTTCGCACCGCTGTTATCCGCCACATCAAGCAGTGTCTGCATCTGAATCATGGTCGTATCTCCGGCCTCAACGAACTGAACGGTACACCTTTGTGGCCCGTTCCGAACTTGAACCCGAACCCATCAGTGTTTTGGTAAAACGCGAACAAGTTCCCATCGTTTCGTTCGTGACCGTGGACGACTTTCCTCGATTTCCACTCGATCCGATTCCGAGGCCTGATTTTCTTCGTCGTGCACAAAGCACACCGTCCGATTTCGAACGTACTTTCCGTAAAGTGGATGCCTGACCTTCCGCTGCACTTCTACACGCAGCGTTTTGGCCGCTTTCGCACTTGTGACGATTCCGATGAGTCGCTGTTTCAAGGCTCAACCCTCTGTTCCGTGAGACGGATTGACCGCCTGTATTACTGGCCTCAGGCCGGACTGGTTTCCGACTCCCGCTCACGCAGGAGTGTCTTGATGCGAGCTACGCGACGTCGCAGGTAGGATTTACTCGGGCCCGTATCATCCTGTGATGCCGACGCCCGCACTGCTCTGTCGAGCAGTTCTTTACGTGTCTCAATCAGCTCGTGACCGAGCTGTTCGGACGTCATTTCACGAAGTTCTTTGGCTGTATTCATTGTTCCGCTCGGTGAGACGGCCTCACGGCACGTCCGACTTAAGACCGATCATTCTGATCCAAGGCTAGACGCCTGGTTGTCTGCCGATCAATCGAACTGAAATCGGCAGCTTATAGGCGACACGCGCAAAACACTCTTGTGCCGCTTCCCTGGATATTCCTCCCGCCTCAAACATGACTGTTCCCGGCCGGACAGTGGCCACCCAGTGATCTGGTTCGCCCTTACCCTTACCCATACGAGTTTCGAGCGGACGTGAGGTTACTGAACGATGCGGGAAAACCCGTATGTAAAGTTTCCCCTCGCCGCGGATGTACTGCATGATCGCAATACGACACGCTTCGATCGTCTGAGCCGAAACATGCCCCGGCTGTGTCGCCTGCAGGCCCCAGTCACCGAAAGCCACGCGATTACCGCGAGTCGCATTACCTTTTATACGACCTCTTTGGCTTTTTCGATGCTTGACCCTTTTGGGCATCAGCGCCATCAGAACTCTCCTCGCTATAGTCACCCAGATCGATCCAGACCTTCACCCCGATGATCCCCATCGTGGTGCGAGCCTCAGCGAACCCATAGTCCACACGCCGCCTCAACGTTGAGCACGGGACCGACCCCTTACTGGCTTTCTCTCTCCGAGACATCTCAGATCCGCCAAGACGTCCCGACAGCTGTATTTTAATACCCAATGCTCCGGCCTCAGTCACCTGATCAAGCGCCCGCTTAATCGTTCGCCGGAACGAGCCTCTCTTAATTAACTGTTGAGCAATATCCTGCGCCACAAGAACGGCATTCTTGCTCGGCTGATTGACTTCAACGATCTTCAAGTCGATATGCCGTCCAGTGAGGTTCTCCAACTCCGCCTTCAGACGATCAACTTCCTGACCCTTGCGCCCGATAATGATTCCTGGACGCGACGTATGTAGATGGACGACGACCTGATCACGGGTCCGTTCGATCTCAACTCGTGAAATGCCAGCGAACTGGTATTTCTTATGGATGAAGTTGCGCACCTTCTGGTCTTCAACCAGTAGTTCACCGAAGTATTTTTTGGGGGCATACCATCGACTCCGCCACGGCTCGGTGATGCCGATCCGAAATCCTGTTGGTCGAACTTTTTGTCCCATTTCCTATTTCCACTTAAAGACGCAAAACACGTATCCACCTGCCAAAGGTGGATTCCATGCTGTTCGGTGTTATCAAAGTTCGGGAGCGTCGATACCAATTCGTATATGTGCGGTTCGATGTCGTTCCAGATATGCCATGCCTCGGGCTCGCGGACGAATCCGTTTGTACATTGGGCCGCCATTGGCGATGGCTTCTGTAATCTTCAGTTTCTCCACATTCCGGACACCCGCCTCAGCCGCATTGGCCGCAGCCGTCTGCACGACGGCTTCCACCAGCCGAGCCGCCAGATTCGGAAGGGCCTTTAGCAGATCAAGACTGTCTCCCACCTCCCGACCGCGGATGATGGGGAGGATCCGGTTAACTTTCGTCGCCGCAATTCGGGCGTATCGATGTTCGCTCTTAACAACTGCCATGACCGCACCTTCTTTTACCTGGCTCTTCGAAACAGAAGCCGGGTTTATCAAACTCGTACGCTACCTCTTACCGCGTGCACCGTGACCACGAAACGTTCTCGTGGGGGAAAACTCTCCGAGCTTATGTCCCACCATCTCTTCGGTCACATACACGCTGATAAACGACTTACCATTGTGAACCATAAACGTATGGCCAATGAACTCCGGAGAGATCGTTGATGCACGAGCCCATGTCTTGATGGGCTGCTTAGTGGCGCCGAGACGATCAATCTTCTTAAGAAGCTTCTCGTCGACGTGTGGTCCCTTTTTGAGTGACCGTGACATCTCAGATTCCCTGGAGTAAGCCGGTAAACGTGTTCTAAACAACTACTTGAGCTGACCGTTTCGACGTGACTTGCGGCGTCGGACGATTGCACTGCTGGACGCTTTTCGACGCTTGCGCGTCTTACCACCTTTAGCAAGTACGCCAGTCGGACTACACGGATGTCGTCCGCCAGCGGACCGCCCTTCGCCGCCACCCATTGGATGAGCACAAGGATTCATTGCCGTTCCACGAACGTGTGGACGACGACCGAGCCATCGTTTCCGCCCGGCTTTACCAAGCGTTACGTTTTGATGATCTGAGTTGCCAACTTCACCAATCGTCGCCCTGCAGCTGACCGGGACGCGACGCACTTCACCCGATGGTAGCGTAATCTGTGCCCATTTTTTTTCACGTGCATTCAGTACAGCCCGAGCCCCAGCACTGCGACACAACTGGGCACCTCGCCATGGCTGTAATTCGATGTTGTGGATGACGGACCCCAATGGAATCTTAGAGAGCGGCATCGTATTACCGACCTTCGGTTCGACGTCCTCGTCCCCACTGCGAATCACGTCACCAGCCGCCAGTCCTTCTGGCGCCACGATGTACGCTTTTTTTCCGTTCGTGTAGTAGATCAGAGCAATTCTAGCTGAACGGTTTGGATCGTACTCAATCGCCTTGACGACTCCGTCGACTCCGTCTTCTCGACGCTTAAAGTCGATGAGGCGGTACATTTGCTTATGCCCGCCGCCTCGATGACGCACCGTGATCTTGCCGTGATGGTTCCGACCACCTCGTTTCTTGGCGCGTTTGAGCAGACTCTTCTCTGGAGCATTACCCTTCTTCGTCAGCTCGTCGAAGGAGCTGACAGAAGCGTTGCGTCGCCCGGCACTGGTCGGCTTGTAATGTCGAATTCCCACAGTTCACCTCTCCAAGTCGCCCGCTCACTCTTACGTGCCGTCGCGGAACAGTATTTCCTAGTAGAGCGAAATCCGGTCATCTGGATGCAGTTTCACCAGCGCCCGTTTCCGATCTCTCGTGTAGCCGTACTTCATCTTGAATCGTCGTGGCTGACCCACTTTAGTCTGCGTGTTCACGCTCACCACTCGCACTTCGAACGCCAGCTGGACCGCCTGCTTAATTTCCGTTTTTGTCGCCGTGAGCGGAACGTCAAACGCATACACGTTTTTGGCCTCGGCCAGGAAGGCCGTCTTCTCTGTTAACTGGACCCCTTTCAGGATCTGTTCCGGTTTCAATTCAGTCATGACTCAGGTCTCCATCTTCCTGCCGAGTTTTCAGGCCTTCAGAGCCTCGACGGCATCACTGAAGATGAGAATGTTCCGGTGCCGCAACACGATATCTGCGTTCAAATCAGTGCGAGGCAGGACGTCCACTTTCGGAATGTTCCTGGCAGCGCGAACCAGATCCGCGTTGATACCTTCTGTGACAAATAAGCAACTTGTCCCAGCCAGTCCGGCCGACTTCAGTGCCGCTGCAACATGTTTTGTTTTTGATTCAGGCAGATTGACTCCGTCCAGAACCTGAACCTGGCCAGCTTCGATCTTCATCCGAAGTGCCATTCGAGTGGCCGCCCGCAGCGCCTTTTTTGGCAACGCGTATCGCCATTCCTTCGGACGCTTCGCAAACGCGTGGCCACCACCAGTTCGGACATTTGTTCGCCGTGATCCAGCTCTCGCCCGCCCCGTACCCTTTTGACGAAACATCTTTTGTGTCGTGCCACGCACGTCTGCTCGACTCTTGGTCTTTACCGTGCCTACGCGCCGATTTGCGTGGTACATGACGCATGCGTCATGTACCAGCTGCTTCGTTACTTTCGGCGCGAGCGCAGTCTCGTCGAATTCAACGACCCCGGCCTCTGCCATTTCTGAATTCAGATGAGCCAACTGAGCCATCAGCTTGTTCCAGGCTATAACAGTAAGACAGACGATTAGCCTGTCAGAGTAAACGCATCAAATGACGACCGGCAGGACGACAACACCAACAGGCACCTACGGCTCCACCGCTTCTCGGACAACAATCAGTCCACCGTTTGGTCCGGGCACCGCTCCCCTAAGTGCAAGCACTCGCGTCTCGGGGTCAAACTGTACGACTTTCAGATTATGAACTGTGATCTGAGCATGACCGTATCGCCCAGCCATCCTTTTACCTTTGATCACGCGAGCCGGGTCAGCACTCATACCGGTACCCCCAGCATGACGATGCACCTTTTTCACGCCATGACTGGCACGCTGCCCTGCAAAGTTATGGCGTTTCATAACACCAGCTGTGCCACGCCCCTTACTGGTGCCAATCACATCGACCTTGCCGCCCACTTCAATGAACGGCGCGTCGAGTTGCTCACCAGATTCATAGTTTCTCGCTGATGCATCGATGCGTGACTCGCGATGCGCGACCGGTTTTCCGTTGCGGCTCAGCGACATCTGGACAGCGTCGTATCCGTCTCGATCAGCTGTGCGGACCAATTCGACCCGGCACGGCCCAACTTCAAGCACGGTCACGGGTTGAATGTTGCCGTCAGCGTCGTAGATCTGAGTCATTCCGACTTTGGTAGCGAGTATCCGTGTATGCATCGCAACTCTCTTTATGGAGAGGTTGTTCGTAAACAACGTCGCAAAATCCCAAACTCCCCGAAACTCGCTAGCCTTCCAGTTCGCATCCGCACTGAAACACGGAGACCACAGAAAGCCGCGTCACTGAAACTGCGACGACACAGCACGCCAAAAGCGGCGCCAATCCATCGCACCTCAGAGCAACGCTCCGAGAGGTTTTCAACAAGACTGACGAATCATGCACAAAGACAACGAATCGCCCGCCCCGAAGGCCGGCAAGCCTATCCGGCCCCAGCCTTAATCTTCACATCAACTCCAGCCGGCAACGACAACTTGTTGAGAGCGTCGATAGTCTTCCCGGTCGGCTGAAGAATTTCGATGAGTCGTTTGTGAGTTCGAATCTCAAACTGCTCACGAGATTTCTTATCGATATGCGGGCTACGCAGTACGGTGTATCGTTCGATCCGAGTAGGCAGCGGCACAGGACCGCGTACTTCTGCTCCGGTTCGTTTCGCCGTGTTAACGATATCACCGGCTGATTGATCCAGAATGGCGTGCTCGTATGCTTCCATTCTGATTCGAATACGTTCCTGATTCATCTTGCTGTACCCTCCCGGGGCTTCTTCAAACCAAGTTGGCTGAGAAGTGATCAATTCCCAGAGAGCGATGGGTTTCCGACTTGATTCAGGAACCCGCATTGAACTCGGGACGCCGACCTCACCCGCCAGCCTGGGCGGGAAACGAGGGATGTTATTTCTGAAGCCCCAAGGTGTCAACGAATGGCGCAGCGATAGTCCGGTAAGTCTTTAGACTTTTTCGAGATCGCCTGCACAGCGATCGCAAGAGTTCGCGTGACGCGGGAAGAGTGCGCGCACGTGTTGTGCCAACGGAGACTTCGCAGCTGCCGCTGCCGACTCTTATCCAGCCGGCGAGAAACTCAACACGAGACTGACTATGATGGCAACTGAGTAGATGGATGCCATCACCAGCGTTATCCCGAACAGCATCGACGGGCGGGCTCGATGCACCGGAACCGCTGAGGAATCCGCTGTGGGCATTTCGACGGTCGGGTAGCCCGGATCCCATGTTGAGCCATCGCTGCGGCGATATCGGACGCGACTCTTCCACAACGCGACAGCCGACATGATGACTACGACCGCCGAGATTGCGATCAGCGGCAAGGGTATCGCGGCTTCTTCGTCCAGAGCGGAGTCTTGCAGGCTGTCTCCAAACCGCAGAAGCACGGCGGCCAGGGAGTTGTTCAGGAGGTGCAGCAGAACTGGAGCCCAGAAACTCCTCGTCACCAGGTAGACAAGGTGAATGAAAAACGCCAGCGGCAGCAATGCAACCACATGAGCCGGGTGAATGTGTACTACTCCAAACATAAACGAGGTCATTACGACTCCGGCAATCACGCCGTGACGGGCAATCAGCCCGCGACCGATCACGCCGCGAAAGATGATCTCCTCACCAATGGCGGGTGCGACGGCAATCACAGCAATAAGCAGCCACAAGGGAGTGGATTGGCCGAGTGGCTTGATTGTCTGATTGACGTCCATGCCTTGAAATCTCTCCAAGATGGGCAGACTGCCCAAAGTGCTGTCCCACACTTCGGTCGTGACGTGATGGAATGCACCACACATAAGGGACAGCGGGATCGACACCATCGCGATCAGGGCCAGATGGGCCACGGGAATGCGCGTCAAACCCAGCCGACGCCCGGAAGTTTTTCCCAGACGCACGATTGCGGCAATCACGGCCACCACCAGAAAGAACGCCATTTCTCCCGTGATCAGATTCATTGTCTGGGTCGGATCCGCGACGATCGCACGGAGTGTACTCAGGGAGACCGCGATCAACTCGCCAACGCTCGTGGGTTTGGCTGGTAATACCATCAGCCGATTGGCAACTAGAACGGCCAACGTTATCGCGCCGCCGATTATGTGAACGACCAGCATGCCGAACATCCACAGCAGGGCCTCTGGGATACCAGGACCTAGTATGGTGCTTCTCGGATGTTCCGAAGCGTCACTCACAGAATCCGGCTGCAGACAGTCGGCTTGGTTCTCGGTGTATGAGGTTCCGACTTCGCCTGGCACTTCGCAGACGTCGCCCTCATCGACGTGCCTATCGTCTGCCAGCGCCGAAAGTGCGGATTGTGCCGGTGATTCCAAAGGAAACATCTGGTCGGCGCTGGTGAGGTCCGGCATAGATAACCTGAGCGGGATGAGGCAGAATTGACCAGCTCGTTCCGGGGCCACATCGTGAGCGACTTAGCGACCGGCGGCTGGCTCTTGTACGATATCCTGACCACATTTGCCTGCGGGCACGGAAGAAAACACGTCCTCGCGTCGGACGCGACTGATTCATGCTGCTTGAACACGGTTGGCGCCGGGCAGTCACAATCTGATGAAACGCCTGCCAGGCAGGATTGTCGAGTGGGTGAGGAACTCGCTCACATGCTGGTCGTGACAAGCGGACGGATACGTTTCCATATGTGAGCATCGCTGTGCCTGATCCATCACCTGAAAATCTCTCAGCAACATGGACTCTGTTTTGCGTCGGCTGCAACGAACGGTTTCCATGCGACTCGGACCTGCTAGTGTGTCCGACGTGCGGCACGGAGAGAACCGGTACGAGCGCCTCCAATGAAACAGTCGTGGTCGGCACGGACACCCCCTGGCCAAAGCGGGAGGTTGCTCACGTCAGCAGCCCCAACGACTCGCTGATCGGTCGAAAACTGCACGTGTATCAGTGTGTTTCATTGATTGGCAGTGGCGGCATGGGGCGGGTTTATCTGGCGGTGCATGAAGATCTGGGACGCCGATGTGCTCTGAAGATTCTGTCTCCGAAGCGAGTTGCCAGCGATGACGATTATGTGGACCGCTTCCAGCGGGAGGGTCGATCGGCGGCAGCGCTTGTTCATCCGAACGTGGTGACCGTCCATGCAGTCGGCCACATCGACGGATGTCATTTCCTGGAGATGGAGTTCATCTCGGGCCGATCGATGCAGCAGCTGATTCACGATGAGGGAGCATTGACAATTCCGCGAGCGCTGGCGCTGGCGGCACAGACTGCCAGCGGACTGGCCGCAGCTCACCGCGCCGACATCGTGCATCGCGACATCAAACCTGACAACATTATGCTGAACCGCCAGGGCATACCGAAGCTCAGCGATTTCGGTCTCGCTAAGCGAGTTCTGAACAGTGACGGTGAGCCTGTCGCATACGGAATCTGCGGCACGCCAAACTTCATGGCCCCCGAGTTGTTCCAGGGCGAGTCGGCGACACCGGCCAGCGATGTCTACGGACTGGGCGTCTGCCTGTACTTGATGCTGACCGGCGAATTGCCATTTCAGGCGATGTCGCTGGCCGACCTCCGTTATCGACATCAGAACGACTCCATCCCGAATGTCCGTGAACTCCGTCCTGAAATCTCACTGGAAGTCGCCGGCTGCGTCGCCCGGATGACCGATCCGATACCTGCCCGGCGACCGCAGGACGCGATCGAAGCCACGCAGTTGCTGTACGCCGTTCTGGGACACGAACGCGATCTGGAATCACTGCTGACCGAGGCGTTCGCACACGAACCTGGCGTGACATGGAAACGCAACGGTGACAATTACACGTTAACCCGGCTGCTGCCGGACGACCGCCAACAGGCGGTGTACCTCGAACTCAGTCCGCACGGAGTCGACGACCGTCTGCTGCTGTTCTACAGCATCTGCTGCAAAGCTCGACCTGACTACTACGAACAGGCGCTGCGGATGAATTCTGAAATGCTGCACGGCAGCATGGCAGTTCGAGAGATCAACGGCGAGCCGTACTTTGTGGTCGTGGACACGTATCCGCGCGCCACAGTTGACCCCGAGGAAATTCGACGGACCGTGCTTGAAATGGCCACTCATGCGGACGATGTCGAGTACAGACTGACCGGCGAGGATCAACATTGACCCGACATTTCTGAATCCCACCCTGAGAATCCCGGGTAAGCAGCATTGGTGCATCGAGTCGCCCGCTTGAAATCGACGGTGTACCGGAATCCGACGCCCCAGTCCTGGAGTCTGTGATGAACGCGATCCTGCGAGGAGTTCTGTTTTGTGCCGCGGTGATCGTGGGATGCGTGCCGCTCCGCGGTGCCGACTCGTCAGCGTCCTCGACGCCCGATGACGCTGTCGTCTTTGTTGAGGCCACTGACCTGGGCTCGCTTGTCCGGCTCGTCAAGGGCTCGACAGCACATCAAGTGGTTCAGGCCACACCCCAATCAGAGAAGGCATGGCAGACACCGCAGGCCCGCAAGTTGCTCGCCGCGATACAGATTGCCGAAACGCAACTTGGCATCGATGCATGGACGGCAGTCGAACAACT
The DNA here is from genome assembly GCA_964431285.1 of uncultured Planctomycetaceae bacterium. GTDB lineage: Bacteria > Planctomycetota > Planctomycetia > Planctomycetales > Planctomycetaceae > CAUZFZ01. The sequence goes on from CAYSJO010000314.1 coordinate 17,586, forward strand.
GCTGAGCGGAACAGTCACTCTGTCGGTGCATCCACATGAAGGCCGATCGCAACCGGATGGAGTTCTGCTCGTCCGACCCGCCAATTCCGAAATCATCCCCCGCCTGCGCGAACGCCTGGAGCCGTTTCTGGTTCTGGCCGAGGACAACATTACGACTAAGGACAAGGACGGAGCCCTGCACGTCCAGATCGGAGACGACCTGACGGTTATTTACGGAGATGACTGGCTGGGCCTTTCCAACAGTCGTGAACTGCTGGAACGTTTCGGCGGCGGGCGGGCAGGCCGGCAACGGACTGGCAAAGCTCGATTCCTTCAAGGCCATGGAGCAGCAACTTGACGATGACCATCTGGTTCGTGTCTTCGTCAACACACAGACGATTTCACAGGCAGCCGGTGGTCGGTTCGTTCTGGAGAAACTCGACAACGCGCTGGCATCGCTGTTGTTTGGAGGAATCGCCGAGCAACTTGCGCAGAGTCCGTGGGCGGGAGTCACTCTGGACGTTGACGAATCCGGACTGTCGCTGACTGGAGGCGTCGCGGTGTCGGAGCTCGATGAACGGTGGGGTCCGTTCTTCTCTGATCCCTTGATGCCAACATCCTGCTGAACCGCCGTGGCTACAGCCGTAACGAGTTGGTCAATGAGGCCGTTGTTGGGATCAACCCACCAGCGGACGTCTCATTCGATCGCATCACGGGTGCTCCGCTGGCACTCGAGTCTCAACTGGACGGATCACCGGAAGTGGAGACCGACTCAACGCCGCCTGCGGACGAGACTGCGAACGTCGCCGGCCTCGCATTTCAGACCAACGCAGCCGCAGCGTCTGCACTGGGGGTCTTGTCTTCCAGCACGGGACGAGTCGCGACCATCTCACCCGATGGCCCCGGCACTCAGTTGTCTGGTAACGCAATCGTGACGGAGTTGCAGGCCGTCTCCGTGTCCGACGCCACAAACGCGTCGTCGTCATCGGACGGATCTCGCCAAACGCCCGCCATCCAGATCGCTGACAATCTGTTTTCCACCAACGACTGGATCGACGCCATCTGAACCCGTGCTGTCCCAGCAGGCTGGATTGCTCAGGCGAGTGACGAGCGTCAGCTTTCCGGCCTTTTGAATGCAGGTGATCACGGAGACTTTCCAGATTCTGTGTCGGTTGACCGGACTGGATTCTCATTGAGTGGCGGACACACGACCTCAGTCCGAAAGGAACTCCCGAATGACAATCCGCCAGTCACTCACGTCCTTCTGGAATGGCCTGCCACGATTTCGCAGCCCTCGCCGTCGGCAGCGACTGCACTGGCCATCGACATCACCCGCGATGGAATCGCTCGAACCGCGTCAACTGCTCAGCGCAGTTACCGGTGCCGTGAGTGGCCAGGAAATGACGACCGAGATTGATGTGCAATTCACTGATAGCACCGGTCGAATCATCGATCAGGTCCAACTCGGCGATTCGTTTCAGGTGGATGTTCTTGTGCGCGATCTTCGGGCTGTGCCCCAGGGCGTCGTCGCTGCATTTGTAGACGTGATCTATGACACGGATGTCATCGACGTCACGAGTATCGTCCATCACTACCAACTTGGTCAGGACGGTCGGATTGATGATTCGGCCGGGCTTGTCGATGACGCGGGCGGAGGCCAGCTGGAACCACCAGCCAGTTCCGAACCGCAACGATTGCTCTCGTTGACCGCAACGGCCATCAGGCCCTGCAGGCTGACCATCCAGACAAGAGCGGCCGACGGACCGGATGCCATTGTCGCGCTCGCAGGGCTCGACACCGACCAGCGCGACAGGACCTTATTCGGTCAAGCGACTCTCACAGTTGTACGGAGTCCCGACTCCCCGCCGGAAGCAATGTACGACCTGGATGGTGACGGGCGGATTTCGTTCGGTGATCTGACGGTTTTCGCCGAAAGCTTTGGGGAAGCGGCAGAAAGTTCATACCGGGCCTGGTTGTGTGACTTCGACAGCAGCGGCCAGGTGGGATTTGGTGACCTCGCACAATTTGCTCCCGTCTTTGGTCAAAAGGTCGACGGCGACAGGAGCGAGCCAGAGGAACCCGAAGTGGGGGTGAGAGAGGACGTCGGAGCTCAGTTGCCGCAGCAGGGCAGTCGGTCCATCGTCGCGGAAACAGTCGACGCTGTGACCGCAGAAACAGCCACTGCTGTGATCAGCGACGACGACGACGCGGTGTCAATCGCCACACAAACCGCCGATCAACTCGCCCTGGCGATGGATGAGTTACAGCGACTGGAAATGCTGACGGCGACCTGCACACACAACCCCGACATCGAATCGTGCGACCACCAGAATGGCGAGACCACATCCGACGTCGAATTCGACGAAACCAACGTCAGCCTGACTTCGATACGTGGAGACGTCCTGGACGACGAAATGCCCTCGCCATGAGCGGACGGCAGCGAGTGTTCATCAACGGATCGAAAGCAGCTCAACCACAAAATGCAGGGTCGCTTTGGGTGGAATCGATCCGGGGCGACCCTGTTCTCCGTAGCCGAGCTGATACGGGATTTCGAGTTCGATTTTCCCGCCTTCACCGACCAGTTGCAGGCCCTCTGTCCAGCCAGCGACGACGCCTGAGAGCGGGAATTCGGCCGCTTCACCTCGCTTGTATGAACTGTCGAATTCCGATCCATCGTCGAGCCAGCCACGATAGTGACAGGTCACGGTGTCGGCGGCTGTCGGCTTGCGGCCCTCGGAGGTCCGCAGGATCCGGTACTTCAGGCCACTGTCTGTCGTGATGAATTCGGCATCCGCCGCGCCGGGATCGTCTTCCCCGCCGCCAGCTGACGGCGGAGCCTGTGCGCTTTGGGGCGCGACCGGGACGGTCGGTGTGTTGCTCTGGGGAGCACGCAGGCAGCCGGCTACAACGAACAGCAACAGCACGAGTAGAGTTAGTCTCATATCCAGAGTCCTTCAGTTGAATGATGTTTGTCGGAGTCTCACACACAGAAGCCGTCCTAAACGTTCGCAATCTGATCCTGCAGCTTCTTTGCCTCGTCGTCGTCAACGTAGTCGCTGTGGCAGGATGCTTTGGCGGCTTCCGCTTCCATACCCTTACGTGTTTTCGAAGCCAGCTTATGAATCTCGTCCGGTGACAGCACTCCGCGCGTCTCCAGCACGGCAAGCTGTTCGGTGTTCAGTGCCTCGGTGACCTTTGCCTTGTCCCACGCGTATTCTTCGTCCTTGCCTGAGACGAACATCTCGATCTCTTTCGAGATCCGCACGCTGCACCAGTCGTGTCCGCACATGGCACAGAAGTCCGTATCGACGTCCAAGTCCTCGTCGTGCAGGGCTCGAGCGTACTCCGGGTCGAAACTGAGATCGAAGTGCTTTTCCCAGTTCAGAGCCGCGCGGGCTTTGGTCAATTCGTCATCGCGGTCACGCGTGCCGGGAATGCCCAGCGCGACATCCGCTGAATGCGCCGCAATTTTGTACGTCACGCAGCCCTGCTTGACGTCGTCTTTTTTCGGCAGGCCAAGGTGCTCTTTCGGAGTCACGTAGCACAGCATGCTGGCTCCGTGCCACGCGGCGGATGTCGCACCGATACAACTTGTGATGTGGTCGTAGCCGGGGAAGATGTCAGTCACCAGTGGCCCCAGCACGTAAAACGGAGCGCCGTGGCACAGCGTCCGCTGCAGTTTCATGTTGTATTCCACCTGGTCCAGCGGAACGTGCCCCGGACCTTCGACCATGACCTGCACACCGCGCCGCCAGGCCCGTTCGGTCAGTTCGCCGAGTGTCTCCAGTTCGGCCAGTTGTGCTCGGTCGGTCGCATCTGCCAGACCACCTGGCCGCAGTCCGTCGCCGATCGAGAACGTGACATCGTACTCGCGCATGATGTCGCAGATGTCTTCCCACAGCGTGTACATCGGATTGTCTTTGTCGTGCGTGATCATCCACTTGGCGAGCAGCGATCCGCCGCGGCTGACGATGCCGATCAGCCGATCCTGCACATACTTCAGATGACCGAATCGGACGCCCGCGTGAATCGTGAAGTAGTCGACACCCTGCTTCGCCTGATGTTCGACCATGCGGAGGATGTCGTCCTCGGTCAGGTCTTCGATCTTGCGGCCGATAATCATCGAGTAAATCGGAACGGTGCCGATGGGGACGGTCGAGTTTCGAATGATGGCGTCACGACACTCGTTCAGGTTGCCGCCGGTGGACAGGTCCATGACCGTGTCCGCACCCCAGCGTTCGGCCCACCTGAGTTTGTCGACTTCTTCCTCCGTTCCAGACGAAACGGGCGACGCACCCATGTTCGCGTTGACCTTGGTCTTCGACGCGCGACCGATGCACATCGGGTCGAGCTGATAACCCAGATGCACGCGATTAGCGGGAATCACCATACGTCCGGCGGCCACTTCGTCCCGCACCTGATCAGCGGTGAGATGGGATTCACGCTCAGCCACACGTTGCATTGAGGGAGTCACAACGCCGACACGAGCACTTTCGAGCTGCGTGACAGGATCAAACCCCAGCGGCGGCTCCCACGCTTCGGCCTTCTCGTAGTCGTCTTCAAAGCCAGGTTTGAGCGTCCACGTTTCCGGCATGAAGTCCCAGGCCGTCTTATCGGACGGTGCCGGCATGCCAGGCGTGTCGGGCGAAGCAAACGTCAAAGCTCCAGCTCGACCGGCAGCGATCTGCGGCTTCTGAGAGAAGCTGCCTGGTGTCGTTCCCTGCGCCGTGGATGATGGATTCACCCCCAGTGGAGGAAGGGTGTAGGCCGTGTGGTCGAGTTCCGTCTGCGCAGTGCTCATCCTGAAGATCCTTTATGTCAGCAAATCCCGGATTCAAGACCCGGGCGGGGGGAGCCGAACGCGCTGGTCCGTTCCGACGGCGGACATCCTAGTGCTCAACCTCCGCTTTTTCAAAAGGCGGGTACGGGTGGGATTCGTGTCGTGAGGATGCCGGACCACGCAACAACGTCTGACTTGAGTACACTTTGGCCGCCGGCCCTGTGAACTTGACGGCCGGTTGCGTGACTTCTGAAGCGGGACAGTGAATCGTGCGAGCTAACCATCCGCGTTCAATTTGCCTGGCAGCCTCCGTGATGTTGTGCGCTTTGGCGACATCAGTGGCGCAGGATGTCGGTGATCCCGAGCCGCCTTACCAGCTTTCAAAGCCGCAGACGTACCGGCTCAAGGTCACGATCCGAGTCGGGGCAGGACGGAAGCCATTACAGCGAGTCACCACGATGGCTCCTGTTCCGATTGACTGGCGCGAGCAGCAGGTGGAACTGTTGAGCGAGGAGAAACCCCGCGGGATTACCACGCGAGATGTCGCGTTGGCAAAGCACGCCGCGGTGATTTCCGTTCAGATTCCAAGGATGCCTGCCGGCAGTGAAGCGATTGTCGAACGGGTCTATCGAGTGACTCGTCACGAGATTCAGTTCACGAGTGATCTCGATTCTTTGCGTGCACCTGTGCGTGTTCCCGCTGAACTGCGGCAGTACCTGGGGCCTTCACCGGGAATCGAGACGACCGACCGACAGATTCGGCAACTGGCACAGCGTCTCAAGGACGAAGCCAGTGACGTGCGGACGGCTCGGGCGATATTCGACTGGGTGCGCGAGCATGTGAAGTACCGCCTCGACAAATATCGCGGTGCTCGATTCGCCCTGACCGAGAAGATCGGTGACTGCGAGGACATGAGCGCATTGTTCATCGCCATGTGCCGCATCGTCGGGATTCCCGCTCGGCTTGTGTGGGTCGAGGGGCATGCGTATGCCGAGATATTCCTCGAAGATGCCGACAACCACGGCCACTGGATTCCGGCCCAGTTGAACGGTCCGGCGTGGTTCGGACGGATGACCGAGTATCGGGTTATCCTGCAGAAGGGTGACCGGGTTCGGAATCCCGTTTCTCGCAAGTATAAGCACTATGCTCCACAGACTCTGATCGCGTTCGGCGGCACGGCAACTCTGCAGGTGCAATACACACGTCTTGAATCCGAAGACAAGGCAATCGGCCAGAATCGGTGACTCCGGTTCGGCGCGGGTCTCCGACCCCGCCGAGAACTCGACCGCAGGTCTCCCTCGCAACGGAGCAACTGACGATGCGACCGTGGAGACCTGCGGTCAGGAAAGCGGCGG
>CAYSJO010000315.1:0-2860 GCA_964431285.1 uncultured Planctomycetaceae bacterium
GCCGGTGACGGCGGTTGCTTCGATGCTGGCGGTCCACTCTCCCGGTTCGCGTGGATGGAAGTCGCCGTACCAGGCCCAGTCGCCACGCTGCTCAAGTTCCGTGATCGAACGATTGCCACTCGGTGACGTCCACTGCACAGAGACCGCATGGACTTCGAGTGCGGTGTCGTACGCAAGCACGACGAGCGGTTGTCGTCCACTGCGCGCGGTGAGCCCCGGAGCAACAACTCTTAATCGTTTGTACTGACCGGCGACGCGAAGCTTCGAACGCACGCCGTTGGACGTCACCATCACCCAGCGGTACGTTCGCGAGTATGCACCCCAGTCGCGTCCGCGGGCCGGAGCACTGTTGAGGACCGGCACACTGCCGCGGCTGCCAGCCTGCACGACATGCCAGTGGGCTCCGATCTGGCAGATGACGTTGATGCCCTCGTCGCGCCGCTGATCGAACCAGCCGGCATCAAGCGGGTAGTGTGAAACAGCGATGACCGGCATCTTCGGCGGCAGCGATTTCAGGTCGGCCTGCAACCAGTCGCTCTGCCGTTCCCGAGCCGGCGTGCGCAGGTAGCCGGTCTCGTAGACAAGCTGGATGAAGTGCACGCCACCGTAGTCCCACGAGTAATACGGCGGTCCGATCCGCTGTTCGAAGCTAACTGTGCACCGCGGGTCGAGGCAGTTACCGTCGTGCCCGCCGAAGCCCTCATAAACGGGAATCTTCGACTGTCCACGGATGAAGTCGTACATGTCCCATTCGTACTGCGAGCCGTTCATCGTCAGGTCACCGGCCGTGGCGAGGAATGCCGGTTTGCCCAGCCCGGGAATCGCCGGCGCCGACGTCACCTGCGCGTAATCCTTCGCCGTGGGGATCATCTGCTCGATGTTCGTGAACTGGCTGTCGCTGGCGGTCATGAACCAGAATTCACGCTTCGCCGACGCCGAATCTCGTGCTAATCCGAAATCGACCGAGTACTCCGCGCGCGAGTCATCAAACGGTATACGCTCGAAGAATCTCCGAGTCGTTCGAAAGCCCGTTGGCCGAGTCACAACGACAAACCGATGATGCGGGTTCTCATCGAATCGAAGCTGAAACCGAAAGCCGCCGTCGTCGCCCGTGCGGAGAACGCGTTCCCCATCCGACACACTGACATCCGGAAGGCCCGGTTCACCAGCATCGCGAGTCCCATTGCTGTTGCGATCTTCGAACACCATTCCTGAAACGATCGCCAGCCGGGGACGTGCAACGCCGAGTTTTGGTTCAGGCCTCTGAGGGATTTTCTTTTGCAGAGCTTTCAGTTCCGCATCATCGAATCCACGCAGCAGATCGCCCGTCGACTTCAGTTCGGTGTCTTCAACCCGCGCCTCCGGACTGGCATTCTCAATAGTCGGAAGACGCCATCGAACTACTTCGATCCGCAGGTCCGTCGGATAGTGCCCGGGGCCGGCGTAGGAATGGGCTGTGAGGAGACTGCCGTCCTTCGTTTGGACCGTCGGACCAAAGCCGCCGCCGCTGTAGGAGTCGAGCGGCGTTTTCGTGCTGATCATGATCCGGTCATGACTGAAGTCGAAGTCGAAAGCACCGTCCGTTTCCCGACCGACAAGGCACCGCACGCCCAGTGGCTTCACATTGGGAGCGACCGCCGTACGAAGCGTGAACGTGTAGAGCAGGCGACCATCATTCAGTCGCAGAAACGCAGGATACATTTCGCCGTAGTAACTGCCGAATTCCTCCGGCTTCCAGTTGTTTCCACCATCGGTAGAACGAAACTGAAGCAGGCGTTCGTACGAGTCGCCTTTCTGCTGCGGGATTGTTGACCCTTTGATAGGCGGGAACAGCTTCTGGTCGACTCGGAACAGGCCCAGCAGATCGCCTTTGCGAGTCTGCCAGAAAACCGTCTCGCCCATGAATGGCCACCAGAGCTTCGATTCGTCAACGCTCGCAAAGTGGCACTCCAGCGATGTGTCCCAGGTTTCCCCACCATCTTTGCTGCGCCACAGATAATCACGGCCGCCTGGCAGGGAGACTCCCAGGATGAGTGTTCCGTCCTGCAGCTCCAGAATGTTTCGGCTGGTATAAGTCCAGGTTTTCGCGGCGGGCCTCGGCAGTTTCTCACTCTTGATCGGGATTGATGTCCAGGTTCGACCTCCGTCCGTGGAACGGTGCACCAGGCTGTAGACGTAGCCGTCTTTGTTGCGCACGTCCTGCTTCAGGAAATGGACGGTGACGAGCAACGTTCCGTCTTTCAGCACGGAGAAGTACGGCTCTCGTCCCAGCAGCGGAAGGACTATTCGTTTGGACCAGGTTTGCCCGTGGTCCGTCGAACGCCACAACAGCATGTCCTCGCGAAAGCCATCAACAATCTTCACATGCGACGCATCAAACGCCACGATCAACAACTCTCCGTCAGGCAGCCGGGCGATGCATGGCTTGTAGTCTCCCTTCTTCCCCAGCGAGGTCCGAGTGCAGGGAATCCTCGCCGGAAGATTCCTGCGGTTGCGGACCTCGACAACGTGATCATCCTTTTCTGCTGCCGGCGCCTCGGTGGATTTCGTTGCCATCAGGAGGCAGACGATGGTCAAAGCAGACGGCAGCATTGATGTACGAAGCATGAACAAAGTCCCGATCCGAAAAGCCGTATGTGGTCATAAAACAGGATGGAGAACACCATGAAACGATACGCGGTCCTGCTGAAATCATCCGTTGAACGCTGACGAACCGATTGACATTGGATCGCGGCGGGAACTGATGATTGACGATTACCTCATCGACTCTATAGATGAATCGTTGCGGCTGCAGATGCACAAACCCGCCCGTCACAACGTGGCTCTCGTGACCGATGCTCCATGGGAAGGGAATGCGTGG
>CAYSJO010000316.1:0-13453 GCA_964431285.1 uncultured Planctomycetaceae bacterium
CCCCTCTGTCCCCCACAATCTGGCCCCGGCGCTGAACCCCCCCTGTTCCCCTGCGGCCCTATCCGGGGGGGGGTCTGTATACCCGCCCACAACCGGGTATTGGTTTCACTGCATCGACTCGTCTGACATGATCACGGCCTCGTCCCTCACCGAATGACCAGTTGTGAAACCGGAAGACAGAACCATGTCTGACACAGCAGCCTTGGCCATCCACGTCCGTCGCCGCTCGTTTCTGGCACCTGCTCAGATACTGGCAGCTTTAGCGCTTTCTAATCTTTGCGGCGCATTTACAGACGTTGTCGCGGCTGAAGATTCCCGTCCCAACGTCGTGTTCATTCTGGCCGATGATCTGGGGTATCGAGAGCTGGGGTGTTTCGGGCAGAAGCTGATTCGTACGCCCTATATCGTCGGCCTTGCAAATCTGGGGATGAGACTGACGCAGCTCTATTGCGGAAACGCCGTATGTGCTCCGTCGCGGTGTGTGCTGATGACAGGGAAGCACCCGGGACATGCCTTTGTTCGCAGTAACAATGGCACGCCGCCGGAAGGTCAACAGCCAATTCCCGACAGCGAAGTGACACTGGCCGAGTTGATGAAGGCTAATGGCTATGTCACCGGGGCCTTCGGTAAGTGGGGTCTGGGTGGGCCGGAGTCGGACGGTGAACCACTCAGCCAGGGCGTCGATCGATTCTTTGGTTACAACTGCCAGTCTCATGCACACAGCTATTACCCGTCGTATTTATGGAGCGACCATAAGCGGATTTCTCTCAAGAACGATCCGCCCGTTCCGGGACATGCCAGTCTTAAGAAGGGCGCTGATCCTTCCGATCCGGCCAGTTACGCCCAGTTCTAGGGACAGGACTACGCACCTGATCGCATCAACGCGCAGGCACTGGAGTTTATCCGCGCGAACAGGGACCGCCCGTTCTTCCTGTATTACCCCACGGTGATTCCGCACGTCGCGCTGCATGTTCCTGATGAAGAACTGAAGCCGTATCTTGCACTTGGCTGGAACGATCCGCCGTTCACGCGGTCGAAGGGCTACGGCTACACGCCGCACTTCACGCCGCGAGCGGCTTATGCGGCGATGATCTCGCAGCTCGATCGATATGTCGGCAACATTCTCCAGTTGCTGGATGAATTGAAGCTGGCCGACAACACAATCGTTGTCTTCAGTTCGGATAACGGGACGACTCACCTGAAGCAGGAAGTGGACTACGACTTCTTCAGCAGCGTAGGAGAACTGCGTGGTCTGAAGGGTTCGCTGTACGAAGGCGGCGTACGAGTGCCGACGATCGTTCGCTGGCCAGGACGAGTGGCGGCCGGGTCAACCAGTGACCGGGTCAGCGGATTCGAAGACTGGATGCCAACTCTGCTTGATCTGACGAACGCCGAAACGACGGCCTCTGGTATCGACGGGATCAGTCTGGCTCCTACTTTGCTGGGCAACCTGCAAATACCTCGCGCTTTCCTGTATCGCGAATTCCCCAGCTACGGCGGCCAGCAGACAATTCGCGTCGGCAAGTGGAAAGCCGTTCGTCAGAACATGGCGAAAGGCAATCTTAAGATCGAGCTGTACGACATCTCGCAGGATATCGAGGAAACGAACGATGTTGCTGAAGGACATCCCGATGTCGTCGAAAAACTCGCCCGCATGATGGAAGACCAGCACATCCCGTCGGAGATTTTTCCACTACGGCCAATCGATGCACCGGCGGTGAAGCCGAAGAAGAAGCAGGCGAATGGCAAATGAGACCCCCGCCGCGCCAGCAGGGTCGACGTCCTGGTTCACGGTGGGTTACGCTGAAGCCGGCTGAGCACACCAAAGCAGGCGTCTACCATCGGCTGAAGCCGATGGCAATTGAGAGTCGGCTGAAGCCGAATGGTCATGCGTGCTCCCACGTACGGCCAATGCCGGAGATCAATGGTTGAACTGAAACTCTTTGGTGTTGATCAGGACCCAGATGATGTCCGCCCATGCCTGCTGAGAAGGCGCGGAATCGACGGAAGTCGGCGATTCACGATTGTCCGATTTCTGAATTGCCGCAGTCTTTGGATCGAAGGCAACGTCGGGAATTCGGATCGTGTGGATGTTCGCCCAGTAATTCGACGAGTTTCCCTTGTGCACAATTCGGAAGTAGCGAGCGGTAGTTGGCCGGAATTCAAACGTCTGAACGTCGTTACCTTTACCGTTGCTTTCGAGACTTTTGACGACTGTCCAGCGTTGGCCGTCGGAGGACTGAGACACTTCGAAGCGGTACTTTCGATCGCCTTTGTCAAAACCGATCTCAAGCTGACTCAACTGGGTGGCGTGCGACAATTCGAATTGAATCCAGTTGCCTTCACCGTTCACGGACCATCGTGTTTTTGGATCGTCATCGAATGCCAGATCGGCTGAGTTCGCGTTGCTGCCTCCGCTGGCGGAGATGCTGTTGACGCGGAGTTCACTCGATTCATCCCGCGCCGGTGACGGGGCCTTGCCGTTTTCGACCGTCGCCGAATCCTGTGAAGAGATCACACCGCGTTCCGTCAGGTATGCCAGCAATGTTGCCAGTTCGTCTTCCCGCGGCTCGCGGGAAAGTGCGACCTGGTACAGGTCACGGATGCGTTCGGCCGGTGGACCGTCGTCTTTCGAGAGAGCCTTCGCCCGTTCGCCCTGGACCTTCGCCAGAATCTCCGGCGAGTTGATCAGGTGCAGTTGCTGAGCAAGTGTTGCCGACGTCGTTCGCTCGCACTCGCAGACACTCAGCCCCGCAGGCCGACCGAAGGCACTCAGGAAATACGAACCGTTCTGGTTGTCCGGCAACTGCACAGCCCGAACATCCGCGCCGACACCGGAAAATCGCGTCTTTGCCAGCGTGACCGTATCGACGCCATCCAGCAGCACTTCGGCATTCAGTCGTCGTGGCAGGAACCGTGAGTAGTTCTGCTGATCATGCAGGTTGATACCGTTCGCGTTTGAACTGAGTTGGTAGGTCCTGGAGTTACAGATCACGCTGATCAGATTGCGGATGTCGAATCCGGATTTCACGAAGTTGTCGGCCAGCGCGTCGAGGAGTTCGGGGTTCGTTGGTGGATTGGTCGTCCGCAAATCGTCTTCCGGTTCAACCAGTCCGCGACCCATGAAATGCTTCCAGTAGCGATTCACCAGCACACGGGCGAAGAAACGGTTGCCAGGCTGAGTCATCCAGTTCGCCAGAGCTACGCGAGGATCTTCCTCTTCATTGGCTTCGATCGCCGACCCTTCCAGCGGAGTCGGAAGAACAGGTTCTCCGGTCTTCGGATGTTTCACTTCAGCTCGGCCGGGCTTGAACGAAACGGTGAGCGGCGGCTTGACCTTCTGTTTCTTCTGCTTTGGCCGATCTTCAACCTCGAGCCGTGAGAAGAACGCAGCCATACCGCTGTAGTCGTGCTGGCTCCATTTCTCGAACGGATGATGATGACATCGGGCACACTGAATGCGCTGACCGAGAAACATCTGCGCGACGTCTTCGAGCTGAGCCGATGGTTCGTTTGCAAAGCGATACCAGACAACGGGCGGGCTCTCGACTTCCTTGCCCGTCGCCGTCAGGACGCCGCGAACGAAGTCGTCATAAGGTCGATTCTCTCGCAGTCCATCGCGGATCCACTTGTAGAAAGCCTCCGTCGGCCCGCGGGGGTCTTTTTCACTGTTGCGTCGATTTCGCAACATGGACGCCCACTTGCCGGCGAAGTAGTCCGCACTGTCATCGCTCTCGACGAGTCGAGTAATCAGCCGTGCGAACTTCTCCGAGTCGGTGTCCTGAGTGAACGAGGTCAGTTCATCGACAGTTGGTAGTCGTCCCGCGATATCAATTGTCGCACGCCGAATGAATGTGCCATCGTCGCACGTGTCTGAAAGCGGGATTCCAATCCGACGTAACTGCGAGAAAACGAGTTCGTCCACGAAATTCCGCGGTGTGGGAAGGTCGTCGATTGGCTCGCCGGTCGGAATGATTGCACGGAACACGCCTACGTGGGCCTGGTATCGCACCATGATTGACGCAACACCGGCCGTACCGCCGGGTGACACCAGTCCGTCGGGTGTCACCTTGATGATGTCCAGTTGATTGACCTCGAAGCTGGCCAATCGCCCCACTTCACGAACTGTGCCGTCGCTCATGTGGGCCAACACGCTCAGTTGCTGCCGCCCGTCCCGCTGCAGAATTCGTTCTCGCGGAACGACTTCGATCCGCTCGACGACAGCGTCGCTTGTGCCGTCCTGCTGCGCACCCTGAGCGATCCATCTTCGTAACACGCGATAGGCCACGGAATCCTTCTCGAACCGCTGACCACCGGTGTGAGGCTCAGCCTTTGTCGCCTTTCGCAACAGGTAACTGTTGTCGGGATCGTCGAGGTCGATCCGATATCCATCTCCGTCTTTCACCAGCCGGTCATAATCGAGTTCCGGCTCAAATCCGAGCAACGCCAACTCGAAGCCTTCCTGTCCACCCTTCTTGCCATGGCACCCTCCACTGTTGCAGCCATATCGAGTGAGAATTGGAGCCACATCGGTCACGAAGTCCAATGTGTGCGGCACGTCAACGTGCTGCACATGGACGTCGAAACGAGCGTCCAGGTCCATCACTCGTGCGACAACCGATGCCTTTCCGTCAGCGAGCGGAATCATGACTCCCGAACGATCCACAGAAACGACGCCCTGGGGTTCCACCGTGAATGCGGCCTGGTGCGTCACGTCAACTGTATCGCCGTCGGCGGTTCGCCCTGTCACGAGAATCTGCCACGAACTGTCTGGCCCGGAAAGGACCGCCTGGCCGTCAGCGGTAATCGACTCGATCTCAATCGCCTGCAGCTGTAATTCAGCGGCCAAAGACGGATCGGCCAGCGCGGCACTTAGCAGGCAGATTGATAACAACCGCATTTGTCTTCCCATAACCGGCGCTTAGAACAGGTCTTCGATCCGCTTGCCGCGTTCGATGTGCTGGCTGATGTTCCGCGGGACGCTGGAGTCCAGACGCATCGTGCCGACGTCGAACAACGTATGCATGACCGTCGCCATCATGTCGGCTGGCGAAATCGGATCTGTGGCGGGCACTTCGGCCTTCTCGTTTGATTCGCCAATGACCTGACCCATTTGCAGGCCGCCTCCAGCGAACACCAGTGGGCAGAGTTTTGCCCAGTGTCCGCGTCCGCTGTTCTTGCCGATCTTCGGGCTCCGTCCGAAGTCTCCCACTATCACGAGCAGGATCTTCTCACTCAGGCCGCGTTCCTCGACGTCTTCCAGAAAGGCGGACACCGACTGATCCAGTGTCGGGCCGAGCATGTTCATGCCCTTAACCATGCCCGGGTTGTTCTTATCGGCGTGCATGTCCCATCCCGCACTGTGAACGGAAACGAATCCAGCTCCCGCTTCACACAGACGCCGCGCGACGAGCATCTGTTTGCCGAGTGTGCTTGGCCGAAACTTCTTATGACCGATCTGCATGTCCGACGTGTCGTAGCGATCGATCGTCTTTCGGTCTTCCTGTTCGAAATCGAAAGCCTGTTTCGCGTTGCCGGTCAGCAGAGTCAGGGCCTGCGCGGAAAACTCATCCAGAGCCACCATCGTGCCGCTGGAATCCAGTCGACGGTCAAACGTGTCAATCGACTTCAGCAACTTCAGGCGATTGTCCAGGTTCTCCTGTGCGATGTTCAGACTCAGGTTTGCAGCGATCGGGTTCTGTGAGCGCTTCTGGCTGCGGCCCGTGTCTTCTTCTTCCGACCAGCCGACCTGATGCAAAAACGGAGCGAACGACTGTCCCAGCTCACCTGGCCAGGATCCTTTATTGAATCGGCCGATCTCCTTGAGATATTGCCCGTCGATCTCTTTCTCGTTCAATGCCGCATACGTCGGCAGTCCGGTTCGCTCATGGTTCGTGCCCCGCAGCCGCGCGTAACTCGATCCGATACTGAATCCCTTCTGCTGTTTCCCGACAGGATCGGTACCACCGGACAGCACATGTACGTGAGCCTGTTCGTGCGATCCGACCTTGTGAGCGTGCGATCTCACAACAGCCATTCGATGCGCCAGTTTCGCAAGCTGAGGAAACGTGCCACCAAACGTCACGCCAAGCAAACTGGTTGTGACTTCACCGGTCGCACTGCGAATCCCTTCCGGAGCCGTCATTTTCGGATCGAATGTCTCGATCTGACTCGCGCCTCCGGACAGATACAACAGCACAACGGACTTGTCATTGACATAGTTGCGTGTCCCATTCGCCGCAGATGCCTGCGTCGCGAGCAACTCCGGAAGCATGAGTCCGCCAAGTGAGAGCGTACCGACTCTGATAAAATCACGCCGATTTACGCCTGAGCATTCGCGACTACTGCCGCTGTTGAGTTCATGCGTCAGCATCCAGATGCTCCCGAAGACACATCACGACCAACCGAAGGACGAATCGTCGCCCTCTCCGCCACACCAGACAACGATACACAACTTGTGGCATGCCCCGCGACATGAAGTCCGCTGCCATTTACGCCAATTTGCCGCGGAGTTGCCGCCACAGCGGTCGTCTTCTGGTGGAACTGGACTGGTCTGTGTGCGATGGCGGTGGCCGAACTGGTGGCGCTGCGCGAACAGTTGCGATCGGCGTCGAAACGGGGTCCGTCCGAGTCCTGTGACCCGCAGGATCGGAGCCTTGCCAGTACCATGCGTGCCTTGCGGAAGTGCATGCGCCGATTGCATCAGTTCGCCACATGTGATGGCGTTGCCTTTCAGGGCGGACGACAAGCTCAACATCAAGACTTACGCGTCGGGTTGCCTTTTTCAACGGGCTGCCAACAGACCGTTGGAAAGTGTGCCACTGGCTCTGCCAGTCTGAATCATGTTACGAAGGCACTGGCGGAGCCAGTAGCACACAACGTTCAACATCGACCGTTTGTCTGACGAGTCGATGTCAACTACCGGATACAGAATCCAGCTGATCCCCATGAGTCCCCAACGCCAATTCGCTGCGGATGTCGTCGACAGACTGACCGGTGCCGGATTCACGGCCCTGTGGGCGGGCGGTTGTGTGCGCGACGAGCTGCTTGCGAAAACACCGAAGGACTATGACGTTGCGACCGACGCCAGACCTGAACAGGTCCGCGAGTTGTTCGGGCGAAAGCGTACGCTTGCTGTGGGCGAGAGCTTCGGCGTGATTGTCGTGCTCGGCCCGAAAAGCGCGGGGCAGATTGAAGTCGCGACGTTCCGATCGGATGGCGAGTACCTCGACGGTCGGCGTCCGGAATCTGTGCAGTTCTGCTCGGCGGAAGAAGACGCGCTGCGGCGCGACTTTACGATCAACGGGATGTTTTATGACCCGCTGAAGCAGGAGGTGCTTGATTACGTTGGCGGCCAGCGAGATCTGGAGGCGGGCATTGTCCGAGCAATCGGTGACCCGCATACACGCATGGAAGAAGACAAGCTGCGCATGCTGCGCGCCGTTCGGTTCACGGCAACGTTTGATTTCCAGCTGGATGAGGCAACGGCGGATGCTGTCCGCTCGATGGCCGACCAGATCGCTGCCGTCAGCGCCGAGCGGATTTCCCATGAATTGCGTCGCATGTTGTCCCATGCCAATCGTGCTCGGGCGCTGCAGCTCTGCCAGGATGTCGACCTGCTTAGGCAGGTGTTGCCCGAGTTGGACGATGTCGCGAACGATCTCCCAGCATGGGAGATTCTCCTTGAGGTGCTGAGGCGATCAGGCGGGACGGGCACTTCCGTGGCTATCGAGTTTCCTGTCGCATTTGCGGCGTTACTGACGCCGGTGGTTGTGCGAAGAGAACTCGACGTAAATGCTGCGGCTCAACTGGCTGAGGACATTGGCAAGCGATTGAAACTTGCCAATCGTGAAATTCAGCATGCCATGTGGCTCCTGCGACAGCGTGAAACATTGGGGAATGCTGACCAGCTCTCAGCCGCTCAACTGAAGCGTGTCCTGGCTCAGCCATATGCGGTCGACCTGCTGCACCTGATGCGAGCCAGTGACGAAGCGAACGATCAGACGCCGGACGATGCAACGTTCTGCGAGGAGTATCTGCGCACCACACCAGCGATCGAACTCGACCCGCCACCGTTGATCTCCGGTGGTGAACTGATTGACGCAGGTCTGATCCCCGGGCCGCGATTCAAAGAGATCCTGGAGACCGTGCGTGATGCTCAGTTGAACGGTGAGGTCACCACGACCGAACATGCATTGGAACTGGCGCGAACCCTTATCGAGTCTGATTGACACACAGGCTGAATCACATCGCTCGCGACTACGGATCAGCGTAAAACGCTGTAGCCAATCAGGAAGAGAAATATGATCACGCTTGAAAGACACACCGCACTCGTGACCGGTGGCACGATGGGCGTCGGACGGGCTATCGCGGAAACGCTGGCCGATGCTGGCGTCGATGTCGTTCTACACGGACTGACTGAAGACAACTCGGCTCGCCAGGCCGTTGCAGCGATCAGAGATACGGGCCGTGAATGTCATCTGGTCACAGGCGACCTGGCGGGATCGACGGAAGAGTGCGTCGGGCACGTGTTTGATCAGGCCGTCGCCGCGATGCCGGACATTGACATTCTGATCAGCAACGCCGGCGCTTACAGCGAGCCGGATTTTCTTGAGATCGACTTCGACACATTCGATCGCACGATGAAACTCAATGTGTACTCGCACTTCTTTCTGATTCAGCAGTTCGCGCGACGCTGGATCGAAAATGGTGTGCAGGGCCGAGTGTTGCTGACCGGCTCGATCAACGGTCGGCTGGCCGAGCACACACACGCGGCCTACGACACGTCGAAGGGTGCCGTCGAGACGATGGTTAAGACGCTGTGTGTATCACTGGCGCCGCATGGCATTCGCGTCAACGGAATGGCACCGGGACTGGTCAGAACTCCGCTGACTTCTGTCGCACTGGATCAACCCGGTGTCACGGAATGGATGCAACTGCACACCCCGAACGGACAGGTGCCGGGTCCTGAGGCCTGCGGTTCTGCTGCGGCATTTCTGGTCAGCGATGAGGCCTGGCACGTCCAGGGTCAGATGTTGCTGGTTGACGGTGGCATGAGTGCCTGGCAACAACCGGACCCGCCGTAGTCGTCGACCGAGGAATCGTTCAATTCGAATGATCGAACAGGGAGTGCAGCCGCTGGAAGTCTTCTGGCGTGTCGAGGTCAAGCAGGATCGAGTCGGACCCGATGGGGTGCTCGCAGACCGTGACGCCGTTCAAAGTCCGCAGCCAGTTCAGGCCCTGCCCATCCGGGATTTCGCTAAGTCGATTGGCCAGCGTCCAGCGAAAGAATGTCGGATGGCCCCGTTTCCCGTCATGGACGGGCACCATCATGTCGGCGTTCGAAGTCTTCCACTCGTTGACGAGTTCGCTGATCACATCGGCGTCGAGAACCGGGTGGTCGGCCGGGATGAGAATCCAGGTGTCCTCTGGTTCCGGTGCGTAGCGACTGCGAATTGTCGCAACTCCGTGTCCGACGCTGCTCCGCATGTCGGGTGGATCGTGCGAGGGTTGTACCGCAACGATATCGAACGGTTGCAGCGCGTCGCGAAGCTCTTCATCGGACCGGCGGAACACGACCGTTGTTGCTGCGATGGCGGGATGATCAAGCGCGTCCAACAGACGGGCGATGACCGGGCGGCCGGCCAGATCAAGCGTCAGCTTGGGACGCCCCATGCGACGGCTAAGCCCGGCGGCGGGGATGATCGCAAATAGTCGCACTCAATGGGCTCTCGAAAAATCGATGGCCGAATTGACTCCATCGGAGTTTCTGGCTTGCGGGAGACATCGAAGCTTGACGGGCGAGGCGTCCGTCCTGCGGCCCTGGTTTGTAACTTTCACACGGGCGACGTTGTCGATTCGTTGTCGTGGAACTCGGCCCAGCGCTCCCAGGCGTACGTCCATTCCATCCACATGCGGAGGAATGACCACAGCAGTCGCATTTTCGAAAGGCTCTCGCCGGGCAACTGGCTTTCCTGGTTCATTGTCTCCGTGGCCGCCGCACGCAGTTGCCAGCGGTCTGCCAGCATTGCGGCAATGGCGTCTGACGTCAGATTCGGCTCAACGTCCTCTTCCAGCAGACCGGCCCCGTCAGCCATGACGAACAGTTCAAACAGGCTCGTGCGATGGGGATTCATCTCGAGAGGTTTGGTCTGCTCCTCTGCTTCCTCGATCACCGACTGAATCCGGTCAACGATCGTTCGGATCAGCGAAGATTGAGAAACCGGACCCTGAGTCTGGGATTCATTCATCACGACAGGTCTTCCTCACAGAAAAAAGTGAGGTCCCATCGTACGCAGCCGGCGTCTTCCGCCAAACTCAGCAGGGGGTCGGAATTGCCGAAACCCGGCAAATGCCGTGTGTTCAGCCCGCAATCAGCCTCTTGACCGTAATCTGCAAAGATGACGCGACTGTGGCAATCCGGCGTGTGTCTGGCCGCCGGGTCGACTTCACTTCGCTGAATCCGCCTTCTCGGCGTGCGACGTCGTCTGACCGGCAAGGTTCCATCGCTGAAGTCCGTTGTGTCCGACAGCGATCATTGTGGTTGCATCGCTCATCAGGAACTGCTGCAAGTGTCCCTTCGGTTTGACCTTATGCGTCGCTTTCTTGTCGGACTGGTCCCAGAACGCGATCACGCCGCCTCCGTCGCCGCCGCCAGCTCCGCCAAGAATTCCGCCGGGCAGGAACGCGATATCGTTCAGCACGGCCTTGTGAGAATCCTCACCGACAAACGTGCGCTCGCCTTTTTCCCAGTTCCACAGCTCGGCGCGACACGGTCCGACGAATCCATCGACATTGCTGACTTGACCGATCCCGGCAACGGCCAGTGTTGCTCCATCATCCGAGAAGCACAGCGATCGTATTCCACCGATGGACCGCGAACGCTTCACGGCGTCGTAGGTATAGAACCCGGGAGCCTGAAACGTGTGCAGGCATTCGCCGGAATCCAGGTCCCAGATTCGAATTTCGCCGATGCGATCGCCGCTTGCGGCAAGTCGGCCATCTGGCGAAGCGGAAACCGCGTAGATCGCCGAATGGAAGTGCTCCGGAGTCTGGGGCTTGTGACCGGTCAGTGAATGCAGCACTTCGCCCGATTCGAGATCGCGGACGATCATACGCATATCGTCGCCAACAGACACAAGTCGAGGTCCCGCGATCACCAGGTCACGAATCCAACCTGCGTGAGCGTTATCGATCGATCGGACCTGTTTGCCGTTCTTGACCCGCGTCCAGTTCAGCCGCCGGTCATATCCGGCCGAGATCACGTTTCCGTCGTGCCACACAAGACGCGAAATGTAATTATCGTGATTGGACCAGCCCTGCTGCAGTTGAGGACCTTCGGCATCGAGGTCGATTGTCCACACGGCTCCGTCCATTCCGGCCATGTAGAACCGCGAGCCGGAGTCGTCGCCGCAAAGCGAATACGTAATGCCGGGATGTTCCCACGTGCAATCCAGCCTTGCAGATTTCAGATCGAGCGATTTCATGTTTCAGATCCCTGGTTGTCACCAGCACGACCAGAGGATGGAGCATTTTCAGAATTGGCCTTCTGTATGAACCCCTCTCCCCAGCGGGGAGAGGGCACTCGTCTGACTGGTTCCCTCTCCCCGTTGGGGAGAGGGTCAGGGAGAGGGGGTTGAAGACCAACTCTGAAAACGCTCTAAGCCAGAACAGCCTCGATCGGCTCGGCATCCTCCGGAGCCAGTGGGACAGGCCGTTGCCCGAACATGTAGTGCTTCCAGGGATCGCATCCGACAGCCCGATAAATGGTCGCCGCGATGTCGCCCGGACCGGCTTTCCCATCGGCCACTTCAATGCCGTCCTTGTCGGTCTTGCCGAACACGGCTCCAGGCTGAACGCCGGAACCGGCCATCATGAATGACCAGGCGGCCGCATAGTGATCCCGCCCGACGTCCTTATTGATCTTCGGAGTGCGACCAAACTCGGACAGTACAAAGACGTGTGTGTGATCAAGAATACCTCGCTGCTGCAGGTCTTCGAGCAGCACGCTCATCACGTTGTCAAAGTCAGGTACCAGTTCGCGGTGACTCTCGAAGTTGTCGTGATGGCTGTCCCAGAATCCTCGAGCGACCTTTACCACGGGCACACCCGCTTCAAGCAGCCGTCGGGCAAGCAGTGCATGACGCCCGAATTCTGTCGGGCCGTATTTGATTTGCTCGGATTCCGGTTCCGCATCGACATTGAAGACCTCGTGCGAATCCATGAGGCCACGGGCTCGATCGAAGGCACCGTTGTAGCTGTCGACCAGTCCGCCACCGGCGCGGCGTTCGGCAAACTTTTCGCTGAACAACCGACGTAACTTCTCCCGTTCGTCATACTGATCGCTGCTTAAACCATCCGGGACGTTGATGTTCCGTGGACGAATGCCGTCTTCCAGCAGCACTGGTGCGTAGTGGCCACCATAAAACCCGGTCGACGGACGGCGGCGGCCTTCTGTCGATCGGAAGATCGAGATGTAACCGGGCAAAGAGCTGTCATGCCGAGCGAGTTCGCGTGCGAGGATCACTCCGATTTCCGGATACACCAGACTTGGTTCTTTCGTGCGACCGGTGCTGACAAGGTCAGCGGCCGGTGCATGCGCTGTTATCGCCGTGTCGAGCGAGCGAACCACTGTGAGCCGATCCATCATGCCGGCCAGCTTCGGCATCAGTTCACAGCACTGGTATCCCGGAATGGCTGTCGGAATCGTACGAAAGGGGCCACCGGTTTCACGGCCTGGCTTCGGATCCCACATTTCAAACTGACTTGCACCACCGGACAGCCAGATGAACAAAACCTGCTTCTGGCCGGACGTCGGTTTGTCCGAATCCGGCGTCTCCGACGCCAGTAACGGAACTTCACCGTCCAGCATTGCCACACCCGTAGCGCCCCCAGCCAGAGTGTTCTGGAGGAAGACGCGACGGTCCATGACGTTGCCTGTCATCGCAGTTCGCACGTTCACACTTGGGACTCCCATTGTTGTGTCTGAACTGGCAGGCTCACGGCTGCTGTCTAATGATTAAAGCGGAACTCGGCGGAACTCACGAGCACCCACAGAAGTGACTTTCGAGTTGCCATGTCTTCTGACTGAAGGAAGTTCTTCAGTTGATCCAGCTCGGTACGAGTCGCATCGCGACTGAGCACGCGTCGGAACACGTGCACTGCAAACGTATCGGAATTGTAGAGTTCATGGGCGGTGATCAGATCGTGAATCTCGCTGGAGTTGGCGAGGAATAAAGCTTCTCCGGCGCCGCTTTCAAAGCCGGATCGTTTCGGGTCGAACGATTTCAAGAGTGGCTTCGCACGCTCGGTAAGTTTACGACGCCATGCCTCGGACCCTGCGACAGGTGGCTCATCGTCTGATTCAGACGTTTCAGGAACTGCGACTGCCAGAGTCAATGACTCGGCAAGTTGCTGTCGGGTCAACGGGCGAAGTCGAGCCACGGCAAAGGCC
>CAYSJO010000317.1:0-6783 GCA_964431285.1 uncultured Planctomycetaceae bacterium
GGCGGATGCGTCGTGGTTCACCGCTCGACTGCACGGCTTCGGGCGATTCCTGCCCTACGTTCGGGTGTTCAATTCGTGTGTCCTGATCGCGGTAGTGCGACAGTTCCCGATCGTCACCCACGTACTTGAGTTCCTCGCTGCCAGTCATACATCCTGTGACCAGCCCGGCTGTAGCGATCAAACACGCCCAGCGCGTCTTTCTCCAGAATGGCCGGCGACGTGGTCGCGAATCACGTCTTGCCTGTCGGGCAAGACGGCCAGGAGCAGCGGAGAAGCGGACTGGCAGCCAGGTGGGGAGCCGAAACACCATGAATCTGTCCTCGGTCAGAGCAGAGTCTCAGGAGCGGATGTGTCTTTGGCGACCGGCATATCGACACCGGATACCCCGCGCACCGCGCGGTGGCACAATCGCTACAAGTGTTATCGGCAACCTAATCCGCAAACTTTGACATTCCCGAAGATTCTGGCGCCTTCAGAACGAACTCCAACTCGACGCAGTGTGCCCAACATTCGCTGTCGTCCTCGTTGATGGAAACGCATGTTTCCAGAATGGCAAAGTGGCCTGATCTCCACGGGTCCCAGGAGCTCGGGGGGAGGAGACCTACGGCCGCCAGCAATCGGGAAGGTTGGGCATCGTGCCTTGGACAATCCCGATAATGGCTGATTTCTCTTCCGACGAGAGATGCCCGAAATCTTCATGGTCGGAGGTTTCTGTCAGGCCGGACCACAGGCGACTCAACAGCCGGTCTCGCGTCTGTCTCGGCAATGACTGGAAACAGGTGTGATAGATGAGCCAGCTCAGGCGGTGCCGCAGGAACCGTGTCTGCAAATCGCACTGTCGCAGTGACCGGCCTTTGTCATCGAACGGACTCTGTTGTTCAAACCACGCGGCAAACTCCGATCCCGCGCGGTCAATTGGAACTGGCAGTGAGGGCTCGTCCGCAAATGTGAAGTAGCGGATCAGTTGGTCCTCGGCATCAGACTTGCGGCCCACACGGGCTTCGATGCCCACTCGAATCAACAGATTCAGACCGTGCATCTGATGAGCAAACGCCAGATGCGCCACAATGTCACTTGAGTCGGTCGGCCAGGCACCCACTGCGAACAACTCGCCGAGTTCCTTCAGTGCGGATCGAAAACCGGGTTCGCGCTTGTGTTGGTCGTTGTCACGGCGGCTGGTCAGATTCCCCCGATGAATCAGCTCCGGCGGAGCCCCGGTCACATACCAGCCGCCCCAGCGCCGGTCGTAGGCCAGCGAATGAGTCACCCGCGAGTAACCAGACAGCGGGTTGCCATCCTTATCCGTCTGAAAGGCACGCAGCAGGAGGCCCGGGACATGCAGCGAAGATTGACCGGCATGGCAGGCCAGGCAGCGGTCCCGCCGCTCGAATCGCACGGGTGTTTCTCCGTCCGGCCGCGTTGCAAGGGCGTTGCGGCCAGTGCCTGGTTCAACCGGATCATTCAGCGGCTGCGAAAGCGTATAGAAGTTGGCCCCTTTGACGGGATCGATCGCCGTCAGTTCCAGTTCCCGCGATTCGGAAATCCACGCCACGGAGACCTCGTCATTGAAAAAGACTGCCCGGGGCGTGCGGGGTGTCACCAGTTTGGGGGATCGCGCCGTTTTCGAAAACACGAGCAGTTGCGAAGACACCGGCACACCCAATGCCTGCAAAACGGCATTCAGGTAACCATGCTGGCCGTCAGCGTTAAGCGTGACGTGTCCGTCCTTGATCTTCCGTTGCAGCCGGGAGACAGCGTCGTCGGTCACGGGACGGAAGTAGTCAATTGGCGGCCGTCCAAACGGAACGCGGTCAGTCAGCTTGATCTGTGTCGGTTCGTTCTGAGTCACACGCGACGATTCGGGGACGGCGGGGTCCTGCGCCAGAAGCAATTCCGGCGGCTGCGGGAAGGACATGGCAAGCAGCCACAAAATGGCTCGGTGGCCATTGCACCGCATTCCAGCCGACGGGAGTTGAATCAGTCGCACAGAGACTCTGTCCTGCTAATGGCACGCGTCAGACCAGCGGCAGCCCACTTGTTTCAATCCGATTCGATCGTTGGTAACTGGCTTGTGTCCACGCCACTTTCCGTGAGGGCGTGATGGCTGGCACCGACTTGCCTGTGGAACGTCGCTCGGGCTTCTTCGAGTTCCGTCTCATCCGTCAGATTAAGCAAAGTGAGCAATGCTCCAGCAGTGAAACTCAATTCGAGTCCGGGCAGATTCGAAGCTGACAGCGATTCACTTAGCGGAGCCTGTAATTGTTCGACTTCTGCACTCGCACTGGCGATGAAGCTGTCACGCTCGGCCCCTTCGTCCGGTAGTTGCTCGAACTCTTCGTAGATTTCGACCAGTCGCACATAAGTTCCGCTCAAATCGGTAGACGACGGCAACAGCGTGAAAGCGAAATACGCCCCCGCGCAGACGGCCAAGGCACCCACGAGTATCAGGATCCCTCCAATGGGGATCTCCGGCATCGAGAACCCACCACCTGATTTGGGTGTGTTTGCTCTGTATGGAGTCGAAGCCCTTCGGGTGACCGTCGACGGGTTTTGAGTCACGGGAGCAGGCGGGACGGGGGCGGACGGAACGGGAGCGTGCGATTCCTGGGAGACTGGAGCGACTCCCTTTGGTGATATGTCCCTCGCCCGTACTTCGCTCGTCGATGTTTCCGGTGCTGGACTGGATGGCTCTGGATCGGTTGAAGTCTGGGAGGCAGGCGATGCCGCAGCCGGCTCTGGAGTGGGCGTTCGAGTTGGACGCTGGGGCGGCGGCACGTCCGGAGGTTCGTCAACAATCTTTACGCTGTCAGCCAGTTCGAACTCACCACCTGCGGCAGACCTGCTGGGCGGGGAAGGTTTCCTGGCGGCAACACGCGGCACTTTGGTCCCGTCCCCCGAGTCCGGCGCTGAGGCAAACAGGTCATCCACCGATGCGTCTGGAAACAACTCGCCCAGCAACATGCTGGCCGGCGCCCAGCCGGTCTGGTCTTCGGATCGAACCAGGTCCGCCGCGCTCAATTCACTGGCTTCGACCATTCTCCGCAGGTCGTCCATTGTCAAAGGTCCAAACTCCTGGCCAAGCACCTGGCAGAACCATGTTTTCTCTTCATCAACCTCAATGCTGCTCTTCGAGACACTTGTCTCCGAATCCGATCGCGCGGTGACCGCGCTGCCGCTGCTGAGCACATGCGAATCACCGCTGTAGTCAGCATCGATCTCAGACAGATCGCTGATCTCTTCAAGCGCTGAAGAATCGCTGCCGGCGTCGCTGTCGACTTCATGCAGGCTGCTGGCGGCCATCCACTCACCATCAGCACCAAGCCGGATTTCTGCGTCCGAGTCGAGTTGTCCGCCCCGTATCAGCAACTGCAGAGCGCTCCGTGTAACCGGGCCAAAGTCCTGCCCGATGACTCGATAGTAATACTGGTCGCTCATGATCAGCCTTGTGTCGCGGAGCCTCTGTGGAGTATTCGGAATCTGCAGCAATGATGGCAGCAAACGAGGACGTCCAGCATACAGTCGGCAATGAGGAGGACAATCCTGCCAGGCTGGCCGGCACAGCGCGGCCGGACCAGTTTCTCTCGACCGGTTGCACGTATTCGGCCGATAACAGTGGCACGGCATGTTCCTCATGATTGGACATGCGTTTCATTTCTCCAGTTTGACAGGGATGTTTCATGGCTGATGATCAGATTCACAGTGCACTGGATGAGATCGCGGACGAAGACCTTGCAACGCTGCTTGATTTCGTCGAGTCGGCTGGCAGTTTCGAGGAAGCCCACGCAGCAATTGACGCGCTAAGCCAGTTGCGAGAAGCCGCCTAGGGCATTCCCACATCCGGAGCGACGGCGATTGATTCCACACTGCTGCGCGGCAGATCAAACTCCGGCTGGAGATTGAGCCGCGGCAGCGGTTTGCGGGTGTCGGTTTCCCACAGCAGGACTGTGCCGTATGACGAGCGGAGGGCGACCGTGGGACCGTCGGGTGAAAAACGGATACCACCACCATAGGCGAAGTTATCGTTTGCAGAAGCCTTGACCAGTTCTCAAAGTTGTCGGCCCGCTGCAGGGTTGACCAATGAGATGCAATCCGTTCCATGATCGAGAGCGACGATCCTGTGATCAGGTGATATGCCGCCAGCACAGTCGCCAGCCTTTCCGAATTCCCGGACTTGTGGCAGGCGTCCTTGTCTCCCACAACGGCCAGCGTTTTCCCATCGGCGGACAGGTTGTACCAGCGATAGACCGGCTGCTCGAATCATCGGACCTGTTTCCCCGTCACGACGTCCCACAAGCAGGGCGGTTCCGCACTGCAGCCGGTTACGGCCGGTGGCCGTCAGGCGAAAAGGCGAGGGTTTCGACGTCGCCGAAACGATCGATGCGCGTCGCGCCACATGGGCACTCCCCGAACTGAAGAGTCAGTACAGCATCGATCAATGCATACGGATTTTCTCTAAACGCGAACCAGGCGAAACCACAGGAACGTGAAACTCTACCTTTGGTCAGGCCGCAGCGGCACAATGACCTCTGGGTGTACAGCCACGCCAACCGGCAACGCTGGACACAGACATCGATCTTCCCACAGAGACCACATATGTCGTCGCCTGACTTTGATGCCGTCATTATTGGCGGAGGACACAACGGCCTGGTTTGCGCCGGATATCTGGCGCGGAATGGCTGGAAGGTCCTGGTTCTCGAGCGTCGGCCGTTTGTTGGCGGGGCGGCCGCAACCGAAGAGCTGTTTTCCGGTTACCGGCTCTCGTCGTGTTCCTACATCTGCCACCTGCTGCAGGCGAAGGTGATTGATGATCTGCAACTCAGGCAGCATGGTTTCGAGGTGTTTCATCTTGACCCGTCGCGGATTCAACCGTATCCAGACGGGCAATGCCTGACCGTATGGGATTCGATCGAGCAGACCCAGGCCTCGATCGCTCAGTTCTCCCAGCGCGACGCGCAGTCTTTTCCTGGCTGGCTGAAGTTCTGGGAACGTGCCGCCGGACTGTTGTATCCATACTTTCTGACTGCCCCGCCAACGCTTGTGCAGTTGCGTGAGTCACTGAACTCCGATGACGCCGCATTTCTCGAAGCATTGTTGCGGGTCAGCATGAAGGATCTCGTGAGACAGTTCTTCGAGGACGAAGCTGTGCGCGGAGCCTTTATTCAGGCGCAGGATGTTGGAGACCCGGCGGCAGCCGGCAGCGCGTGGTGCTACACGCTGATCCGCTGTGATGCATTCAGCCGGCCGCAGGATGTGGGAATCGTGAAAGGGGGCATGGGATCGGTTTCGCAGGCACTTGCCGCGTCGGCCGAACAGGCCGGCGTAACGATCCGCACTGACGCCACCGTCGAGGAGATCCTTGTTCGGGATGGAAAGGCAGTGGGCGTACGGATGCTCGATGGCAGCGAGATCACCAGCCGAGTGACGATCAGCAATGCCGATCCGAAAACCACTCTGCTGAAACTCGTCGACTCAGATGATCTGCCGGAGGACTTCACCGGACGGATCAGCCAGCTGAAGACGCGCGTCGGGTATCTGAAGTTTCACGCGGCGCTGAGCCGGCTGCCTGATTTCTCGCAGTTCTTCCCCGGTGGCTTCGAAGAGTCCTGGCTGGCGTCAATGAAGATCTGCCCGTCGATCGAGTACTTCGAGCAGAGTTGGCACGAAGCCGTAGCCGGCAGCCCGGCTCAGCAACCGGTCATGGAAGTTCAGATTCCGTCCGTCGTGGATCCCACACTGGCTCCGCCTGGTCACCACGTGATGTCGGTGTGGGGTCTGTACGCTCCGGTGCAGCCCGCGAATGGAACTTGGGATGACCTGCGAGAGGAAACCGGCCAACGGCTCATTGATGAACTGTCCCACTACGCGCCGGACCTGCGGGACTGCCTGGTCGACTGGTCCCTGTTCACGCCGGCGGACATCGAGCGTCGGGGTGGTATGACCGATGGCAACATCCGCCATCTGGACGTGATTCCCGAGCAGTTCCTGAGTGACCGTCCCTTGTCCGGCTGGGCTGACTACGGCACACCAATCGACGGTTTGTATCTATGTGGAGCGGGCACGCATCCCGGAGGCGAGGTCACCGGGGCACCCGGTCACAACGCCGCTCACCGGCTGCTCGCAGGAAGCGGTCAGTCTCCGAGGTCGTGACTATTCAGTTCGGCCGTGAAATCGGAACTGGTGGCTGGTCACGATGCGTTGCACCAATTGTGACATTGATCCGTCGGCCGAGAGGTCCGCGGTCATTTGCTCAAGCAACGGCAGATCGCCAATGGATTCCCGTCGTCCCAAGGCGTATCCAAGCAGCTTTCGACACAGTGTCCCGTGAAACAGGGCCTGCTGGTCCTGTAGGTACCTGCGCAGGCTGGCCTCGTCGCGGATCTGTGTGCCGTCTTTCAGTTGGCCCGACGTGTCGATCTTATTCCCGTCTCGATACTCCTCACGCCAGCGGCCCAGCGGGTCGAACTGCTCCAGCGCGAAGCCCAGCGCATCAATCCGAGCATGGCAATTGGCACAGGACGCATCGCGACGGTGAGCTTCCAGACGCTGACGAATGGACCGACCATCAGCCTGTACATTGTCGGCCGCTATCGACCCTGCATCCGCTGGTGGTGGTGGAACCGGTGTGCCCAGCACGCGACGGAGAATCCAGTCACCTCGCTTAACCGGACTGGTTCGCAACGGGGCTGAGGTCACTGCCAGAACTGCTCCCAGTCTCAGCAGGCCTCCTCGATGCTGATTATCAACGCTGTCGATTCGCCGCAGTTCGGAAGGATTCTGAAAATC
>CAYSJO010000318.1:0-13105 GCA_964431285.1 uncultured Planctomycetaceae bacterium
CACTGGGATCAGCCCAAAGCCCGCCTGAATGCACAACGGCGGGATTTGTTTCCCTCGTCGAAGTCATTGCGGATTGATGTCGATGGAACGCTCTCGCCGGAACTGCTCCGGCAGGTGACGTATCTGGGAACGGTGCTCTCGTCGTTTCCGCAGGAAAACGGACTGCTGCAGTCGTGGTCAGCCTCGCCATCAAAGCCGCCGCCGGTAGATTGTACACCTGCGCCTGAAACAACCCGTGTCCTGCACCCGTGCGGAAGCGACAAGGCAACCCATCGACCCGGAACAGGAAGTGAGAGAATCCAACATGTCCAGCCGCTCGACCCTGCGAATTGTCTGCCTGACAGTCATGTGCCTGTCCGCGCAAAGCCTCACAGCCCAGGACACAAACGCCACCGCTGAGCAGCTCCATAAGCTGTTTGAAGACGAATGGGAGCACGGGCTGGTTGAGGATCCGACGTATGCGTCGTGGCTCGGAGATTCTCGCTTCAACAATCGTTGGCAGGACCTCAGCCCCTCGGCCATTGATCGCCGCATCAACCACCGACGCGAGATTCTCAAACGTCTCAATGAGTTCGATGTTAAAAAGCTTGGGCAGACCGACCGAATCAGTCTGCGGTTGTTCCAGCGCAAGTACCAGAACATCGTCGACGAGTACCCGTTTGGCTGGCATCTGGTCCCGCTGAATCAACGTGGCGGTATTCAGGACGAAAGTACTCTGGCCGACGCGATGTCCTTCGAGACAGTGAAAGACTACGAGAACTGGATCGCGCGACTGACTTCGTTTCCGATTTATATGGAACAAACGCTGGACCTGATGCGTGAGGGCGTGCGGCGGAAGATCGTTCACACCAGGATCGTGATGCAGCGAGTGCCCGCCCAGATTAAGCGGCAAATCGTCGACGACCCGACACAGAGCCTCTACTACAAGCCGTTCCGAAACATACCGGAGTCCATCACTCCATCTGAGAAACGGCGACTGCAACAGGCCGGTCGAGAGGCGATCACGACACACGTCGTTCCGGCCTATCGTGAAATGCTTCGTTTCTTCAACGAGACTTACCTTCCAGCCTGCTACGGCAAACCTGGTGTGTGGCAGTTTCCCGAGGGCAAGGATTTCTACGCCCTCCGTTGCCGCGTTTTTACGACAACCGACATGACTCCCCAGGAGATTCATGACACCGGCCTGCGGGAGGTCAAACGTATCCGCGACGAAATGCTGAAGGTCGTCAAGCAGGTCGGTTTCCAGGGCTCATTTGACGAATTCCTTGACCACCTGCGCACAGACCCGAAGTTCTACTACGACAATCCGAACGACCTGCTGGCTGCGTACCGTGAGGTCTGCATGCGGATCAATCCGCGGCTCGTTCGCCTGTTCAACAGGTTGCCGCGAATTCCGTATGGTGTTGAAGCAATCCCACCGCATCTGGCGCCGGATACGACGACGGCTTACTACCGCCAGCCTTCCGCAGACGGCATGCGCGCGGGGACATACTTCGTAAACCTGTATCGTCCCGAGGTCCGGCCGAAGTACGAAATTCAAGTGCTGTCCGTTCACGAAGCGGTCCCTGGTCATCACCTGCAGATCAGCCTAGCGCAGGAAATCGAGGGCCTGCCTTTGTTCCGCCGCTATGGCGGCTACACGGCATTCATTGAAGGCTGGGCGTTGTACTCAGAAAGCCTCGGCAGCGACCTCGGTCTTTACAAGGACCCGTATTCAAAGTTTGGACAGCTTACGTATGAGATGTGGCGAGCCGTCCGTCTGGTGGTCGACACCGGCATTCATGCGTTCGGCTGGAGCCGCCAGGACGCGATCGATTTCTTCACGGCCAATACCGCCAAGACGCCTCTGGACATCGAGAACGAAGTCGATCGTTACATTTCATGGCCAGGCCAGGCGCTGGCCTACAAGATCGGCGAGCTGAAGATCACGGGACTACGTCGACGCGCAGAGTCAGAATTGGGAGACAGGTTCGAGATTCGCGAATTCCATGCCACGATCCTCGGCCAGGGAGCGGTGACGCTCGACGTGTTGGAAGGCATCGTCGATGACTGGATCGCTCGAGTCCAATTGCGTTGACCGTCGTGGCGATGCTCTGTCGGGCTCGAAAGGACGCAGCAGACTACGTCTCGGTTTTAACTTCTTCTCCGGGCAATTCCACCAGCTCTTCCGGGATGCTGATCGCATCTGCCGGCATATTCAGCTGCTTTTCGAGTTCGTCGACAAGCCGTGACCAGGTGGTGTATTGCGCGTCCTTTGTACGTAACACACGGATACGCACCCCGCTGTCATTTCCGACCGTCGCTTTTGCCAGACGCATCACTGTCGCAGTTTTCACCACGCGATATCCACCCGTCTTTATCGGCACGGCATAGGATCGTCCATCCACGTAAACATCCAGCGTTTCGATGGTGACCTTCTTTGCGGCTGGTTTGGCTGCGTCCGCGGCCGGCGCTGGAGCCGGAGGTACGGTCGGTTGGCTGGCCGGGTTGGCACTGATACTGATTGGCGTATCAGTCGATTCACCGCTGCCAGTGCCGGAACCACTGCCCAGGCCCGGAATCCACCCGGACAGGAATGCTCCCACAACCACACCAATGACGGCGATTCCACCGACCAGCTTTCGTTTGAGACGCATGGTAATCACTCGGCTGTGCTGGATGACGTCAGCTTCGGGGGCTAGTTGACTCATAACATCTGCTCATTGATGGACCGGCTTTTCCTGGCTGCTTTCCCGGAATTCGGGACTTGTCTAGAGTAGCTCGTCCGGCAGGTCCTTGAGCAGGTGAATCAGCATCCCTGTTTTCTCCACCTGACTCCAGCCCACCGAGGCTCCGGATGTGCGGATTTTCCTAGAACGACACCTCACGACACCAACCGCATTTCTGCCGGATCGCGATGAACTCACCTGCCAGCGAAACCGATGTTGCCCCCCACCGGCCCACGAATGCGAGTCATTCGGCGATTGAGCTGCGCGGCGTCCAACACTGGTTCCGTAAATTCCAGGCACTCCTGGACATTACGTTTGATGTTCCACCTCAGTCCCTGCACGGATTTGTGGGGCCCAACGGAGCTGGCAAAACGACCGTTCTGCGGATTGTGTGCACATTGTTGAAACCGCAGGTCGGCTCCATCCGCGTCTTCGGAATGGACATCGTGGATGACTACAAAGAGGTCCGTCGCCGCATCGGGTTCATGCCGGACCACTTCAGCATGTACCGGCAAATGACGGTGTACGAATACCTCGACTTCTTCGCCGCTGCCTACGGCCTGCCGCTGGAAACACGCACGAAGGTCCTCAAGGACGTACTTGAGCTGACCGACATGGGTGCGCACGGAAAAGACCTGATTAATGGTCTCTCCCGCGGGATGCAGCAGCGAGTCGGGCTAGCTCGCGTGCTGGTCAACGACCCCGATCTGTTATTGCTGGACGAACCGGCATCGGGACTCGACCCGCGCGCCCGCATCGAGCTGATGGAAATCCTGCGGGCACTCCGCGGAATGGGTAAGACGATCGTCATCAGCTCGCACATCCTCAGCGAACTGGCCGAATTGTGTGACAGCGTGACCGTGATCGATCGCGGTCACATCAAGTATTGCGGATCAATGGAGGGGCTCCTTGATCATTCACACGAGTATCCTGCTTATCGACTGACTCCCAACGAGCCGCTGGATGGTCTGGTCGACCAGCTGGCAGAAGCGCTTGGCATCATGGCCGTGCTGCCGATCGAGGGGTCTCACGACGTGCGGGTGGAATTCGATCCCGAACAACTCGACACGAACGCCGTTCTGCAGGCGGCGATGAGTCTGGGGATTACTGTCAACGGTTTCTCACGGGCCCAGCGGCACCTCAATCAGGCCTTTATGGACCTGACTGAAAAGGGGGTGAGGTGATGCTGGGCCGCGGAACGTTCGCTCTGGTCGAGCGGTCGCTGCGCGTTGACACGCGACTCGCGCGCACACACGTCGTGCGATTGATCTTTGCGGGAGTCATCCTCGCCCTGCTCATTCAGGTGCATCGAAACATCCTGCGGTACAGCACACCCGGCCGTGACGTCTTCGAGCAGATCTGCTGGCTCAACTTCTTTCTGCTGAACCTCGCCGGGATGAGTTTTTTCTCAACGGTGATTACCGAAGAGAAGGAAGAGATGACGCTCGGCCTCTTGCGGATGGCCGGGATTCCCGGCATCGGAATCCTGCTGGGCAAAGTGTCGCCCCGCCTGATCGGAGCCATTTTACTGTTGTCCGTGCAGCTTCCGTTTACGTTTCTGGCGATCACACTGGGCGGCGTGACAACGCATCAGATCTTCGCTGCCTATGTGACACTGCTGTCGTTCTCTGTGTTCCTCGCCGGACTTGGCGCGTTCTTTTCGACCATCTGCAACCGGTCGAACCTGGCAGCGTCGCTTACAACCGCTGTACTCGCCGTGGTCTACATCGGACCTCGACTGGTCACCGACGCGACGCTGGGCCTGAGTCGGCGAGGATGGATCAGTCCAGGACTCGAATATCAGCTGGAGACAGCCTGCCAGGTCGCCCGTACCGCGACACCTCTCCATGCACTGCGAATGATTCTCGGGACGAATTACGCGGGTGATTTTCTCAGTTATCAGGCAATTGTGAATTCCATTGCGGGTTTTGTCCTGTTTTTGCTGGGCTGGATGCTGTTCGATTCCTGTACGCGAAACGAACGAACGGTTGCCCCGGCCCGGGGAATGATGGCATTGCTCTCGACGCGTCTGTCCGGAGCAAACCGCGTCTGGGACAACGCTTTGGCCTGGAAGGATTTCAACTTTCTGACCGGCGGTATCATCGCTGTTGCCGTCAAGCTGCTGGCCTATTCCGTTCTGATGGGCTCGATGAGCGTGCTGATTGCCCGCAGTCTGAAGACAGAATTTCTGGACAATATCGGCTCAACGCTGATGCTCTCGATGCTGACGGCGATCGCGGTCGAAATCCCAATCTATCTGTCGCGTGTTCTTAGGGAAGAGATGCGCTGGAAGACATGGCCCGGCCTGGTCATGCTGCCCGTGTCGACCAGTCAGCTGGTCCGCAACAAGCTGCTGGGAATTATTCCGACGTTCATCCCCGCCGTGCTGGTGTTCATTGTCGGATCCTTCCTGGCCCCGGCGTTTCTCAAGGATCTCGCGACCGAAGCGTTCCTCGGCAGACGCGGCTGGTATCTGATGTCGCAATATGCCCTGATGGTCCAGGTCGTGCTGCTGTTTTCGCTGGTCATTAAATGGGGGGCCCTGCCGATGGGTCTCGCCGTCGTCATCGTGCCCAACATACCGAACCTTCATAACATCCTGTTCGCCCCGAACCTGCGAGGTATGAATGCCCTGGTCATCTACGGTCCGATGTTCATCGCCATCGTGCTGATCGTGGTCATTCATTTTGCGATTCTCGACCAACTGAGAAAGCTCAGCGCCCTGTGACTCTCGACAAGGCCGAGCACGACGGGTAACCGAAGTGAATCGTCGCCATCCAGCGCAAACAGTCCATTGCATACGGAATTCTGCATGATTCCCGCACCGTCGATCACCGTCATCAATTGCCATCAGCAGAACGCCACCACGGCGCTCGATAGTTTGCGGGAAAAACTCAGTCCGCGCGGAAACATTGTGTCTGAAGCCGGACGTCAGAAGACCATGGAACTGTTCGGAGAACCCCTGTCACCGCAGCAGGTCGTCGAGCGCATCTGCAACGATGTGCAGACGCGAGGCCTGGAGGCTTTGCTCGAGTACACCGCGAAACTCGACCGCAAAGAACTGACGCTCGAGACAATGCGCGTCACCGATGACGAACTGCAGGCCGCCCATGCAGCCGCACATCCGGATTACCTGGCCACGATTCGACGCATCCGGGAAAACGTCACCCAGTTCCAGTCGGCACTGCTAAACGAGACTGTGTCCGTTTTGCGGCAGAACGGAGATGCGCGGGTTGAACTGCGGCAGCGTTACCTGCCTCTACAACGCGTCGGCATCTGCATTCCGGGTGGAGCCGCTGCTTATCCCTCAACTCTGCTGATGACGGCCGTCCCCGCTCAGACTGCTGGCGTGAAGGAGATTGCGGTTGTTGTCCCGCCGACGGAATTCGGCGGCTACAACACCGATCTGCTGGCCGCCTGTCATGAACTCGGAGTCACAGAGGTCTATCGCACGGGCGGTGCTCAGGCGGTGGCGGCGCTTGCGTACGGAGTTCAGGGCATTCCACGCGTCGACAAGATCGTGGGACCAGGCAACCTGTTCGTCGCCCTGGGCAAGCGGCACGTCTTCGGCGAGGTGGACATCGACAGCATTGCCGGGCCCAGTGAGGTCGTCGTGCTGGCGGATGATTCGGCCCGAGCAGACTTTGTAGCCAGCGACCTGATTTCACAGGCTGAGCACAGTCCTGGTTCGGGTGTCCTGATTACCTGGCACGAACCGCTGATTGCAGCCGTACAGGAACAGCTCGCCGTTCAACTGAATCGACTGCCGCGCGGCGATCTGGCCCGTGAAAGCCTGATTCAATACGGAGCCCTGATTCTGGCCCGTGACGAAGACGAAGCCGTCGAGCTGACCGACCTGATGGCCGCCGAGCATCTGCACATCTCGACTGCGGACCCGGAACGACATCTGGACCGCGTGCAGAATGCCGGAGCGATCTTCATGGGTCATCACACGCCTGTCGCATTCGGTGATTACGTTGCCGGTCCTTCACACGTGCTGCCGACAGGAGGCACGGCTCGTTTCGCCAACGGGCTGTGCGCGAACGACTTTCTGAAGCGGTCCTCGGTCATCTGGTACAACGAGGCAGCGGCGGCTGATGGAGCCGACGACGTGAGACTCATGGCGGGAAAGGAAGGTCTCACTGCGCACAGCGCCAGCGTCGACATTCGTCTGACCTGAGGCACTGACATGTCCGAATTGACCGATTCAATCGTCGCAGCGTTTGCCGACAACGTGTATCCCGGCGACACACGACTGACGGTTCACGGTGACTGTCCGCTCGAATACGACGAGACCCGGCGTCTGCTGATCGGCCGATCATGGCAGGACTTTCCAGCGGCCGAGTTCATCATGGGCGACACACCGTTTCCCGATCTGAGTCCTGAAGCGCTCCATTACTATATGCCGGCTCTGCTGCTGGCGACTCTCGATCCGACGCTGGACGTCAATAGTGACATCGCACACTCCGTCGTGTTCAACCTGTTGCCGTCCAGTGCGTTTGGGGAGGGTGAATTCGGCTACGACGACCGGGAGGGATTTCAGCAGCGCATGGCACTGTTTACTCAGGCGCAGCGAGAAGTCATGGCCGAAACCCTCAGAATGTATGTGCGGCTTGATTTCGAAGAGGAAGTGTGGATTCGAGAAGCGGTCACTTTCCTGACGGGAGAGGATTAAGCCTCGTTCGAGATCGCGTTCGGTTCAACGCAGAGTGACCTGAAGTGATTCGACTGGCAGAACGGTGTTCATGCTGCCCGAACGAAATCCTTCGAGGTCCAGTGTGATGAACTGAAAGCCCAGACGCCGGAATTCCGTGACCAGTTGTTGCCGCGCAGTTTCGTCGGCCAGACGCGACAGATGCTTCAGCGGAACTTCGATTCGCGCCAGTTCTCCGGCTTCCAGCCGCACGCGCAGTTCGCGCGTACCCAACAACCCCGCCAGCAATTGCTCTGCATCGTCGATCCGTCTCACACGTTCGTCAGTCACCTCGACGCCGTAGGCAATTCTGCTCGACAGGCAGGGCATGGCGGGTTTGTCCCACACGGGTAAGTCCCACTCGCAAGCCAGTTCGCGAACGTCGGCCTTGTTGAGTCCCGCTTCGATCAACGGGCTGCGTATCGCATGCTCGCTTGCCGCCTGCATTCCGGGACGATGGTCACCCTGATCGTCAATATTCGCGCCGTTGACGATCACGTCGACACCCAGTTCCGGAAGCAACGGTTCCAGTTGAGAGTACAGTTCCGTTTTGCAGAAGTAGCAGCGATTCGACGGGTTCCTTGCGTAGGCTGGATCGCTGAACTCGTCGGTCACGACAACTTGATGCCTGATCCCGATCAGCGCCGCGAGTTCACGTGCCTGATCCAGTTCACCCGCTGCCAGACTCGGACTGTGCGCCGTGACCGCCACCGCCCGATCTCCACAGGCCAACTGAGCGGCCTTGGCAACAACGGTACTGTCCACTCCAGCCGAAAACGCAACAGCCACGGATCCGTAGCTACGGATCGTCTCGATCAATCGTTCTCGCAGTTCTTCGAGCGGCTCGTTCATGCGTCTTCCGACTTGGACGGTTGAGCCCGGTTCTTCCCGGGGACCCAGAGCACACTGGATTGCCCTCGATCATTGCAGTCCTGGGCCAGAACAAACAACAGGTCCGACAGTCGATTGAGGTATTGGGCCACCTGATCGTTAACTGGCTCGTCCTCATGCAGCTGCCAGACGGCGATCTCGGCCCGACGACAGACAGTCCTCGCCAGGTGTAGCCATGCCGAGGCTGGCGAACCGCCAGGCAGTACAAAACTGGTCAGCCGTTCCAGCGACTCGTTGATCTGATCGATCCACGCCTCAAGTTGCTGAATCTGCGATTCCACGACACGCAGCGGCGGATGCTCTGGAGCTTCCGATTCCGGAACACACAGGTCGGCGCCGACATCGAACAGGTCGTTCTGAATCCGGAACAGCCACTCGTCGAGTTGTTCGGGCAGTTCGACCGAGCGAACGAGTCCGATCACTGAATTCAGTTCGTCGACAGTGCCGTAGGCCGAGATGCGAGCGTGGGTCTTGGGCACACGGTTGCCGTCACCCAGTGACGTTTCGCCCGCGTCTCCGCTACGCGTGTAAATCTGGTTGAGAAAAACCACTCAGACACCCCACCCACGAGTAACGCCAGAAGTGATTGTCGATTGATGAGTGTTGATGTTCGAAGTGGTGGCGAAGGGCAACAGTCCCAACGATAGAAAGTCTTTTCACTTCGCACTTCACAAATCATCAATCGACAATCAGCAATCAATCGACTGCCGCCCGATGACCACCGTTTCCAGGCACACCTGAAAAGTGGCTCAGGCGATGACCTCCTCAACGACGCGCCCATAAACATCCGTCAGTCGAAAATCACGGCCCGCATACTTGTACGTCAACTGCTCGTGATTCAACCCGAGCTGGTGCAGGATCGTCGCATGCGTATCGTGCATGTGAACTTTGTCCTGAATCGCGTAGTAGCCGTACTCGTCAGTTTCACCGTAAGCGAAACCACCTTTGACGCCGCCGCCGGCCATCCATTGAGTAAAACCCTGAGGATTGTGATCGCGTCCGTTGGTGCCCTGAGCGATCGGTGTGCGGCCGAACTCGCCGCCCCACACAACCAATGTGTCGTCCAGCATCCCACGCTGTTTCAGATCGGCCAGCAACCCGGCGATCGGCTTGTCGACCTGGCCGCAATTGCGTTCGTGTCCGCTTTTGAGATTGCTGTGCTGGTCCCACGAATTCTGCTTTGCCGAGACCTGAATAAATCGCACTCCAGCTTCAGCAAATCGTCGCGCCATCAGACAGCAGCGTCCGAAGTTGTCAGTGGGCTCAGTGCCGATGCCGTAAAGCTCGTGAACGGGCTTCGACTCGGATGACAGGTCGGTCACAACCGGCACTGCCGTCTGCATTCGAAAAGCCAACTCGTAGGATTCGATCACACCTTCGATCTGCTCATCGCGATCGGCCCGTTCGAGGTGATCACGATTCATGGCCTGCAGAAGTTGAAGTTGTCGACGCTGCTGTTCCAGCGACATTCCACCTCGATCCAGAAACGCAATGTTCGCGCCTTTGACCGGTTGTGTGGAGTTGCCAATCGTCGTCGCCTGGTGAATCGCCGGCAGGAAACCCGTTCCGTAGTTTCGTGGTCCGCCATGTCCCTTGGGCGGAGTAATCGAAACAAACGAGGGCAGGTCGCTGTTTTCCGTGCCCAGTCCGTAGGAAACCCAGGCACCCAGACTCGGCCGCACAAGACTGTCCGTGCCAGTGTGCAGCATGCACACCGCCTGACCGTGCGACTGTCCTTTGCTGTGCATCGAACGCACGACACACAGTTCATCAATCTGCCGAGCGACATGTGGAAACAGCTCGGAGACCCACAGCCCGCTCTCACCATGACGGGCGAATTTCCACGGTGACTTCATGATGCGGAGCTGAGCCGTCGTCGATTCGATGTTCGGGGCCGCTCCGAAAGGCAGTTTCTGACCGTCTTCTTTCTCCAGTCGCGGCTTGTAATCGAACGTGTCGACCTGGGATGGTCCTC
This sequence comes from uncultured Planctomycetaceae bacterium, assembly GCA_964431285.1. Taxonomy (GTDB): domain Bacteria; phylum Planctomycetota; class Planctomycetia; order Planctomycetales; family Planctomycetaceae; genus CAUZFZ01. The sequence continues at coordinate 10,268 of CAYSJO010000318.1, forward strand.
CGTGCATAAACAGGAAGATCACGCGTTTTGCCCGCGGAGCGTGATGCGGCTGCCGCGCGGCCAGGGGGTTGCGCGCGGCCTGAGCATCTCGACTCGCCAGTTGCGATGCCGCCAGCCAGCCAAAGCCGCAGCCACTGGATTGCAGCATGTGGCGCCGCGAAATTAAGAATGGCTGACTCATCGAACTGAAATCCTGAATCCTGTGAACCGCCTGTCAGCACGCCATTCTTCCATTCGCGACATCAGACAACAAGCCGTGTCCGGTAAAGCGATTGCCGGCATCGACAAACGTCGATACAAGAGGGTTTGCGGAACATCGACGTGCCGGACTTCCTTCGTTCAGGAACCCCACATCATGCTGTCACTCTCAGACCACATTTCGCGTCGGCGTCCTATGGGTCGCCGTAGTTTTATGCAGATTGGTGGACTCGGCCTGGGCGGTCTGGCCATGGGATCGCCAGAGCTGGCGGCTTCCGAGATCCAAAGTACGACCGGAAAGTCCGTCGTGTTCCTGTTTCAACAGGGTGGGCCAACCCAGCATGAGACATTCGATCCAAAATTAGATGTGCCGGTCGAAATCGCCAGTGTCGGCGGTGATATCGCCACCACAGTGCCGGGCATGCGGTTCGGCAGCAGCATGCAGAAGCTGGCTCAGCATGCAGATAAGCTGGCCGTCGTGCGCAACTTTCAAACCAACACGGGACACGGCGGCGTACTGCCAATCGTCAGCGGCCTGACAAAGGGCGCGAGCATTGGTGCGGTCTACTCGGCGGTTGCAGGCACGAACAATCCGACGACCGGCCTGCCCAACTCGATGTTCATGATCCCGAAGTCCATCGATCCCGAGCAGAAGTCTCTGGGTGAGCGGTTCGGCAAGTTCGACTCCACCGGCACGCTCAGCAAAGCGTTCACTCCCTTTATGCCGGGCGGAGAAGGCCCGCTTCAGGAAGCGATGAAGCTGAATCTGCCTCGCGAGCGATTCGATAACCGACGGGACCTGCTGCAGCGTCTCGACAATGCCCGCCGCAGTGTCGAAGCCGGCGAAGGCCTGTCAGGTCTCCAGCAGCAAGCCATGGAACTGGTCCTTAAGGGCGTGGCCGATGCGTTCGATCTCTCGAAAGAAGACCCCGGCACCCTGGCCCGTTACGACACCGCCGCGTACTGCAATTCAGATCATTGGACCTACGGCGGTGGCAAGACCCGGAACAACATCCCGTGGTACACCGCCCATACGCAGACGCTCGGTAAGTTGCTGCTGCTGGCCCGCCGATTGTGCGAGGCTGGCTGTGGGTTCATCACGATTCACTCAGAATTCGTGTGGGACTTCCACGCTGATGGAAACAATGTCCCCGTCCACCAGGGCAAGCCGCTCGTGATTGAACCGTTCGATCACGCGGTCTCGGCGTTCATCGAGGACTGCGAAGAACGCAATCTTTCCGATGACATCATGCTGGTGTGCTGCGGAGAAATGGGTCGTACGCCGAAGATCAACAAGAACGGTGGTCGAGACCATTGGCCGCGTCTGGGACCACTAATGCTTTACGGTGGCGGAAAGACTCACGGCCAGATCATTGGCAAGTCGACTCGCGATGGCAGCGACGCTGATGGCACTCCACTAAGGCCGGACGACCTGCTGGCGACGATCTTCCACACGCTGTTCGATTACAGCCAGGCCCGGCTGATTCCCGGCCTGCCGTTCGAATTGAAGAACACCCTCGCCCGCATCGAGCAGATGCCGGGAGTCGTGTAGGTCGAGCAGGCCGGATTCCATCGCCAGTAGTCGTACGCTCAAAGCGGGAGTGGGCGGTGGTGCCGCAATCTGGCGATCGCGGACAGTGATGTTTAATGTGCCTGTCTGCATTACCGCGCCCCGTCTTCCTACAGGAATCTGTCCGATGGTTTCAATCACACGCGCTTGCCTTTGCATTGGCGTGATGACACTGGCTGGCTGTGAAAGCTCCGCGCCCATCCAGGAACCTCTCGCAAACCAGTCCGCCGGTGAGGCCGAACAACTCACAAACGTGCCGGACCCAGTGGATCCTGCGTTAATCACCGTGGAACAACCGGACACTCCAAGTCTACCAGAACCAGAACGCGCGCCCGTCGAAGTTGTTCCGACTCCACTGCCGGACGTCGTCAACAGTGACCCTGTCGCCGTGCCAGTGACAACGCCGGTTGTCCCGGCACAACCGGAACCGGCCGGTCCAAGTCAGTTGCAAGAAGACCTGGCGAATCTGCAGATACCGCCGCCATGGCTCGAGTCCGTTGTACCAGACTGGGATACGAACAAACCGTGGAAAGAAGCGCGGCTTGAGATTCGACGACTGCTCGGACTGAACAAAGAAGACGCGCGGAAAGGAGGAATCAAGCTGCTCTGGGAATACCACAGCAAGAACGACATCGGCGACGGGCACGAATACGGTTTCGATCTGTTTCTTGGTGGTGAAAAGGTGTGGGCCGTCAAGGAGTTTCAGGAATGACTCCCGGCACAGACGGAGTATCTGTTCCTGCGTGGCTGGACAGCACTGGCATCGCTGTATGTCGAATACGGTGAGTTTGAGCTGGCGGAAGAGACACTGAAGACACTCATCGCCAAAGTGCCGGACCATGAAATGCCGCTAATGCGCGAGGCCGAAGTTCACGATGCCTTCGGTGATCTGTACGTCGCGTGGAGGATGATCGACAAAGCAAAGCAACACTACGCCGACGCCGCGCGACTGTATCCCCAGGCCAAACCGGAGTACGGCAGACATCTACTGCCGCGCCGCGCGAAGAAAGTGCAGGCGAAGCTGGACCTGTTGTCATTGGGTTCGTTGGCCAACGTTTCTCTGCGTGATG
>CAYSJO010000319.1:0-15974 GCA_964431285.1 uncultured Planctomycetaceae bacterium
GAAGAAGGCCGTGGTAATACCTCCCGCCAGTTCTGACGGCTTGGGTGGCGTCGGGGATGTGGCGAGCTCGCGGAATGAAGCGATCATGCCGGAAACCGTTCCCATCAGACCAAGCATCGGGGCAACCGCACTGATCAGAGCCAGGTAACTCAGGCGGTGTTCCAGAGCCATGTTTTCATCGTCGCCGACTTCCTGCATACCTTCGACGGCTTTGTCGTAGCCCTGATTGAGCTTGCCCAGTCCTGCCGCCAGTACACGTGCAACGAGTGAGTCGTCCGAGCGAGCCGTTTCGTAGGCACCCTGATAGTCCCGGGCGTTCAGTCGCTGCTCGAAGGATTCGATGAATGCCTGCGGCACGAAGTTGTCTCGACGAACCTGCAGGATGTTCATCATGACCAGCGCGACCATGACGAAGGACAAAAGCAGAATCAGCAGACCAAACGTGCCCGACGCCTCGATCATCCATGCCAGAAAACTCTGCTCTGCCATGGCCGGGTCGACGGCCTCTTCGCCAGCATCGGCTGCCGGGGCGTCATCGGCTTCGGCCACAACTTCACCGGCCGGATCGTCCGCCGCCGGCTCGTCCTGAAACGCCCATGCGTGCGATGGCAGAAACAGGCTGCCCATCGCAGTAATCAGAACGGCGGCGAAGACCGCACGAAGTGTCGTCAGACGACTGTTCAGACCCAAAGTCGGCATTGTTCAATTCTCCTCGAAGCGCTGTTGGCTCAACGTGTAGATGGGTTGGTTGTGGGAAGGACGGAGTGCCAGGAGGGCAACGCCGTTTAGAGTTTCTGGAACCACGATCTGGCGAGCGTGGCGACGTCAGTGTGCCCGGTCAGGGCGTGTCAAAACAAGTTTGCACAGCGTCTATTGGAGTTTCTTTGTCCATTCGTTGTCCGGAAAAGTCTCCATTAGCTCCTGCTTCGCGGCATTTCCTCGCTCCAATTGATCGACGGCCGGCCAGAGCTGCGCAAGGTGATACAGCGCTCTCGGCAGATGACCTTTCTCTTTTTCGAACAATACGGGAACGTGCAGATAAGCGAGGATCGCTTCTTTCGTTCGTCCACCGACCCGCAGGCAATCGCCTTTCAGAATCCAGGCTTCCGCCTGAACGGCCGAGTCCTCTGGATCGGCCGCCGCAATCGCCTCGACCACAGATTCCAGTGCTGCTGCCGCGTTGTTCTGCTGAAGCTGCACGGCAGCTTTGCCCAGCAGCGCCTCGTTGCGACGTGATACTTCCGCCGGTCCAGGGGCTGGCAATGCCAGCACAGCTTCGTACGCACTCAGTGCTTTCGGCAGATCGCCTTGCTTGAGAGCCAGTCTGGCGTTCGCATTCTGAGATGCCATCTTGTAGTCCGGCCAGGGTGCCGAGCCCAATGTGGCAAATGTCCCCGCAGCCGCAGCGAAATCACTTTGAGCAAGCTGCACACGACCGAGCAGAAACGTTGCGTCATAAAAGCGATAACTGTTGGGGTGGTCGCTCGTGAATCCGCTCAGTTTCGTGGCTGCGTCGCCCAGTTTGGACGTGTCCTGTTCCAAAGCCTGCCTGGAAACCGCGCGAGCCACCAGGAACTCAATCTCTGCTTTGATGTTGTCGTCCGAACCTGCTTCTGCCGCACTCTTCGCATAGTCGGCCAGTGCGCCTTCGATGTTTCCGGCTGCGGCCTTACCACGGCCCAGGTTCAGGTCTGGTGGCTCATCGCCGTACTTGATGTCGATGATGTCATTGGCCGGGACCTCGAAAGGTTTGCCGATACTGTCCTCCATCGAGACCAGCTCTTTGGTGACGGATTTGACCGTCCCCTTCGACGATTTCTCGGTACTCTTGCGGATGACCTCGTCAATGGCGCCGGCCGGGTGCGTCAAGACCAGAGCAGTCAGCAGCGCTGCCGCTGTCAGAATTGAGCGATACATGTAACTGTGATCTCCGTTGGAGTTTGAATCCCATTGAGTGACACGACTTTCGAGCGAATTCGTATTCGCCGCTGGTGCCGCGTTACTCCCCTGCCTCTTTCTTCTTTTTCGCCTCAGCCGCGGCCTTGGCTCGCTTTCTCTTGATGAGGATTTCCTTCTCCTCAGGCGTCAACGGTCGCTTCTTCTTTTTGGGTGCTACCCTGGCAGCTGCAGCGTCACCGCCCGCAGCCGCTGCCCGTTTCTTCTTCGCCATCAACGCCCGCTTCTGTTCGTCGGTCAGCTTGCGTTTCGGCTTCTGCTTCGGAGCCCCGGCAGGTGCCGCTCCAGGAAAGACTGGTGCTGCCGGGCCAGCGGGAGATGGTGTGAACGAAGGCGGAGCGATCGTGGGTGCGACTCCGGCTGCTGCCGCTGCAAGTTCGGGCGTTGAACGTCGCCCTTTGCTCCCCTTCATCACCATGAATCCAGCGCCACCCAATCCGATCAGGCCAATCACACCGAACATGATGTAGGCCATTCCCGAACCACCTTCCTCTTCCGTCCTGGCGAGCTCCACTTTCGTGGGATCGACTTTCGGTGCCGCCTTGGGTGGCTTGTCTGGCTCTGGCGGTGGTGGTTGAAACTCGGGAGCCCGCTCCAGCTCGACGGGTACTCTTCCCAGTGCTTCAAAACACTGAGTGTAGACGGCGGCGAATTTGTCGAACCACTCGTCATCGAAGTCCGCCGTGATGCGAACGAACGAGTTGATTTCGCTGATCGCCCGTTCGATCTCTTCCGTCTTCTTCGCCTGATTCTGAACCTTGCCAAATTCAAGTCGGCAGACAGCCATGGCGTGTCGCGATTCGTAGAGCTTATTGCGGTACTTGTCCTCCGCACCCGGGGCACCACTGTCGAGCAAACGCTGCAGACGAAGAGCGGTCTGCCCCCAGCCCCACATATTGACTTCTTTGTCACCACGCATGGCTGTCTGGAAATGCTCCGGCTTCCCGTCCTCACCGCCCCACGCCTGATGGAGGTAGTTGGCTTCGAGCTGGGCGTCCAGGTATGTCGCCTTTTCTTTCAGGATAGAGGCAACCAGCTCTTCAGCGGCTTCGAAGTTACGCTGATGCCGACGACAGTTGGCCAGTCGCAGCCGGACACCCGTCAAACGGGAAGGATTGATGAACTCGGGATCCGAACTGGCACGATCGAGAATCGTCTGATACGTCGTGCCGGCACTCTCGAAATACGCCGTCGCCGCGCTCGGTTCGTCTTTGCTGCCCTCAGCTAGCCCGAAGTAGGTCACAGCGATCCACGTCAGCGACCCGACTGTCTGTGCCTCGCGTTCGGACATCTTCTGGAGGAACGTCTCAAACGAAGTTCGGACCTCGTTGTAAGCATCTATCTGACCCAGCGCCTTGAGTCGTTCCAGTTCGTTCTCGAGCTCCTTGCCCAATTGCTGATAAATCGCCGTCAGCGCAGCGCCGTCACTTCCGCCAACCGCTTCCAGCTTTTCCATGGCCTTTTGGGCACTGTCGAGATCCTGCACGCCAACATAGCATCGCAGCAGGAGCTGGTAGACGAGCGACGCAAAGGGCACGCTTTTCACTGTCCCGCCGGCTTTCGGCCGAGTCGTCTCGTCTTCGACCTGGATCGCGGCCTGCACCGAGTGCGGATCACCCGTCAGAATCGTGATCACTTCCTGGTACTTGCGTGCCGCAACCAGAATCTGCACCACCGAAACCTTGGCCGCGATCAATGCGTCCGGTGCCGCGGACTCGGGCGGCGTGTTGGCCTCAGACTGCTCAATCCCGCTGCGGAGGTGTGCCTCGGCAGACGCCATCCATTCGTCGAGTTTTTCCTTCGGCGGCTGGTCGAGCTGATCCGTGCTGGCCGCTTCGATGTAGGCACTCCAGTAGGACTGGCCCGCTTGGGTCTGGGCACTCATGAACTTCGACGATGTCTCAGGAATCTGACTGTACCAGTCGGCCGCCGCTTCGAATTTCTTAAGCTGCCCGTTGACGCTGCCCATCTGGATACGAGCGTCCATGGCACGGTCACTGGCCGGCCACTTTGCGACCAAGAACTCGGCCAGTTGCGACATCTGTGCAACGTCGATCTCCTGGTCATCGCGGCGTTTCGCTTTTTCGTTGTCGTTGAACGCCTGGACGTATGCGGCCATAGCCAGGTACGCGGCATCCTGTGCCAGGACCGGGTTGTCCTTCCCGTAATTCATCGCGACGAACTCGGCCAGAATCGCCGCTTCGTAGTTCGACCGGGAAAGCAGGTAAGTATACGCCAGATACTGTCGGGCCAGATTGACGTCGTTGATCGGCGTGTCGTCCTTAACCAACCGAAGAGCGATCCGCAGCATCCGCCCTGCTTCTTCCAGATGCAGATCGAGGTCCTGTCGAGCGGTCTTTCGTTCTTCCCTGGTCTTGGCTGCTTTCAGCGCGGCCATCAACTCTTTGGTCTTCTTTGTGACCATTTCCTGAGCGAGGCTGAATGCTGTACCAAAATCTTCGGGATCGGTGATCCCCTTGCCGCCGTCCAGCAGCACTTTCAGATCACGTTCCTTAAACGTTGCCAGGTCTTTGTATTGTCCGGGACGTCTCTTGATCTTTCGGACCGTGGTCAGAGCCAGGCCCAGCAGCCGTTTCTTAACGGCTTCAGTCACCGCACGGTCTTTCGCCAGAGATTCCTGAGCCAGCACCATTTCCCACTGGATACCCGTTGCTGCAGGAGAAACGCGTTGCCTGGCCGAAACGCTCGTCAGCCATTCGCTGCCCTTGTCAATGACAAGCTGATAGTCCTTGCGCGAGTCGTGGTTGAGGCAAATCAGATAGAACTGCAGTGTCTGGCTCTGCAGTCGACGCATCGTGTCGCTCTTGCCGGGATGGCCGAGCAGTTCCTTGTAGATGCCCACAGCCCGCTGAATGTCATCCTGTTCCTCAAAGCACTTGCCCTGCCACAGCCGGGCGTAGAGACCGCCCACCTGCTGACGATATTTCTCGTGGACTTCTTCGTACTCTTTCGCCGCGTCGCGAAGCTTCGCTCCAAACTCCTCGGAATCCCGGTCGTACGTCTGGCCTTCTTCATAAGTGCAGTTGGCCAGATCGAGCTGGGCCATGATGTAGCGAATCTCGGCCTGACGTCGCTGTTCGAACAACTGACGGTTCTCGACACGGTCGATGTACTTGGGGAAGCCTTCCCAGTTGGCTTTGTGACCGTCATGTGCGGCCTGAAAGATTGCTCGGGCTTCCGCCACCAGCTTACGGGCAGCGTCCTGAAACGTGATCCGGTTGTCTTTGTTGCCCGGCGAACGCGACTGCCACACCTCGACCCGCGCCCGACCAAGCAGAATCCGGGCACGTTCCGTATTGGCTTCAGCGGCTTTCGGGTGATTCGGGCTTTCGGCTGTGAACTGCTTCAGAAACCCTAGCGCCGTTTCCAGCTCCAAAGCCTGGACCTCAGGACTGCGGATTGCCGAACTGCGCGTCTTGGCCAGCAGGGTTGTGGCCTTCTCGTAGGGAATGACGGCTCGGACGTCCGCAGGCACATTGGGGTCGTCACGCAATCCGTCCAGATACAGCAAAGCGTACTCGTAGTAACGGAGATCCCGGAGCCCCTCCAGAAACTCGATGTAAGGCTCGTCGGCCCGGGCGAACGGCGCTGATACGGCCGTTAACGTCAGTGCGAGAACCGCTGAGCGGAGCATCCTCATGCGAGACGATCCTTGACGAGAAGAGACTTGAAGTGATGGCAAAACGCATCGTGCGTTTCCACCCGACGCCGCGGCAATCTTGAGAGAGGCAAGGATGCCGGTCGGGAGTCAGCCGGCCTGGCTGTCTGCTCAACGTGGCTTGTTTGTGGACGCGCTTTCGCGCATTCGTCATCGAAACAGGATTCCGGCGTCGACCACAGAAAATCAGCCCTGGCAAATGATGTGTAAATGACGAGTGGGGTCGAGGATCTGGAGAAGACATCTTCCGAATCGCACGACGGAACCAGTCAGCATAATCCTGCCCGTTAGCCTACGCAACCAGACTCAAGACGCACCTGTTCGTCGAGATTCAACACACTTGTTCGTCGTCGACCGATTTTATCGGGCTGCAGCGACGAAGCACTGGATTGCGTTGGTCTTCGCACGCGGTAGTCTGTGCGATGGGCAACAGAGTCTACATCGTGTGCGAGGCCAGATTTGATGAGTGATTCGTTCGATCCCTATCACAAGTGGCTCGGCATTCCTCCGAATGAGCAGCCACCAAACCACTACCGACTGTTGGGTGTGGCCCTGTTTGAGCCAGACGCCGATGTGATTGACGCCGCAGCGAATCAGCGGATGTCCTATCTGCAGGACATGGCCACCGGGCCGCACATGGACCACTCGCAGCGGTTGCTGAACGAGATCGCGGCCGCGCGTCTGGCTTTGCTCAAACCCGAGGCCCGGGCAGAGTATGACGCACAGCTCCGGGCGCAGATCGACGGGTCAAAACCCCCGGAGGCAGAGGCCGATGCCCCGGCAACTGCTGCCGCGTCCGAATCGGCTGCACCGTCCGCCGCGCCAGCGCTGTCTCCGATGATGTTGCTCTCGATTGGCTCGATCGCCGTCGTCACACTGATTATCGGCCTGGCAGTCGTTTTCAGAGGAGGGGCTGGTGCCGACGATGAGTCCAACTTCGCCCGGATCAAGATCGTCTGGAAACTCGACGAACGCGAGGGCGCCTTTTTCATGATCGACAGGAGCGTGCAGTTCGATAGCAAAAACAGGTTTCCAAAGGACACAGAAACGCTGGTCTACAAAATCAAACCCGGCCAGCACCGCTTCCGATTCGAGCGCAAGGGATATCGCACGATTACGACTGGCGGCAAATACCTGCCACAGGAAACCGAGACGTTTGAGCTCAAGTGGCGCCCCCGGTAACTCCGCGAAAGCGACGACATGACTCCGCAGTTTACGATCCCGCCCAGCAATGGACTCGCCAATTCTTTATGGCGGCGCGATGATGATCTGGGGCGCCATTTTCGTGGTCATATCAGTGATCATACATGTGTGCTTTGCCATCGGAGTCAACCGCGATGCCGTGCAGCGAGAGCGAGACGCTCATGACACAGTGTTCGTTGGACGTCTCTTCTGGACATTTGTGACATTGCTGGGCGGCCCGTTCATGGCTGGTCTGTATTGGGCGATGCATCGATCGACGCTGGCACCCGCTCCGGAGCCACCGCTCGATGTCATTTGCCCGATTTGTGACGCACGGCAGCTGTTCGCCCCCAGCGCAGCCGGCACGGTCCGGCAATGTCGGTCGTGTCATCGGCACATCCACATTCCGGTGGCCGAACAGCCTCCGAATAGACCCTCGGAAAAGTGACGATTCGGGCGAACCCTGACACTTTGAGGGTTGGATCTCGGCCAGTCTCTGGAAAAACTATCGAACTATCGGTTTGATAGGAGGGTATTCGCATCAATCACGCACGTTCTGCGCGCTGCCACCGGCCGACTGGGAAGTCCCGGCCCAGTATTTATGAGACCTTGGCATACACTCTGGCATCGAGGCTACAGAATGGTTGACCCGTCCGGCGGTGCCGTCGTCGGAATCGATCTCGGCACAACATTCTCCCTGGTGGGTTTTGTAGACGCCATCGGTCGCCCGATGAGCGTGATCAACGCTGAAGGCGACATGACGACCCCCAGTGTCGTTTTCTTCGACCGTTCGGGCGTTGTCGTGGGTAAGGAAGCCGACAAGGCTGCTGAGTACGAACCCGAGCGCGTCGCGCGTTTCGCCAAGCGCGACATGGGCAAGGTGGCTTTTCACAAGAGCATTCGTGGCGAGCCGTTACCACCAGAAGTCATTCAGGCACTGATTCTTAAGAAGCTGAAAGAAGACGCCGAGCTGAAGCTGGGACCCATCTCGAAGGCGGTTGTCACTGTCCCCGCGTACTTCGATGAGCCACGGCGCAAAGCGACCGAAGATGCCGCTCGGCTGGCCGGGATCGAATTGCTCGACATTCTGAACGAGCCGACAGCCGCTGCGATTTCGTTCGGCGTGCAGCAGGGGTTTGTCAGCCTCGAAGGCCAGTCAAGTCAGCGGGAAGTTGTGCTCGTCTATGACCTTGGCGGCGGAACATTCGATGTCACGCTGATGGAGATCGTGGGCAGGAAGTTCAACGCGCTGGGCACGGCCGGCGACGTGTATCTCGGCGGAGTCGACTGGACAGATCGCATCGTCGACCACGTCGGCGAGCAGTTCATGGCCAAACACAACATCGATCCACGCACGGACGAATGCGCTCTGCAGAGCCTCATCAACGAGGCAGAGGATGCCAAGCGGGCATTGACGGCTCGTGAGCAGGTCAACCTGATGTTCTCTCACGACGGCTGCCGCCTGCGGACCGTTCTGACGCGTGAGTGGTTTGAGAAAGCAACGGCCGATCTGGTCGACCGAACCGTAACAACGGTGCGCAAAGTCCTGCGTGAAGCGAAGGTGGAATGGAAAGATGTCACCCGGCTGCTGCTGATCGGCGGGTCGAGTCGGATCCCGGCTGTGCAGACGATTCTTGAAAAGGAATCGGGTCTTCAGGTCGATCGCTCGCTCTCACCCGACGAGGCTGTCGGCCACGGCGCCGCTGTATACGCAGCTCTGCTCGCCGGTAGCGACAACGACGGAATCCGTGACATTGCCGTCAAGAATGTCAGTTCGCACGATCTTGGCGTGCTTGGTGTTGAGGCGCAAACGGGCCGCAAGCGACGGCAACTGATGATCCCGCGCAACTCACCGCTGCCATGCAAGAGCAAGGCGTCGTTCAAGACCGCGAAGGACAATCAGCCCAACGTCGTCGTCAACGTTGTTGAGGGCGGTGATGCGAGCGGCAGCAACGCCACAAAGATCGGCAAATGTGTCGTGACGGGTCTGCCTCCCACTCTACCGAAGAAGTCGCCTGTCGAAGTCACATTTCGTTACGGTGCGAATGGGCGTTTACGCGTCTCTGCCTTTCTGCCCACGGTCCAGAAAGAAGCGAAACTCAATATTGAGCGAGCCAGTGGGCTTGCCGAAGAAGACGCAAAGTACTGGACTGCACGCATCGCTCAGGGCCTGAACGACGACTATCTGAGTTCTGAGAGTCGCTCCCCCTCGCAGGCCGCAGCGACTTCGGCCCGGCCCGCAGAATCCAGTCCGAAACCGGCGTCGACTCGAACGCGCAAGATTGCCCCGGAGCCGAAAACTCAGGCACGGCCTCCGTCCTCAACACAGACGACGGCAACGGACTCCAGGCCAAAACAGGAAACCGTCAAGACGACGACTGCTCCACAACCGCCGTCACCTGCGGCCGCGGCGCAGAAGCCAACGTCCGAAGCTGTAGCCAAAGAGACCCCGTCTCCCTCATCAGTCGAGCAGACGAACCTGGCACCAGCCGCCAGTGATGAGCAGCCAGCGCAACCGGTTTCATCCCCGACTGTGCCAGACGTTGCTGCATCCGCGACCGCCACGGAGCCGGATGCACCGCAGAAGTCGGAGTCCGCCGCTGGCGATGTGAAACCGCCCGCGGAAGTCAATCAGACCGAGGTGCCAGCCGACATCGACAGGGAAACGCCGACTGCACCCGTTGTCGAAACGGAGCGAGTTGACGTCCAACCCGAAGCTCCCAAACCCGTCACCGACAAATCGACTTCGAAGAAGAAGGCCCGAAAAACAGAAGCTGCCGCTGCGGCCGCCGCAGTCAGAGTGGAAACCACTTCGGCACCTGTGCCGACAGACGCTTCCGCGGAAGCGGCGGAATCTACGGAAGCGACCGCGCCGTCCGAGCAACTCCCACACGAGTTGGCCGATTCAGCTGAACCGAGCCCGGAAGAGACCGCTCCCCAGCTTGAGATCGCAGCCGAAGACGACCCGGAACTGGAAGCCGCGATGGCGGCTGTCGCGCGCCAGCGGGCTATCAAAGTCATGGCGATCAATACCGGCCTGCACGCTCTGGTTCTGATTGTGCTTGCGATGGTTGTGCTGCCACAGACCGTGTTGCCTGAGTCGTTCCGCATTATCAGTTCCATCTCCAGCGAAGAAGTCGAAGAGGTGGAAGACGTCGAGATGGAACAGCCGGAGATGATCGAGGACGAGACGATCACCGAAGTGGAAACAGATGTGATCGCGGACACCAATGAGGACTTCACTATTGACGTCAACGATCTGGCACCGGCCATGACGGTCCAGGAAGAAGCCGACAGTGGTGATAGTGCCGTCGCTCCTGTGACTGGTGAAATGGGTGGCCGCAGCAAAGCCAGCCGTTCAGCCATGGTTACGAAGTACGGCGGCACGGCCGCCAGCGAAGCAGCCGTTGGCCTGGGACTGAAATGGCTCCAGAATCACCAGAGGCCGGATGGAAGCTGGAACTACAACCATTTGACGCCAAACTGCGATACGACATGCAGTCAGCCAGGTTCTCTATCCAAGACCACGACCGGTTCCACCGCCATGGCCCTGCTGGCCTACATGGGAGCTGGCAGTAACTACGCTGACGGCGAATACCAGCGCACGGTCGAAGCGGCTTTGAATTACCTGCTGTACATGTCTCGACCCGTCCCCGCAGGTCTGGATATGGCCGTGAACGCGGAAGGCAACGCGCGCATGTATGTCCAGGGACTGTGTACTGCCGCTCTGTCAGAAGCCACCGCGATCAATCTCATGCTGCTGCGGGCCAATCCGGATGCGAAAGTCATTGGTATCAAGAAACGTAAAGTCCTCGAAGAAGACACACAGAAGCTGGCTGTTGCTGCTCAGGGAGCAATTAACTTCATCGTGAACGCTCAGTGCAAAGACGGCGGCTGGGCATATCAGCCCGGCAGCGGAGGCGGCGACACATCTGTTGTTGGCTGGCAGATGATGGCATTGATGAGTGGTCGGTCATTCAACGCCGCACTGCCCGTGCGTACCTTCATCGGTGCGACGGGTTATCTGAACAAAGTGCAGTCGCCGGACGGTGCCGGCTACGGCTACCGTACTCCGGGGAAGGGAGCTGCGACGTCAGCCATCGGGCTGCTGTGCCGGATGTACATGGGCTGGAAAAGAGAAACCGAGTCTCTGAAACGTGGCATTCTGTACCTGAGCACAATGGGTCCGAATAAGAACAACATGTACTACAACTATTACGCCACGCAGGTGATGCACCACTACGGCGACGGCGAAGGCGAGAACGACAAGTACTGGACCAAGTGGAACAATGTCATGCGCGAGCAACTGGTTTCGACGCAGATTAAGAAGGGGCACGGAGAGGGAAGCTGGAATGTGGCCGACGGACACGGCGGTGCGGCCGGACGGCTTTACATGACCTGCCTCGCAACGATGACGCTGGAAGTCTACTACCGGCACCTGCCGTTGTACGACCACATTGATACAGCGGAAGTCGCCGAACGCTGAGTGTGCTGTCTCCCTCCTCCCCCTGGGCAACGCCGTTAAGGACTGTTCCGTGCCGAAGGTCCGTAAGTACAAGCCCGAAACGGTCGCCTGTGCCCTGCACTCGCCCGTGATAGATCACGCGTAATTGAGTTCGTTCGCCACTCATAAGCGCCCGGTTGATTCTCATCAGACTTCGAAGGTGCGTAAACTACAGCCGCTGTAGCGTATGGATGAACGCTAATCGACCATGATGGAGTGGGTCGATGAATTCGCATCTGTCACTGATGCCCGAACAGAGTTTGCCGGCACTGGATTTTGTGCTGCCACCGTCGTGTACATTCTGTCGAGCGAACCTGAATCCCATAGGACAGCCAGATCCTGAAATCTGGCTGTGCGACGCATGCCGTCTCGATATGGTGAAAGACGAGCGCGATGCCTGTCAGCGGTGTGGTATGCCGGTCGGACCGTATGCACGGTCGAACGAGTGCCTCGCCTGCCGACCGCGACAGTTTCGTTTCAAAAAGGTCGTGCGACTGGGTGTGTATGAGGACGAGTTGCGTCAGGCCGTCATACGGGGCAAAGGACGCGGATCGAAAGCTCTCGCGGAATCGCTGGCGGCCCTGTTGTGGCAAGAGCAGGAAGCCGAGTTGCGGTCCGTGAATGCTGATTTCGTTGTGCCCGTACCTCAGCACTGGACTCAGTGGTTTATGCGGCCACACCATCAGGCTCGCACGATTGCTCAAATTCTGGCCGAATGTCTGGGCATCCCCGTACGGGACGGGTTGGTCGCGAAAGTACGACGGACGTGCGATCAGTCATCTCTGCATCGGGCAAAGCGACTCCGGAATCTGCATAAGGCGTTCGCAGTGGGACGCGGTGTCAATCTGGAACGTCAGAAAGTACTGGTCGTCGACGACATCCTGACGACGGGAACGACCGCTAACGAGGTCACTCGGTCTTTGCGACGTGCCCGCGCCGGGCGCATTACGGTGGCTGTCCTTGCAGTTGTGCCACCACCCAGGTAATTGTTGACGTTCCGCGTCCCGCATCCACAGCCATGGAGAAATAGCATGTCCAGTCGGCAAACCCGTCGCTCGTTCTTGAAGACGTCCGCTCTGGCGGGATTTGGAGTGCCGTTGATTCAGTCGGGGGCATTGGCCAGTTCGAACGAACGATTGTCGGTGGCATCGATTGGAGTCGGCGGCAAGGGCTGGTCCGATCTCAACAATGTCGCGGCGAGCCCGCATGTTACGGTCAAAGCTCTGTGCGACATTGACTCAGGGCCGAATCACCTGGGACGTGCCGCCGAGAAGTATCCCGATGCGACTCTCTACCGCGACTGGCGCGTGCTGCTCGATAAGGAAAAGGTCGACGCAGTCATCGTTTCGACGCCCGACCACATGCATGCTCTGATCGCGCTGAATGCGATGCGCCGAGGCCGGCATGTGTATTGCCAGAAGCCGCTGACGCACACCGTCAAAGAAGCTCGGATGATGAGCGAGACCGCTGAGTCACGCGGATTGGTAACTCAGATGGGCAATCAGATACAGGCTTATGCCGAGTATCGTCTGGCGGTCAAGCTTGTTCACGAAGGATTGATTGGCAAAGTGAATCGTGTGTACTCGTGGCAGGCCGGCACGCCAACCTGGCCGCGTGCGATTGATCGACCTGCCGGCAATGATCCCGTTCCAAAGACTCTGATGTGGAACAACTGGCTGGGTGTTGCTCCGGAACGTCCCTACAAGGCGAGCATCTACCATCCCTTTAACTGGCGTGGCTGGCAGCATTTCAGCAATGGGCAACTCGGTGATTTCGGCTGCCACATCATGGACCCGGTGTTCATGGCTTTGAAGCTGACGGCTCCGACTTCGTTGACAGCCCAGGCACCGAAGATCAATTCCGAAACATGGACAGAATCTGTTCGGGTCGATTACGTATTTCCCGGAACGGGTCTAACCTCCGGTGACGAGTTGAAGCTGACATGGATTGATGGTCCGGGGCACAAGCCAGCCGAGGAACTCAAAGAGATCATTGATCCATCAAAACTGCCCGGTTCCGGTTCCATGTTGCTGGGATCTAAAGGCGCACTGCTGATCCCGCACGTAGGCGCACCGAAGTTGCTCCCGGAGGAGAAGTTTGCCGACTTGCGCCTGCCCGAGTTGGAACGCCTGAGCCATTACGTCCTGTGGGCCGATGCGTGCCGCGGCGAGGGTAAGACGAAGTCCAATTTCAGCTACGCCGGCCGCCTGACGGAGACCGTGTTGCTGGGCACGATCGCATTGCGACTGCCCGGTTCGGCGCTGAAGTGGGATGCGAAGACGATGACCATCTCGGGCCACGAACGGGCGGCAGATATGCTCGGCAAGGACTACCGCAAAGGCTGGGAACTTGAGGCCTGATGTTCCGGCCTGCTACTCGTGGCATTCGGAACAATCCCGACTGCTCCGTGCCTCCGTGCCGCGCATGTCGTGCCATTTCGCTTCTGTGTGAGAAACCGGCTGGTGGGACCGTGACGGGATCCTGTGCCACGACGGTTTGGCACAAACTCGGAAGTGTTGCCTGGTCGCATCGTGTCGCTACAGCTCAACCGACCCGATTCTCTTTGCTTCGCGTTTTCAGCCCGGCCTACGATGGCCTGTTCTGAAAACACTGCAACCTTTGAGTCGGACTCGAATCATGCGTTTAACATCCTGGTTGACATCCCTGTCTCGTCGCCTAGCCTCACGACGGTCTCACCGCATTGAGAATCTGGAGGACAGGATTGTACTTTCTGTCACTGCCTCGGTGAATGCCGGCATCCTGAACGTCATGATGGACGGAAATGAGGATGTCCGGATCAGTTCTGTGGGAACTGCCTTGCGGGTCGAATTTGACCGGAAGGATGGGTTGGGTTTCCAGGAATTCACAGCAGTCTCAGGCTCACTCGCCTCGTCCATCGTTCAGATTGATGTGGACGCTGGCGACGGAAACAGCTCCATCGATCTGTCATCCGTCATGTTGGGGACATTCGCTGCACTGACGAACGTCAATATCGACGCCGGCGATGGGAACGACGCAGTCCTGGGGCCTGTGACTGCTGCGGCGAACATCATGGGCGGTGATGGCGCCGATACGCTGACAGGTGGATCTGGCCAGGACACGATTGACGGTGGCGACGGTCGGGACCTGATCAATGGGATGGGTGGCGACGACAGTCTTACTGGCGAAGACGGTGCCGACACGGTCAATGGTTCCTCTGGTGACGACACACTGGACGGTGGCAACGGCGCGGATGTGATCAATGGTGGCCTGGATAACGACGTCATCAGGGGTGGCAACAGCTCGGATTTGATTACTGGCGATGCGGGGAACGATTCCATCGACGGAGGTTCCGGTGCCGACACGGTTGATGGAGGGCTGGGCAACGACACGCTGAATGGTGGCAGCAGCGGCGATTCGATCGACGGTGGCGATGGCGATGATGTGATCGATGGCGGCACAGGCAGCGACAGCATCGACGGAAATCTCGGCAACGACGTGATCAACGGAAACGACGGCAACGACACCATTCTGGGCGGCGCGGGTGACGACAGTATCGACGGAGAACTGGACGACGACCTGATTCGCGGCGGAGACGGTCAGGACACACTGTTCGGTGGTGGTGGCAATGACGCTGTGAGTGGTGACGCGGATAACGACTCGATTCGCGGCAACGCGGGCATGGACACGTTACTCGCCGGAACCGGGCTCGACGTTATCAATGGCGGCCTCGGGGACGACCGCATTGATGCCCGCGAAGCTCTGCTTTCGATCAGCAATGCGACTGCATTCGAAGGCAGCAGCGGCAACCGCCAAATGGCGTTCACTGTCACACTTTCCGGGACAATCCTGGACCCGGTGACGGTCGATTTCTCCACGCGTCCGGGGATTGGCACGTCTGCTGCCACGGAAAATGTTGACTATCTGGGACGCACTGGTCAGTTGACGTTCACAGTCGGTGACACCTCAAGAACTGTCACAATTTCTGTGATCGGTGACTCTCTCGACGAAGTCAACGGAGAGAGTTTCTTCGTCGATCTGTCGAATCCGATCGGGGCGGCCATCTTCGACGCGACGGGTGAAGGTCGCATCATCGACGACGACCCGACACCCGCCGGTAATACACCTCCTGCGAACAATAACACTCCGCTCTTCATGGACCCGGTGCCAGCTGTTAATACCGAATCGGACACGCTGCGTGGAGATGAAGGCGATGACACGATTACTGCCGGCACGAGCAATGACATGCTGGAAGGTAATGACGGCGACGACTCGCTTGACGGAGGTGGCGGAGATGATGTGCTGAATGGGGGCATGGGCGACGACACGCTGCGAGGCGGCGACGGACAGGACACACTGAACGGTCAGAATGGGAACGATGTGTCCGACGGTGGAGCGGATGACGACACGCTGGTGTGGGGCGGCAATGCGTCTGGCAACGACACGCTGTCCAGCACAGAAGGATTCGACACGGTCGTCGTGCTGGGTACCGATGCAGACAACACGTACATGGTGGGCTCCCTGGGAAGCAGCCTGCAGATCACTGAAGGCGGCGACACCCTGACGGTCGACAGTTCCGTGCCCCGAACACGGATCAATGCCGGACTGGGTAATGACACGATTACCCTCGGAACGCTGACCGGCGACAACGGCAGTATCCTTGAAGTCAACGGC
>CAYSJO010000320.1:0-5909 GCA_964431285.1 uncultured Planctomycetaceae bacterium
CCAGTCACAACAAGTGCTTCGAAGGGGTCGGCATGAGTGCGTTGAAGACACGCCCGGCTACTGTTCAAATCCTTCGTCTGGTCACATCAATTGGCATCGTTGATCGAACGAAGACTCTTCAGACACCTCATGCTGAGACGCCTTATGACCCAAAGAATTCTGATTGGCATTGTTCTCCTGTCGCTTCCCACGTTTGCTCCAGCAGAAGATGCGCCACTGCTACCGATCGACCTCGCTGCGGTGACGGGCAAGTTCGGTGTTGCGAAAGGCAGACCGCAGACGCTGCTGTCGCTGGAGATAGTCACCAGTGCCGTGCACGCGGCTCCTGAGGGATACACCGTACGGTTTCCTGACGAGGTCACATTGCTGGATGGCACTGTCGTGGCTGGGAAGGACATTCATGGAACCGTGCTGACCGGGCCGTGGCCGTTCGCTACCAGGGACGGCCGACTGCGGGTCAAGCGGTTCGATCGTCGCGATGCGGATGTCAACTCCGGAACGGTTGCCCTCGCGGGGTTCTTCACTCCAACAACAACCAACAGCGAGGGCTGGGGACCGGGAAGTCAGGGGCGATTTGCGTTGCGCATGGAGCTCGCACTCGCAGTTCAAAAGATCGACGACAGCGGGAAAGAGACGACTCAGTTCAAACCGCTGGGGATTTTCGACACATCCTTGACCGTGCGTCTGGAGCAGGACGGCACCTTCACACGCCTGCCAACAATCCTCGAAGGGCCGGCCATCCACCTGGTGACCAGCGATCATTCCGATCGTGTCGTCGTTTCTCTGGTGACTGACAAATCGCAGCCTGCCACGGTCGTGCTCAAGAACGCTGAGAGAACCATTAAAGGACCGGCCCCCAGGCAGACAGGAGCTGGCTGGTACCAGCACGAGATTCCCGTTGACGGACTGCAGCCTTCCACGAAGTACACATACTGCGTTCGCGTTGGGCAGACGCAGTCAGAGGACATCACATTCCGCACGGCGCCCCAGAAGGGCGCCGACCGTTTCCGTTTTGCGTTTCTGGGAGACAGTCGCGGCGGTATCGGAAACTCAATGGCAGACGTTTCCGCCGTCAACGTCGACACGATGGAACGGCTGTGTGGCGTCGCTCTTCGAGAGAAGACTGACCTCATTCTGTTCGGCGGAGACTTCTCCACTGGCTACACGCAGATTGAAGAAGATTTTCGAACTCAGCTGCGCGTGTGGAAACAGTCCGCGGCGGGAATCTCCGGATTCATCCCGTTCTACGCCGTGCCGGGCAACCACGAAGCACTCATGAAGACGTATTCGGATTCTGTCAGCAAGTACGGTTTGAGTTTCGACCTCTGGCCGTATGACAGACACAGCACGGAAGCCGTATTCGCTGATGAATTCGTCAACCCCACAAACGGGCCGCAGCCGCGGCCTGGTTTCCCCTCGTACGACGAAACGGCCTACACGTTTCAATATGGCTGTGTGAAGTTCATCGGCTTCAACACCAACTACTGGCTGGAGACCGACACACCGAACGACGGCAGTCTGGTCAATCAGCAGGCAAAGCAGTACGGCGTCTGCCCGGAAGGGTATGTCATGAGCGAGCAGCTCAAGTGGATCGACTCGAGCATCGCCGCTGCCGAGAGTGATCCAACAGTTAAACACATCGTGCTCTATGGTCACGAGCCGATATTCCCCACCGGCAAGCATGTTGCCGATGCCATGGGGTACCACGGCAACAACAACAGTCGAGCCCATGTGTTCGTCGATGGCAAAGTTCGGCCCGAACCACTGGGAGTGATCGAAGTACGTAACACGCTGGCCCGACTGATTTCGAAATCCAGCAAGGCGGTGTGCGTGATCAACTCCGATGAGCATGCTCTTTACCGCACGCTCATCAATTCAGACGTTCCGGCGGGAAGCGAAGCCGACATCAATCCAGACACAGGTCGCATCAACTGGCCTGAGAACGACATCGCACCGATTCCAGGATTGAAACATCCGACGTGGTACATCGTCAGCGGTGGTGCCGGCGCGCCGTTCTCGGCCGAGTTAAAGAGTCCGTGGAACACCTACTGGAAATCGCAGAAGCAGCCAGAACGAGGCTACCGCTACACACCGCAGGAGAACATCCTGATCTTCGATGTCAGCTCGGACGGAATCTCATTGACCGCACGCAATGCGTTTGGAGAGAAAATCGACGCCGTGAAAGACCTGACAGCCGTTCGACGAGAGTAGACAAACTCAGCGCAGGAGCGCTGAAAACCAACGTGGAGCCTTACGATGAATCTCAGATGCCCAATCACGGTAGATACATTCCGCGTTCCATCGGTTGTCGGTTTGTTCCTGCTCGCTGTGCTCTGCGTGACGGAATGGAGTGCCGCAGACGACACAGCTCCGACAAAACCGAATGTTCTGTTTCTAATCTGCGATGACTTGAACTGCGACCTGAGTTGTTACGGACATCCGCAGGTTCGGTCGCCCAACATCGACCGACTCGCAAAGCGTGGCGTGCGATTTGAGCGTGCTTACTGCCAGTACCCGTTGTGTGGCCCGAGTCGCGCTTCTTTCATGTCCGGTCTGTATCCCGACCAGACGTTGATTCACCGGAACGCGATCTACCTGCGTGAGCATCTGCCCAACGTCCAGACGATGTCGCAGATGTTTCGTAATGCTGGTTACTTCGCGACGCGGATTGGCAAGATCTACCACTACAACGTGCCAAGGCACATTGGCACGAGCGGGCACGACGACCCGTATTCATGGAATTACACAGTTAACCCGCGCGGGCGCGATGTTGATGACGAGGACATCATCTTCACGTTGCGCAAAGGTCAGTTTGGTGGCACTCTCAGCTGGCTGGCTGCCGATGGAACGGACGCCGAACAAACCGACGGCATCGCTGCTGCGGCGGCAATTGATCAGCTTGGGAAGCACGCGAAAGACGACACGTCATTTTTCCTGGCGGTCGGACTGTTTCGCCCTCACACGCCTTTCGTAGCTCCGAAGAAGTATTTCGAGATGTACCCGCTGGAGAAGATCGTCGTGCCCACAGTTCCGGCGGGATATTTCGATACTTTGCCGGCTCCGGCCCGGCAATCGGTGCAACGCAAGAAGGACCAGATCAACCTGGCCAACAATCTGGCCCGTCAGGCGATTCAGGCTTATTACGCATCCATCACGTTTGCCGATGCGCAACTGGGACTCATTCTGGATGCGCTCGATAAGACAGGACTCGCGGAAAACACCGTGATCGTGTTCACGTCCGATCACGGATACCACATGGGCGAACACGGTCACTGGCAGAAGACGACTCTGTTCGAAAACGCCGCGCGCGTGCCACTGATTGTTGCTGGACCCGGCATCAAGGCTGTCGGTAAGAGCACGGGTGCTCCGGCCGAGATGGTTGACTTCTATCCGACACTGGCTGATTTGTGTGGGCTGGACGCGCCCTCGTACGTGTCTGGAGTCAGCCTTGCTCCGGCGCTGCGAGATTCATCAGCCGCGCCGCGAACATCTGCGCTCACGCAGTATGCGAGTGGTTATAGCGTCCGCACTTCCCGGTACCGGTTCTCCGCATGGGGAGAAGACGGCAGTGCAGGAGCCGAGTTGTACGATCATGAGACCGACCCGCAGGAGATGAGCAACCTCGCCTCCCGGCCGGAGCACGCAGCCCGGGTCACAGAACTCTCGGCCCTGTTGCGAAAGCGAATCAGTGACGCGGGAATCAAGCCGAAGGGCGTCGATCAGATTCACTTCGAGAATCGCCGCCGGGTCCGGTAGCTGGGATGATGCACGCACTAACCGGTCGGCTTCAGCCGACCTCTGATTGCCACCGGCTTCAGACTCATCGTGGAAAGATGTCGCGTGTGGAAGTGAAGTTGTTATCTCGGAAGCGAGGCCAGACGGCGGAACGTTTGTTTGCGGACTTGAAAGAATACTGCGGGTCTTTACGCACACGCTTGGCCAGACGCCTCTGAAAAGCATGTCGCAGCCGTTAGTCGCGCCGTGGCAGTTGCTGAATCATGCAGTCGCTGCCGGACCTGCTGGAGCAGGCCATGCAGACTGGAGAAGCCACCGCCAGCGGGCGTCCGGAGGCGGAGCCCGACACGAAGTACAGAACTCATCGCCGCCGCTCCGGAGATCATTGACGCAGCAGCGCGAGCGCAGCACGAAGAGGCCCGCATCCAGAAGCTGGCTGCGGCTCGCGCACACGTGCTGACGTCTCCGTCCGTGAACGCCGCCGCTAAATTCACCACAAGTCGCACCGGCTTCCAGGCAGAGCGACGCTGCTGTTACGGGCGCCGGTGCTTAACCCGATGAGCAGAAATGAGCGTCTTCTGAGCAGTTTGCAGCAGACAGATCAGTAGTTCCCGATGTATTGTCCAGTCCTGCTGACAATCAGGATGGCCCTTCCGGCCGTCGTGATGTACCGACGGCCTGGAAAGGCCATCCTACTGAAGAATCGACGTCTCAACCCCGACCATACAAAGGATTCCGCTCATGTTGACTCTTTTCACTGGCAGCTCTGGTCGCGACTGCGAGGGGATGACACGCCGAAGTTTCGTTCAGGCGGGAACGCTGGGGCTGGGTGGCCTGTCGCTTTCGAGTCTGTTGCAGGCGAAAGCGAATGCCGGCCAGGCTGGAGCCGAGCTGGTTAAGGACAAAGCGGTTGTGGTGCTATTCCTGTCCGGAGGCGCTACGCACGTCGAGACATTCGATCCCAAGATGTCTGCACCGGCCGAATACCGCAGCATAACCGGCGAAGTCGCGACGAAGATCCCCGGCGTCACCATCGGTGGTGGCTTTCCGGAAATGGCGGCCATGGCCGATCGGATGGCGTTTGTGCGTTCATTCCGCCACGGCAGTTCGAGTCACGGTCGCGGTCGCGAGCTGGTCCTGACTGGTGGCAACTCACTGAAAGCCAGCATGGGGTCGATTTATTCTCGACTGGCCGGACCGACGAACCCACGCACCGGTCTGCCGAACTACTCACTGGTCACTCCAGCCGGTGCGGATTCAAAGTTTCGTCAGGGCGATTCCATCGGCACAGCCGGCCAGGCCGGACTGCTCGGTCGTGCCTACAGTCCATTTGATCCGAGCAAGGGCAGCGAAGTCAAACAGAACATGCGGCTGAATATGCCCGTCGATCGGCTGGATGATCGTCGATCGCTGCTCGGTCAACTCGACGGTCTGAAACGGCAACTTGATGCCAGTCCGGGCTACGAAGGTTCGGATAGATTCCAGAAGCAGGCATTCGAAGTTGTGCTCGGCGGAGCGGCGGATGCGTTCGACCTCAAGAAGGAAGATCCGAAGCTCATCGACCGCTACAGCACCGAGAAGTTCAAGGATCTGAAAGGCAAAGGGCTGGGACATCAGATGTTGCTGGCCCGCAAACTTGTTGAAGCCGGAGTCGGATTTGTGAATGTTTCCAGCGGTGGCTGGGACATGCATCGGGGCCTTGTGAAGGCGATGGATACGTATGGCAATTCCGTAGACCACGCGGTGGCAATGTTCCTCGCCGATCTTGAGGATCGCGGCCTGAGCGACAAAGTGCTGCTGATCATCACCGGTGAATTCGGGCGTACGCCGCGGATCAACAAGAACGCCGGACGCGATCACTGGGGCAATCTGTGCACGCTGGCTCTGGCCGGCGGAGGCCTGAAGATGGGTCAGGTCATTGGTGAATCAGACCGTAAAGTCAGCACGCCGGCGCAAAGCCCGGTCTCGGTACAGGACCTGATGGGCACGGTCGTCAACCTGATGGTCGACGTACCCGCCATGCGACTGCTGGCAGACATTCCGGTGGAACTGACACAATTCATCGGTCAGGGGCGACCGATCCCGCAGCTCGTCTGATCGGGGAGTAGGGCGGGCCCGCCGCAGAGCCCAACGGGGCCTAATAAATAGAGATAAAAAGGAGGAACCGAGCAGCG
>CAYSJO010000321.1:0-7599 GCA_964431285.1 uncultured Planctomycetaceae bacterium
CAAGTGTCAGAATTGCATAGACCGAAAGCTGATGGTACCCGAACAGGTCAGGAACTGGACCTGGGCAGAGTTTGCTCCCGAGGCCGACACCGATGACCTCGATGGCACCACACTGCTCGAGAACTACGCGTTTCGTGACATCGACTTCGACGCGCATCTCGACGACAGCGACTTCACCTACGAAAACGAGACGTATGCGTTTCGATAGGCTGTTTGAGTACCGCATTTGTGCGGTTGTGTGTGGGTAACGCGCAGGCTCAGTTCGATCCCCGTTTCGCCGCGATAGGCGCGCAGTTCGGATGGAACGACACGCAGGCCGGCCATCTCAAACGAACGTGGCGCTTCTGTAGCACGGGATGCGTAACACCTGCGAGTAACCGCTCGAATCCTAGCCACCACCTCGCGAACACCGAACGGCTTTACAATAAAGTCGTCGGCGCCCAGTTCGAACGCGACCACTTTGTCGATCTCTTCTGACTTCGCACTGATGAAGATGATGGGAATATCCGCATCGGCCGCTCGAATCGCACGACATACGTCGTGCCCGCTTTGCCCGGGCATCATGATGTCGAGACAAATGAATTCGGGACGCACGGATCGAAAACTCTCCAGAGCGGCCCGGCCATCTGCGACCTGAGTCGCTTCGTAGCCCTCCGACGCAAGAACTTCGGCGAGTCCCTGTCGGGTCAATTCATCGTCTTCGGCGAGAAGGACTTTCATACGTGGCCCCTCGAATTGCCCTGAGGACTTGTGGCGTCGAACTCACTCCTCGTCGCGGCGAACTGCGCTGAGCGATTCGTCGTGTTCAATACGCAGTTTCAACAGCCGCCGCTGATCGGCATCCAGCACGGTAAATCGCAGTTTGCCCCAGGAAAACGTTTCGTCCGGTTTGGGGATTCGGCCCAGGTGTGAGAACACGAATCCGCCGATTGTGTCGTAGTCCCGGTCCTGCGGCAGGTCGTATTGAAACTCCTCAACCAGATCATCGATGTGGACGCGCGCGTCGACTTCATTGACGTCATCGGAAACACGTTGAATCGGATCAGTCTCCTCGGCGTCATACTCATCGACAATTTCACCAACGATCTCTTCCAGCAGGTCCTCCATTGTGACAATACCGGCGACACCGCCGTACTCGTCCAATACGACCCCCATGTGAACCCGCTTGCGGTTCATGGTTTCCAGCAGTCGATCCACGCTGGTTGTTTCCGGCACATAGAACGCCCCCCGCGCGATATCGGTCAACGGCGATGCGCTGTCACCGATCTCATGGACGTAACCCAGCAGGTCCTTGGCATACAGGATTCCGAGAATGTCGTCCGGTGATTTTCCGATCAGCGGCAATCGTGTGTGTCCCGCTTCCAGAACCACCTGCCGCGCTTCCTGAATTGTCAGGTCCGCTCGCAGGCAGAACATCTCAGTGCGGGGTGTCATCACGGACGCCACATCGGCATCCTTCAGGTCCATCACCTGGTCGATCATCGTGTGCGCATTCGAGTCGATGGCACCGGCACGCTGCCCGGCGTCTACGATCGTGCGAATTTCAGCGGCCAGGGTCTCGGGACTGTTTGGATCAGGCTCTTCCATCCCGAACAGCCTGTGCAGCAGCATGTCGACGTGTGCCGCCAGCCAGATAACAGGGCGGACTGGCAAAGATGCGGCCTGGATCATTCGCCAGGTCCGATACAGATATCGTTCGCCCACGACATTGGAGATTGCCCGCGGGAAGACGACTGTCGTCAGCAAAAGAATCACAATCAGGCAAAGCCACTTCATCGCCAGATTGAACCACTCGACACCGGCCTTCGGTCTCGCGTCGACAGCCGGCACCAGATCCCACGCAGACACGGCGATCGCGACCAGGGCCACGGAAAAAATCACGAGCACAGTCTGGGCGCCGACAAGAACGGTGTCCCAGGTTCTCAGAATCTCGAGGAATCGGTCGGGAGTGCCGTTCTTCTCGCAGATCTCGTCCAGCCGATTACGGGAAAAACTTCGCAGACTGTGGCACGCTACGGCACTGAGAAAAATCAGCATCAGTAATGTCGCACACAGAACGACGACGGGAATCACTGTGCCCCTCCCGAATCGGAGGCTGCTGTGGCAGAAACATGACCGAAGTCATCGCTGGACCGAACAGGTGGCGGCAGTTCGAGCAGGCGAAAGATGTCGCACTCACGAGCCCGCATCACAGACAACTCGTCGGCGGCCATATCGTCGTAACCGCACAGGTGCAGCAGGCCATGCACAATGTAAAGCGTCAACTCATCTTCCGGAGCCCAGTCGTACTCCGCCGCCATATCACGAGCGTAGGCAGCACTGACGATGACTTCGCCGTCAATCGCACGTCCCAAACCTCGGGGTGTCGTATTCTCCGATTCGGAGTCCACATGCCATTCCGACTCGTCGAGTAGAAAGCTCAGCACGTCCGTCTCGTAGTCGTGATTGAGGAACTGCCGGTTCAGCTCATGCATTGTCGTGCTGTCGACGATGGCCACACTGATTGTCGCGGACGCGACCTGTTCGGCGGTCAGAGTTTTCCGGACAACATCCGTCACGCGTTCGACGCTGACGGTCATATCGTCCTGGTTGTCCGCAACTTCGATCTCGTACATGTGCGTGGCAAGCGCGGCTACGACGCCGATCGCTGCTGCTCCGGATACTTGATTCGTCCGTGATGAATCGCTGTCAGTGATTGAACGAGCGATTCTTCAATCGTGTGGATCTGCCTCAGTGTGAGTGGACTCTCCTCAAATTGTCCGTCCAGAAGTTTGTCCATTGTGATCTTATGCACCAGAGATTCAATCCGTTTGGGTGTGGGATCACTCAATGTTCGGCTCGCACTCTCAACCGCATCCGCCAGCATCATAACGCCGGCCTCTCGCGTCTGCGGTTTTGGACCTGGATAACGGAATGACGATTCCTCGGCGTCAGTGCGATGGTCCTCGTCAGCTTCCGCCTGTTTGCGTGCCTCGTGGTAAAAGTACTGCACCAGAGTGGTTCCGTGGTGCTGTGCGATGAAGTCAATCAACGGTGGTGGCAGGTGGTGTTCCAGTCCCAGGTCGACGCCGTCTTTTACGTGTCCGATGATGATTAGCGTGCTCATCGCCGGATTCAGGTCTTCATGACGACTTTTCTGCCCTTCCGTGATGTTCTCGATGAAGTACTCGGGCTTCAGCATTTTGCCGATGTCGTGGAAGTAGGCGCCCACGCGCACCAGCAACCCGTTGGCTCCGATTGCCTCGGCGGCAGATTCAGCCATGCTGGCGACAGTCATCGAATGGTTGTAAGTCCCCGGAGCACGTCGCACGAGTTCTTGAAGCAGTGGATGCGACACGTCGCTCATTTCGAGCAGGCTGATGTCGGTGACGACACCAAATGTCTTCTCGATGAAAGGCAGGCTGCAGGCAACAAGTCCGCCCGCGCCCAGACACCACGCTGCTCCAATCAGAGCGTGGCTGAAGAACTGTCCGTCCGACCAGAGATACTGCGGCGATGGGCTGTTCAGGACCGCCAGACCACACGACACAACGACCCAGGCTATTCCCGTCACGAATCCTACTTTGATCAGCGAAGACCGCGATGGCACCTCAGTCAACGGAATAACGGCTGTTGCTGAGACACTCATCATCAGAACGAAGTGCGACAGTTGCCCGACGGTTGAAAGTGTCACCAGCAGGCTGATCGTGAACGCTACCAGGACTGCCATCATCTGATTGTATGCGATGGCAAAGATCATCGAAGTCACAACCACTGGCACGATTTCCGCGCGCAGGTCCGGATGAGCTGCTGCCCATCTCGCCAGTCCGACCGCAACAATGATCGACAGAAGGTAAACCGTCAGCCGCGCGAACGACCCGACAAGTTGAGGTTCGCTACGAATCAGATAGGCCCCATTGATGCCCGCCAGGATGATCAGCATCAGGACGACCGTTCCCAGTCGGATCCACTGCAGATGAAAGAAAACGTTGGAGCTGTCTTCCCGGTATGCGCGTTGTACGGCGACGTACTCATCGCGGAGCAGATTGAGCTGCGCGTCTTCGATCAGTTCTCCGGACCCGACAAGCACCTGCCCCTTAAACCACTTCTCAAGGTCAACGTCGACCTTTTCCCGTGCGTCCCGTCGCGCTTCTTCTGTCCGCGAGCGGTCGTAGGTCAGCGTTGGCTCAACCTCGGCGAGCAGCCAGTTGTGAACCTGAGGTCGGACCTGACTGAGCAACGGCATCGATTACCACGTCACTGCAATGCGCCCGGCTGGCTTCATCATCGCAAGCATGTCGACATCGAGTAGTCCGTACGTCTTGCCTCCACGTTCGCCATCCGAAATCGCGATTTGCTGGCCTGCGTCGATCTGCTGGCGTTTGACGTCACTGGGAGAAATGATGCCGGGACCGCCCATCACATCCAGCAGTTTTTCGAACTCGGCCAGAAGCCCTTCGACGCGTTCGGCCCGAGTCTGTCCACCAGCATCTCGCTCGATGTCCTCTGCCATCAGCAGACTACGCAAAGCCCTAAACGCAGCGCCAGGATCGGTGACTGGTGCACTCCCCTCAGCCGTCAATTCAGCATCGCTCAGCCCAAAGGCCGAGGCGACTTCGGGAGCCAGCGTTTCAAGTTGTTCGCTGTCCAGAATCTCCTGAAAGTCCGCACGCAGATGCGCACGCAGCGATTCTTCAGGCAATGGCTGGCTACGGAAGTGAAGCGGAACACGCAAAGCCGCCTGATTACGTCGTCGTTCCGTTTCCAGCGAGTTGATTCGCTCGAAGTCGACACTGGCCAGGATACCGTGATCAGGTCGATCGCCGTTTCGGTAAGGAAACGGCGACGTCCAGCCCTCCAGTACGATGCTGAGCACGATCACGGCCAGAGAAACCAGCGAGAGCCGGGCCAGCACCTTGCGATCGCGCAGAGCCACCACCGCACGGGGGATGAAGCCCTGAGAGGTTTCGATCGCGAGGCGCGACGTGCGATGACGTCGCTGATTGCGGTGGCCGAAAAGCGGCATGGCAGCGGTTCATCGACTGTCCCTGAAGACATGCGACTACGACGAGTCGCAACTCCTGTGCTTCTGGCGAGTCGATTGACCTCCTTCGCGAGAATGCCCCATCGGGCAAAGCCGGTTCAGCCGCGGCGCGGCTTATGGCGGCGATCATCGTCATATGCCCGCACAATCTCGCGGACCAGTCGGTGACGCACAATATCCTGACCAGTCAATTCAACCGCTTCAACTCCGGGAATATCCCGCAGTCGTCCAATCGCGTCTGGCAGGCCCGATTTCGCATGGCTGGCAAGGTCCACCTGAGTGGGGTCACCCGTCACCACGATTTTGGAATTCTCACCCATTCGCGTCAGAAACATCTGCATCTGAGTGGTCGTCGTATTCTGGGCTTCGTCGAGAATTATGAACGTATCATTAAGAGTTCGACCTCGCATGAACGCCATTGGAATGATCTCAATGACGTCATGTTCCATGTATCTCTTGACTTGTTCGTACGTCAGGATGTCCGACAGGGCGTCGATCAACGGACGCAGGTATGGATTGACTTTGGCCTGCATGTCCCCGGGCAGAAAGCCCAGTTTCTCACCCGCTTCGACCGCTGGGCGGACCAGCACGATTCGACGTACACGTTCTGTCCGCAGCGCATTCAGCGCCATCGCGACGGCGAGATACGTTTTTCCGGTCCCGGCCGGTCCAATGGAGAACACCAGATCATTCTGGCGAATGGCTTCGACGTATCGGTCCTGGCCGCTGGTTCGTGGATGGACGGCGCGAGCTTTCTCGAACAGGTTGATCGGGGCGCCGTCCGTCGACTCAGACTGTGCCACCCGCGATCCATTACCGTTTCCACCATTCCGACGGCCGTTGCCATCGTGCCGCGTATGTGTGGAGGGTCCATCGGCTTCGGTCAGTCGCGGGAACACAACCGACTCGCCCGTATGACGTCCAAGAATCCGCTCGATTTCAGTGGGAAAAAGTTCGCCATGACGGCGCACGACGTCCTGCAGTTCCGCGAAGACTTTGACTCCAGTGGCGACATGATCGTCTGCACCGGTCAACCGCAGTTCCTCACCGCGGACAACGACCTGGACATCCAGTCGCTCTCTCAGCAGTCGCAGGTTTTCATCCTGACATCCAAACAGCGCGCGAATCTGTTCCTGACTTTCGAAGGAAAGTGTTTCCTGAATCATGCACACCTCGGTTTGGTTTTGCGGTCCTGGCAGAGGAACACGGTCTGAAAGATCAGTGATCGCGTTCGTACCAGAGGGAGCTGGCTCAGCCCGGCTCCAGTATCCCTCCGTGAGTCTCTTCATTCTACGCCTGGAATCGCGTCGGCAGAAGCAGTCGCTGCCTGAGAATTGGCAACTTCACCGACCTTGCAGATTCTACTGGCATGCCGGTTGCTCGGGCTGGATAGCCGAGACACAGGCATACGGGTGATTGTTCGCGGACATTGTCTGGTTGACTGCCGCCGCGCTGGTCCATTCGAACACGCTCGCCGGCGCACTTCGCTGCTCGAATCGTTCGCCATACCGCAAGGCATTATCGAGCTGTTCAAAAACGATTCGGCTTCGTATGGGATAAGATTCGAGTCCGGACATGCGTGTTGCTGCGGCTCATCACCACGACGCCATTCTGATTGCCGTTTGACTTCTGCTACAACGTGGCCAAAGCCCCTGTCCACATTCGCGACTTTCACGCATCGATGCTGCATCAACCGGGCATCGACCCCACACGCCTGTACTTCCCACATTACGGTCTGGATAAACGAGCCAGGTCGTGAAGAAAATCCTCAGCTAGAGATGCGGCGACGGCTACGCATAAGGGTTGATGGAACGCAGTCCTGGTCGCACGGCACGGCAATGGTCCTTTTGATTCACAGGCTTGGATTCTCATGACAACATCCCGTCGCCTTACTCTGAAATCTCCGGCACCTGCCGGAGTGCTGTTGATGCTCATTGCTCTGCACGGTGGTGAGACCGGTGCTGAGGAATTCGTCTTTCGTGACGTCGGTACGGAAACGGGGTTCCTTCCCGCCGCAGCGGGGATTCAGGGGCATGGTGCAGGTTGGGGCGACGTCGACGGAGACGGCTGGGCGGACCTTTACGTTGGAACGTTTCACTATACCGACACGCAGCCGAATCTGTTCTTTCGCAATCAGGAAGGACCTTTCAAGCGGGACGACCAGCCGCAGTTGCGAATTTCGGCACGTGCGACCGGTGTCGTATTTGCGGACCTGGACAACGACGGGGACCTCGATCTGTATGTGGGCAATATGCCCTCGCCCGAAGGTAGCCGGTTGTCCGTTCGCATGGGTCATGCGTTTGCAACGTGCTCTCTGTTCCGCAACGAGGGCGGCGGTCGATTTACGGATGTGTCACGCGGTAATGACGCCTGCCCGGCCGCCTTTGGCGGTCGCAGTGTTACCGTGCTGGACATCGACGGCGATGGACTTCTTGATCTACTCGTCGGCGAGGACCCCACCCCCGGTTACAACGGTTCGAAGACGAAGACATCCCGGCTGTTCCGCAATCAGGCCCAGCTACAGTTCAAGGACGCCTCGCGAGAAATTGGAATCCCGGAGAACGCCGCCGGTCTGG